>JAHZKE010000021.1 GCA_022600535.1 Pseudomonadota bacterium
CAAGCGAGTCATTTCGCCCGCCCCCAAGTAACGCGATGATGAATGAAAAAATCAACTGCCAATAACGAAAATAAAATTAACGCCTGAAAAATATTACTGATAGAAGGCGGGAGCTGCATTTCTATTTGGGCATTTTCGCCGCCAATATAAATTAACGCCACCAATAACGCCGCCGCAACAATTGCCAACGGCGACAAGCGCCCTAAGAAAGCAACAATAATCGCCGTAAAGCCATAACCAGGGGAGATGACTTCGGTTAACTGCCCGAAAGGTCCGGCGACTTCTACCATCCCCATGACACCGGCAAAAGCACCGGAGATGAGAAAACACAGCCACACCGGACGCGCGGTACTAAAGCCGGCAAAGCGTGCGGCAGAAGGTTCTATACCGCTGACTTGCATTTGAAAACCGACTTTACTACGCCGCAACAATAAAGCAACTAAGAGGACTGCCAGCGGCAATAAAAAGATAGAAGCATACAAACGTGTATCCTCCAATAAAACAGGCAATAGCGTTGAATCACTAAACAGTGCCGAAGTGGGAAAACCATAACCGTCGGGGTCTTTCAACGGTCCGTACACGGCATAAGATAATAAAAGCTGCGCGACATAAACCAACATTAAGCTCACCAAAATTTCATTCACGCCGCAATAAATACGCAAGAATGCCGGCACCATGCCCCATAGCCCGCCCGCAAGCCCTGCCGCCAAAATCATCCACAATAATACGCCGGGGGTATCGCCGGCATACAGTGCGACTACGGTTGCTGCAATCGCGCCAATTGTCAGCTGCCCTTCGGCGCCGATGTTCCAAATATTAGAACGAAAGCACACCGATAAACCAAGCGCAATCACTGCCAATGTTGTGGTTTTATTGGCAACTTCGGCAATGCTGTACAACGACGAAAACGGTTCAATAAAAAAGACGTAATACACTGCCAGCGGGTTTTGCCGCAAGGCAAGTAAAATAATACTGCCGATGAAAAATGCCAGCAAAATTGCCGCAAACGGCAGCAACCAGCGCATTTTTTCTGCCGTTGCCGGTGTGGTCGGGAGCAAACGCAAAGGTAACATTAGCCGTTAGTCATCTGTTCGCCAATCACCAATGGAGTCAGCGTTGCCGTCAGGGGGGCGGGGGGCGATAACTTGCCGTTATTAATCACCGCAATTTCATCTGCCATTTCAAATAATTCGTCTAAATCTTCCGACACCACAACCACTGCCGCCCCCGCATCTGCCATACGGCACAAGGTGCGGCGAATAAATAATGCCGACTGCACATCCACCCCCCAAGTCGGGTTTGCCGCCACAAAAACTTGCGGTTGTTGCAGCACGGCACGCCCGATAATAAATTTTTGTAAATTACCGCCGGATAAAGACATCGCCGCCGCTTGTGCATTGGGAGCAACAACATTGAAAGTTTGAATAATTTCATCGGCAAATTGTTGCAAACGACTTTGATGAATAAACCCGTACGGCGTGTAGTATTGTTGCCGCACACATCCCAAAAGAGTATTATCCGCAAGCGATAAACTACCGACCGATGCCGTATGATAACGATCGGTCGGTGCGGATAAAATTCCGGCTTGCACGCGGGCGGCAACGCTCCAATCGCCAATCGCTTGTTGCCCGAGTAAAACGCAATCGCGGGCGGTGGCAATTTCACCGTTAATACATTGAACCAATGGCTCCTGTCCGTTGCCGGCAATGCCGGCAATGCCCAACACACAACCGCCTTTGAGTGTGAGATCGTCTATCTGTAACACAAGGTCGCCGACACGATGACGAATTTTTTGTAATTGCAGCAAGGGTTTGGCGGGGGTGCGCGTTGCCGTTGCCTTCTGTTGCCAACGGTATCCTTCGGTGTTTTCTTCCAACACTTCGCCTAACATTAAGGCAATTAAATCATGGCGGCCAATCCCTGCCATATCCACCTCTGCCACTGTTTTTCCGCGGCGCAAAACAGTCGCCCGCTGACACAACGCTTCTATTTCATTTAACTTATGGCTGATAAATAAAATCGCACAACCATCTGCCGCCAATGCTTTCAGTAGCACAAATAATTGCTCTACTTCTAACGGCGTCAGTACTGAAGTCGGTTCATCCATAATCAATAATGACGGCTTTTGCAGGAGGCAGCGGATAATCTCTACCCGTTGTTTTTCCCCCGCCGACAGTGTGCTCACGCGCCGCCCGCCCTCTACGCGCAAGCCGTAACGCGCCGCTAAGTTTTCCATTGCCGCTTGCAATTCTGCCGCCGAACCTGCTACCGCTAACATCATGTTTTCCAGTACGGTTAAAGGTTCAAATAAAGAAAATTTTTGAAACACCACGCCAATCCCCAAAGCGCGGGCGTATGTTGGGTTTTTAATGACGACTTGCTCATCTTGCCAAAATACCGCCCCGCGATCTGCCTGTGCAATGCCGTACAAAATATTAACCAAGGTGCTTTTGCCGGCACCGTTTTCGCCAATCAATGCGTGAATTTCGCCCGGGCGCACCCGTAAAGTAACGCCGGCATTTGCCTGCGTGTTGCCATAGCGCTTATCTATATCGCGCGCTTCCAACATCAATGTCGCCGCCGTCATCCGCCCTCGCCCTCCTCCGCCAACAAGCGCATGGCAGCGGCAGCTTGTTTTTCTTTACCCGCGGCGGCGGGAGTCAGCTGAGCAATAACTTCGGCAGCAATGCAAACGGCAATCTCCGCCGGGGTGCGCCCGCCGTGACCAATCGGGCAAGTCATTTGTTCGGCAGCAACCCCCTGCTGCCGTAGACGGCTGCGAAATTTAACTGCCTTGGCAGCAGAACCAATCATGCCGATATAAGCAAAGGCATTTTCGGAGTGGTCGGCGCCGCGGCGAATCGCTGCCGCACATAATTGAAAATCTAACTCATGTTCATGCGTCATAATTAACAGATACGCATGCGGCGGTAAGGTTGCAATTTGTTCCACCCCACCGCGAGATACTGGCGGAAAATCGGACGGTAAAATTGTTGACGTCTCCTCTGGATAAGTGTCAATCAACAGCAGACGATAAGGCAGACGCTTGAGTATTGCTGCGACTTCGCGCCCGACATGCCCGATGCCAAACAGCGCGATGACCGGTTGCACATTTGTACAATGCTCTAATAACAAGGCAACTTTGCCGCCGCAACATTGTCCGGTTGACGCACTTAAACTCCAAACACAAACACGGTGTTGCACTTGTTCTGTTAGCATGCGCCGTGCTGCAATCATCGCTTTTTTTTCTAACGCGCCGCCGCCAATCGTCCCGACACTGGTATCGCTGCTCACTAACATTTTTGTCCCCGACTTTTGCGGTGCCGACCCCTGCGTCATTAAAATCGTGACCAAGATAAACGACCGCCCCGCCGCCAACCATTGCTGTGCCGAAGTCAACCAATGTTGGTCAGTGGCAATGGCATCACCACTAGTGCTACTCGTGCTACTGGCGGGTAGATAACAATGACTCTGTTTCATCTACAACAACCGCAAATAAGGAATTAACTACCGCGATAGGTAGAGTAGGCAAATGGCGACAATAACAAGGGCACATGATAATGACCGCCTGCCGACACAGAAAAGCGTATTGTTATTAGGGTTAAAAAATCAGTAGGCAAACCTTGCGCCGTGAGATAAGTTGCCGCATCAAATACCAACTCATACACTCCGGCGGCAAAATCTTCCCCCGTCAATAATGGTTGGTCGCAACGCCCATCGGTATTGGTCTGCGTTTGCACGAGTAATTGACGCTGTTCACCATTAGCATCAACATCGGGCGCAATGCGCCATAAAGACAACGGGAGCGCTTTTGCCGGAATACCTTGCGCGGTATCTAACACGTGTGTTGTGATACGTCCCATTGTGTTTTCCCGCGGCGCTTTGCTCAATAGACCGATAGAGACCGCACGCGCGCAATTATTGCGGCACTTGCCCTTCTACGCCCATGACGTAGTAGTTCATCGTTGCCAAATCGCCATCACTCAGCACGGCATTTTCTGCCACTGCCATTGAGCCATCTTGTTTTTTCACCGGCCCTTGAAACGGATGAAAATTACCATTGCTAATGTCAGCGCGTTTTTGTTGCACTTGACTAATCAAATCTTGCTTGAGTTTATTTTCATTCAATACCACATCAACCATGCCATCTTTAATGCCCTGCCAAACGCTGGAAGATTCCCATTTGCCGTCTAATACTTCTTGTACGCGGTTGATATAAAAATTTTCCCATTGATGAATCACAGCGGCTAACTGCGCATCTTCCCCAAATTGCCGCATGTCCGAGTGGTAGGCAACGGCGTATTTACCGCGCTCCTGCGCTGCCTGCACAATGGCGGGCGAATCGGTGTGATGCGTTACCACATCTGCCCCTTGAGAAATTAAAGTTTCAGCAGCTTCGCGCTCTTTGCCCGGATCGTACCAACTATTCACCCAGATGACCTTAACCGAAATATCGGGATTAACACTTTGCGCCCCTAAAGTAAATGCGTTGATACCGCGGATGACCTCGGGAATAGGAAATGCAGCAACATAGCCAATGACATTACTGGTTGTATTCGCGCCGGCAATCATGCCGCCCAAATAACGCCCTTCATAAAAACGCGGTGAGTAATTGCCCATATTGGGCGATGTTTTATAGCCCGTTGCGTGTTCAAAAGTTACTTTGGAATGGCGTTTCGCCGCTTTTAATGTCGGCTCCATATAGCCAAACGAAGTTGTAAAAATCAACTGATGTCCTTTCCCCGCAAGACCGTTAATCACGCGCTCGGCATCGGCACCTTCCGGCACACTTTCTACATAAGACGTAGTGATTTTATCGCCCAACGCCTTTTCTAATGCCAAACGTCCGAGATCGTGTTGATACGTCCAACCCGCATCACCAATCGGCGAAACATAGACGAAACCGACCTTCATTTTATCTTCGGCAACTGCCGCCGGCGAAAGCGCAAGCGCTGCGGCAACGAAGGGTAACATTAATACTTTTTTAAACATTTTTAATAGCTCCTATCCTAAAAAATAGCGCCCTGGCGGGCAGATAAACAATTGGGGCTTATTCTATCATAAGCAAAACACAACTGCGATAAACACCACCGCCCGCATCGCGCCCTTACAATCTAATCGGCAGCGGTTGCGTCAAACACTGCGGTGTAGATTGCTGCCGCGCATAAAGCGAAATAAAAACCAATGCAATAATTGTCGCTAAATACGGAGTCATACTGAGAAATTGTGCCGGCACACTGATATTATTGGCTTGCGAAAACAATTGCCAAATCCCGATAAAACCAAAGATAAACGCCCCCAATGCCAAACGCAACGGACGCCAAGCGGCAAATACCACCAACGCCAAAACCACCCAACCGCGCCCCGCCGTCATATTTTGCGCCCACAACGGCGTATAGACCAACGATAAATACGCCCCGCCGACACCGCACATTGCCCCGCCAAAAATAACCGCTGCCCAACGGATAAGATTAACCCGATAGCCCAGCGCCACTGCGGCATGATGATTTTCTCCCACTGCCCGCACAATCAACCCACTGCGCGTTTTAGCAAAAAACCAATACAACGCCGCCAACATTGCCAGTGCAAAATAAAAGAAAACATCATGCTGAAAAAGCAATTTACCGAGATAGGGAATATCTGCCAATACGGGAATCGTCAATGGCTTTAGTGTGGATAATGTTTTGCCTTCGTAATCCAAGCCAATAAAAGCGGAAAAACCCAAACCGAAAATTGTCAGCGCTAACCCCGTTGCCACTTGATTTGTTTTTAAATACACAGTCAATACCCCAAAAAACGCCGCCGCCGTTGCCGCCGCCGCCGCCGCTGCCAATGTCCCCAAGAAAAAATTACCGCTATGGAAAGTAACAATAAATCCGACCACCGCCCCGATAATCATCATCCCCTCTACCCCCAAATTAAGAACGCCTGCTTTTTCCGTCGTGAGTTCCCCCAAACCCGCCAACAGCAAGGGGGTAGCCGCCTGCAATGCAGCAAAAATAATGACCGCCCAATCCATATTTTTATTTTATCACGTGTTACAACAGCCCCTGCGATAGTAGAATTAAAAACCCCACCCACTCGCGCGCGGTCGCCTCTCCGTTGGTGTGGAATTTAGCACTTGATAACAAAAATAACCCTTACTGTTAGGTATTTTTCTTGCAGATGGGCTATAATAACCCTATCTGAAGAGGTTAACGCCTTAATTTCTCTTTTGGGACAACTCTGAAAGAGACATAGCAATAAATGCTCAACTCCGTTTGTGCAGCTAATTTTTTATCTTACTCCTTTATTTTTTTCCCCCGTTTATTTTAATACGGCAGAACCAATATGACTACAGAAACAAACCAAAACGCCATTGTGCACGCCACTGACGATTCTTTTGAAAACGATGTACTAACCGCCGACACGCCAGTGCTTGTTGATTTTTGGGCACCGTGGTGCGGTCCTTGTAAGGCAATTGCTCCCCTGTTAGAAGAAGTGGCGCAAGAAAATCCCAATGTGCAAATTGTCAAAGTTAATATTGACGAACACAACAAAACAGCGACACAATATAACGTGCGCGCGATCCCAACATTATTGCTGTTTAAAAACGGTGAAGTTGTTCAAACCGTTGTCGGCGCAGTGCGCAAACCGGATTTGGAAAATTTACTCAACAGCTAAGTCGTTAGCGTTGCTCTATAAAAATGGCACGCTTTTTTTATTTTTTACTTCTCTCTCACTGATTGCTTAATTCATGCCGATTCCAAATCGTTATACCAACAATAGACCTCCCCGACGCGGTGGCGGTAGAAATTTACCCAGCGAAATCGCAAAATTAGAAGCGACGACACGCCGCTTAGAACAACAAGCACAACAAAATAATAACGAGAATCCTCCTGTTGTTGATAAAGATAGACCTGTTGTTGAGCTTTCCGCCCTGCGCGCAATGCGCCCCGATACCTTAGTTGAGCTTGCCGAAAAAGAAAATATTGAACATGTCGCCCGCATGCACAAACAAGATTTATTGTTTGCGCTAAGCAAAGCATATGCGCGTAATGGTTCCCTCATCAAAGGCAACGGCACCCTACAACTTACCCCCGAAGGATACGGTTTTTTGCGTTATAGCGATCAATCCTACGTTGCCGGACCGGGCGACATTTATGTCAGCCCCAATCAAGTGCGGCGCTATTATTTACGCACCGGCGATGTTGTCAGTGGCGAAGTTCGCATTCCGCAAGATAACGAGCGTTATTTTGCCCTCTTCCAATTAGAAACCGTCAACGGTGAAGACGCGATTCAAGAAAATCGCCGCCGCACTTTTTATGAAAATCTCACGCCACTGTTTCCCACCGAACAGTTGCATTTAGAGCGTAATTTACGCGCCGAAGAAAACATTACCGGACGGGTCATTGACTTAATTGCCCCCATCGGCAAAGGGCAACGCGGGCTGTTAGTCGCCTCGCCCAAAAGCGGCAAAACGGTGATATTGCAGCAAATCGCACACGCGATAGAAGAAAACCACCCCGATGTAACCTTGATGGTGTTACTGATTGACGAACGTCCGGAAGAAGTTACCGAAATGAAACGCTCCGTACGCGGCGAGGTGGTTTCTTCTACCTTTGACGAACCAGCATCACGCCATGTGCAAGTGACCGAATTGGTTTTAGAAAAAGCCAAGCGTCTGGTAGAAATGCGTAAAGATGTCGTTATTTTATTAGATTCCATTACCCGCTTGGCGCGCGCCTACAACACCTTACAACCGACTTCGGGGCGGGTGTTATCGGGGGGTGTCGATTCCGGTGCATTGCAGCGTCCGAAACGCTTTTTTGGCGCGGCGCGAAATGTTGAAGAAGGCGGCTCACTCACCATTATCGCCACTGCCTTGATTGAAACCGGCTCCAAAATGGACGAAGTGATTTATGAAGAATTTAAAGGCACGGGCAATATGGAATTGCACTTAGACCGCCGTATCGCCGAACGCCGTATTTATCCAGCAATTACAGTGAGTAAATCCAGCACCCGCCGCGAAGAACTTTTGCTTAGCGAATCGGCATTGAAAAATATTTGGGTCTTACGCAAAGCGCTCGCCGTTATGGACGAAGACAAAGCGATTGAGTTTTTCTTAGACCGTCTGCGGCAAACCAAAAACAACGAAGAATTTTTCAATCTAATGAAAAAAGGCGGATAACCCGCCACCTCCTCAGTCGTTGTATAATCTCCATTTATGGATCATCACGATTTAATTATATTAGGTTCAGGACCTGCCGGCTGGACCGCCGCGCTTTATGCTGCCCGTGCCGGATTAACACCGGTTGTTATTACCGGTAGCGCCCCCGGCGGACAACTCATGACCACCACCGATGTAGACAACTGGCCGGCGGATGATGCCGGCGTACAAGGACCTGACTTAATGGAGCGTTTTTCCCGCCACGCGCAACGGTTTGATACACAAGTGATTCACGACCATATCGCACGGGTTGATTTTTCCGAACAACCGCTGAAATTATTCGGCGACAGCGGCAGTTATACCTGTCGCGCTTTAATTATTGCCACGGGTGCCGATGCCAAATATTTAGGGTTGGAATCGGAACAAAAATTTCGCGGGCGCGGGGTTTCCGCCTGCGCCACCTGCGATGGATTTTTTTACCGCGGCAAAGATGTCGCGGTTATCGGCGGCGGCAACACCGCAATTGAAGAAGCGCTGTATTTATCCTCCTTGGCAGCGTCGGTTACGTTGATTCATCGCCGCGCTCAATTTCGCGGCGAAGCGATTTTACAAAAACGCTTATTTGAACGCGCCGCCAACGGCAACATTAATATTATTACCGAAGCGCAGTTAGACGAAGTGTTGGGAGACGACAGCGGCGTCAATGGTATTCGCATTCAACATAATGATGGCAAACAACAGCAGTTAGACGTTGCCGGCGTGTTTATTGCGATTGGACACCAACCAAATACAAATTTATTTCAAGGAATTTTAGCCATGCAAGATGGCTATTTAACAGTCAATAGCGGGCAACAAGGCATGGCGAGTGCGACTTCGGTGCGCGGCGTATTTGCCGCCGGTGATGTACACGACCACATTTATCGCCAAGCCATTACCAGCGCGGCAGCCGGTTGCATTGCTGCCTTAGATGCGAAAACCTACTTAGAAAATAGCGATGCATGACGACCACACCACTTTTGCCGAACATATCCGCAACGGTACGGTAGCCATGCCGGAGCAGGCATTTTCTGCGAAAAAAAACGAAACCCCTGCTGCCGCCGCAAACCAACAAAATACAATACTGCCGCCGGATAGCGACCGTGATGTCAGCGCCTACGGCGAACAAGACCATTATCAACAAAACGGCGTATCCACCGCATTATTAAAACAACTCCGCAATGCAGACACCAAGCGTGAAATTGACCTGCACGGATTGACCGTAGCGCAAGCATACGAAACATTAGAACAATCCCTACAACGCGCCATTCGGCACGGCGAAGTCGTGCTCACCATCATCCACGGGCGCGGCACGCATAGCCCTGATGGCGTGAGTATCATCCGCAATAAAACGCGCTACTGGTTACAGAATTGCCCGCAGGTATTGGCATACGTGCAACCGCATAATACAGGTTGTGTCAAAGTGTTGTTGCGTAGCAAAAAACGTTAAGTTAATCCTAGTTAATCCTGTTATGCGTATCAATCTTCTTTATTTTGCCAGTGTGCGCGAAACGGCGGGAAAGAGCAGCGAGATACTGACCTTAGCACAAACTCCGGCGACAGTGGCGACCTTACAGAAAGTGTTATCCACCCCGCCGCACCCTTTGGCGACACTGTTGCAACAACAGCAAAACATCAAGTTTGCAGTGAACCAAAAATTTGCCAATGCCGACACCCCTTTGAGCGATAATTGTGAAGTTGCAATTTTTCCACCCGTAACGGGCGGTTAAACAGTTATAATACCTCTCCATGCCTGACAATAAAGATGATATTTTCAATCGCGAACTTGTACAACAACTTGCAAGTTCTTCCTTGCGTGAGCAACGCGCCCGCCGCCGTTGGAGCGTCTTTTTTAAATTTTTATTCTTTACTTACCTCATTACCGTAACCGTTTTTTACTATCAAGCCGGTAGTAGCCGCGATCACCATGACGATGGCAAACACGCTGCCATCATAGCGATCAACGGCACCATCACTGCAGAGGGCGATAATTCCTCCGACAATATTAACAGTTTATTACGCAACGCCTTCAATAACGAACACGCCGAGGGAATCATCCTCGCCATCAATAGCCCCGGCGGCAGTGCGGTAGAGTCCAACCGCATTTACAACGAAATTCGCCGCCTGCGTAAAAAACATCCCGAA
>JAHZKE010000002.1 GCA_022600535.1 Pseudomonadota bacterium
GGGGCATTGCGCGTTGGTTTTTCAAGTTTTGTCCCGTGGGCAATGCGCAGCAAAGATGGCGAATTTATTGGCTTTGAAATAGATGTTGCTAAAGAAGTGGCAAAAGATATGGGGGTTGAATTAGAATTAATCCCGACGGCATGGGATGGGATTATCCCGGCACTGTTGGCGAATAAATTTGATATTATTATCAGCGGTATGTATGTTACCCCGGCGCGTAATTTGCAGGTTAATTTTAGTATCCCTTACGATGAAAACGGTTTGGATATCGTGGCGAATCGCACATTGGCAGCGGGTTTTGATAACATTGATGCTTTCAATAACAGCGAGATAACCTTTGCCTTGCGGCGTGGTTCTTATCCGGTCTCCTACACCAAAGAACGCTTGCCGGAAGCCAATATTGTGCAGTTTGATGACGATGCCACCGCGCGCTTGGAAGTGATTAATGGCAGAGCGCATGCGTGGATTACCGCCGCCCCGCAACCGCAATTTGCGGTGATTGATTATCCCGATGTATTGTTTAGACCGGTTGATCATTTGTTAACCATTAATAAACAGGGTATGGCATTACGTAAGGGCGATGCCGATGCACTTAACTTTTTTGATAACTGGATTCGCGTTAAACAACAAAGCGGGTGGTTGCAAGAGCGCCACAATTACTGGTTTGGCGGGCGCGACTGGGCTGCACAGGCAGCGCAGTAATATCCTCAATGATGGTTCGGCATGCCCGATCGCGACGACTATAAACTGCGCGTAGATGATTTATTGCGCCGTTACGATGACGCGGAAGCGCCCCCGATAGAAGAGACGCACTGGCGTCAATCTATGCAGGAAGCACTGAGCGGACTGCACGAAGCCGATATTGCCGATGTTTTAGAACGGGTGCCCTTAGAAGAGCGCAAAGTACTGTGGCAGGTGATGCCGCTGGAATTAATCGGCGAGGTGCTGTCAGAAGTATCGGAGCCGCTATTAGACCAACTGATTGAACTCACCCCCACCGAAACAATGGCGGATGTGTTGCGCGAGATGGATAGCGATAATGTCGCCGCTTTGGTGCGCACATTGCCAAAAAGCCACGCGGTGCGTTTGATGCGGCTGGCAGGGTTGGCAGAAAATGCCGAAGTGCGCGCCAGTTTGTCGTTTGAAGAAGACACTGTCGGCGCGTTGATGGATTTTTTCCCTGTACTGGCGCGCGAAGAAGAAACGGTTGCCGAAATTTGTAATCGCTTACGCAAGATGGCAAATCTCCCCAGCCATTGCGATAAATTATTTATTGTGGATGATTGGGAACGTCTCGCCGGCGTGCTACCACTGAAACAATTATTAATAAGCCCCGCCGATGCGTGTGCGCGGGCGATTATGGTTGCCGATAATGTTTATAGTTTTGATGCCGATGATGGTATTGAAGAAGCGACCAGTGCCTTTGAGCGTTACGATTTAATCTCGGCACCGGTACTCAACGACCAACACAAAGTCATTGGGCGTTTAACCATTGATGAATTGTTTGGCGAATTGCACGAAACCAATAGCCGTAAATTACTCAACAGCGCCGGCTTACAGGAAGAAGAAGATCTGTTCGCCTCAGTATTGCGGCGTTTTGGCAATCGCTGGCGCTGGTTGTTTATCAATCTAATTGCCGCTTTTTTTATTTCGCGGGTGGTCGGTCTTTTTGAAGCGACGATTATGGAACTGGTGGCATTGGCATCGCTGATGCCGATTGTCGCCGGCATGAGCGGTAATATCGGCAACCAAACCGCAACGCTAACCGTGCGCGCATTGGCATTGGGGCAAATTAATAGTGATAACTGGAATTCCATCATGCGCAACGAAGCATTGACGAGTATTTTAAACGGCGTGGTGTGGGGCGGGGCGGTGAGTGTGTTTTCTTTTTTCTTGTATGGACGGTTGGATTTATCTATCGTGCTGGCAGTGGCGATGACGTTATGTTTTTTATCGGGTGCGACCGCGGGCTTTGCCGTGCCGATTATTATGCAGCGCATGGGGCGCGACCCCGCACTGGGAACCACCGTCGTCATTTCTGCCGTTACCGATACTTTAGGGTTTTTAATATTTTTAGGGATGGGGGCATTGTTCTTAACGTGATAATATTACCGCAATGTCTAAAATGAGTTCTAAACTAAGCCACATTGATTCCCAAGGTGCCGCGAACATGGTGGATGTCGGCGATAAAGCCATCACACGCCGCTGCGCACGGGCAAGTGGTGAAATTCAACTCACTGCCGCCACTTACGCCTTACTCAATGACGGCTCGCCCAAGGGCGATGTCTTTGCCGTTGCCCGTATCGCCGCCATTGCCGCGGCAAAACGCACACCCGAGTGGATTCCCCTATGCCATTTATTACCGTTGGAAAAAGTGCAAGTTGAATTTACCAATGATGACCAACAGCGCTGTGTACACTGCACCGTAACAGTAATGGCGACTGCGAAAACGGGCGTTGAAATGGAAGCACTGGTAGGGGTAGGAGCGGCATTACTGACTTTATACGACATGCTGAAAGCCGCCGATAAAAGCATGGTGATTCAAAATGTGCGTTTATTAGAAAAGCACGGCGGTGCCAGTGGAGATTTTGTGCGCGATGCCTAAAACTACTCCCCCGTTGCCTCTGTTTAATCCCTATGCCGCCGCGGGCGTTGATATTGATGCCGGAAACCGTTTAGTACAACGCATTGCGCCATTGGCAGCAAAAACGCATAAAAATCTCCCCGAGGGTGTAAAAATATTAGGCGGAGTTGGTGGGTTTGGATCTGCTGTGGAAATCCCTGCGGGGATGAAAAAACCCGTATTATTGTCAGCAACCGATGGAGTCGGGAGCAAATTAGAATTAGCCAAACATCACGATGTACCGGAATGCATTGGGGTTGATGTTGTCGCCATGTGTGTGAACGATTTATTATGTGTAGGCGGCATGCCATTATGCTTTTTAGATTATATTGCTTGCGGTAAATTAAATGAAGATTTTATTACCAACGTTATTATTGGGATTCGTGATGCTTGTATAGAGAGTCATTGCGCGTTGGTCGGCGGCGAAACAGCAGAGATGCCCGGAGTGTATGATGCGCAAGGATTTGATATTGCAGGTTTTGCCGTTGGTATTGCCGAAAAAGAGGCGTTAATAGGACGTTCGGCGGAGGAGGGAGATGTATTGATTGCGTTGGCATCTAGCGGCGCACACAGTAACGGTTATTCGTTAATTCGTAAAATATTGGCAGAACACCCCGAACTCGCGCAACAAGAGATTGAGGGTAAAACCGTGTTGGAGCGTTTGTTGGTACCAACGCGTTTATATTGTCGGACGATTAAAAAATTACGCGAAGATGTTAATTTGCGCGGTTTGGCGCACATTACCGGTGGTGGACTTCGCGAAAATTTAACACGGGTGTTGCCCGATAATACGAAAGCCCAAATTGATTGGGATACTTTACCTTTGCCACCGTTGTTTAAAAAACTACAGCAAGCAGGTAACATTACTGAACTTGATATGCGGCGTATTTTTAACTGCGGTGTTGGCATGGTAGCGGTTGTTGCAGCGGCAGAAGAAAAGCAGGCATTAAAACTATTAAACGAACCAGATACACAACATACACCAGCACCATCAACCGAAGCAGGCGAACAACGTGCTTGGACGATAGGCAAAGTAGCTGCCGCTTAATATAATGGCAAATGGCTTAGTAGTATTAATTTCTGGACGCGGGAGCAACTTACAAGCAATTTTAGAGTCACCCTTAGGGGAACAAGTGGTCGCAGTCATTAGCGATCATCCAGATGCAGCCGGATTAGCAATTGCCCGCACTCATAATAAACCCGTAGCGGTGTGTTGTGCGAACACTCCAACAGAAGTAGAAGAACAATTGTTACAAACCCTCGCTCAGTATCAACCTGCCCTCATTGCACTGGCAGGATTTATGCGGATATTAAGTCCTCGTTTTTTAGCCGCCTGTTGTGCGCCACTGGTCAATATTCACCCGTCATTACTGCCCGCATTTCGCGGTTTAAATACACATCGGCGTGTGTTGGCAGCAGGCGAACGTGAACACGGTTGTAGCATCCACTGGGTGACGGCAGAGCTGGATGGGGGGGCAGTCATTGCTTGTGAAAAACTTACTGTGAGCAACGACGACGATGAAGAAAGTTTGGCAAATAGAGTATTGGCGATAGAACACCGCTTGTATCCGCGTATACTGGTACAATTATTAAACAATAAGAAAGAACAATGATGATACTTTTTCGTACACTTTTATTTGCGGTTGCTGTTTTGTTGCCCGCGGCGGCGGAGAAGCAAGCGGTATTAACAATGGAGATGTATTACGGCGATACTAAAATTGCCGATGTCCGCGACCAGCTGCAAATTGGCGCCGACCATTATGAAATTAACAGCACGGCAGCTGCGGTTGGTTTGGCAAAAATACTGCACGGCGATTCTTCTTTTTTCAGTAGTGGCGAAGTGGATTCTACCCACGGGTTACTCATGACCGTATATCAAGGCAACCGCGGACGGCGCGACCCGCAACAAGCCGTGCGCATGGGCGATCAATTACAATTACAACGCGGCGAGGAAACAAGAACCGAGCAGCTGAGCGAACCACTGTTTGATTATCTGAGTGCAATTTATCGCTCGTACGCATTGGGAACTGTCGCCATCGGGAAACTTAAATTTACCAATGGTTGGCGCTTGCGAGATTATGACTATGTGATAGAAGGGGAAGAAACGGTGATGACCGGCATGGGAGAAATAGCAACAGTGGTGATTCTCCGTGATAGCGAGCGCGGGGCGCGCAGAATATGGCTGGCGCCCTCTTTGGATTATTTACCCGTGCGCCTATATGTTGACGAAAAAGGGCACGAATTTACGATGATTGTGCAGTCGGTAGAAAAATAGTGGTTAAAAATGTGTGCAATGCACAATAAAAATAGAAAAAAGTGTGAAAAAAACACAAAAAAGTAAAAAATTTTCCAACTTTTTGAATAAAAATTTTAGTCAAATAAACTATTGTTAATACATCTATTATTATTTTATTGACATCATCTTATACCATTTTTTAATAAAAACAACGTTACTTTTTGCTGCGGTGCAATAAAAACCCTTGAAAATGGTGTTTCCCTGCGCTATAATATTACTAATTCGTCGCATTCAACCCTGATACGACTTTCACAACCTTTGAGGAACATTGCTATGACCAACTTATACAACACCAAACAAACTCAAGAATCTTGGGATTTCTTTAACGAAGCCGCCAAGTCCTCCATTAACGATTCCGTTACCTTGTGGGAACAAAATGTCGCTTTTGTGCGGGCAAACATGGAGCGTAATGTTTCGCGTTTGTTTTCTTTGCCGAAGTTTTCTTCTGCCGAAGAAGCATTGAGCTTTCAAAAAGAAACCAGCGAAACGGAACTTTCCGAATTGCAAAAAGCCGGGCAAACTTACTACGCATTAGCAAGTAACGCCGGTCAGAATTTCTTATCGGTCGCACAAAAAGGGCGCACCTTGGTAGAAAATTCTTTCAGCGAAGCGCTTGAGCAATCCACTCAGTTATTCCCGAATCAAAAAACTGCAGAGTTTTCTGATGTGGTGCGTAATTCGGTGCAAACCGCCAATGACTTCTTCCAGAAGAATTTTGATGTTGCGGTGCAAGCAACACGTGCAGGTGCTGACAATGTTGTCAATAGCCAGCCGGTTGTCGCCAGCAAGAAAAAAGCAAGCAAAAAGTAATCCTTTTTTCTCTTTATAAAGACCGCCAATTTATTCTCTCTCCTTAGGCGGCGGTTTTTCAGGCGCGGTGTTATTAACACCGCGCTTTTTTTTTGCCGGTAACGCCACCCATAAAACAATCCCCACCAACAGCGCCAGTGCAACCAGAGCTTCTAAAATAAGCCAAATCATGGGGCGAATCTAACGGGCGGCACGCGGCAGTATTTAAACATTCGCTTCCAGCACTAATAATGCCATCACCAAGCGCCCATCGGCATTGAGAAAATTGTAAGTGCGACACGCAGCAGAAAGCGACATAATATCTAAAGTCGCCCCCTTGTTGATAAAAGGAGCTTGCCATTGCGGTTGAATCGGCGGCGATTTTGCCCCGCCGCCGAGTAAAACAATCATCCCCTGACTGCTGTATTCCGCTGCCGCTTCTAATTGCGCCAGTGTGATGTTGTCAATCCCCACAGGTTGCCAAGCGGTAATCAACGAATCGGGGCGGATGATTAAACTCGTGCTGTGGGCATCGCCATTGATATAAACGGTGTTATCGCGGCAAGCGGTAATACGGTTTCCGGCGCTGTTGGTGAGGTGCATTTTCATCGGTTTGCCTTGTTGTTTTGGTGGTTATATATCGGGGCGGTTATTGCTATAATTCCCTATTTTAACCGCAGATAGCATAAATATATAAATGTCTTCCGATTTTAGCAGTTCTCATTCTTCTCCTGCACTTGGCATCGCACTGATTGGAGCAGGTGTTGTCGGCGGCGGGGTGTTGGATATTCTCAAACAACAGCAACATTTATTGCAACAACGTTGCGGTCATATCCTAAACATCACCGCCGTTGTCAAGCGCGATTTAACCTTAGATGAACGCTTAACTCCTTATCGCGATTTATTGAGTAACGATTGGCGCAGTGCAGTCGCCAATCCGCAAACCGATATTGTGGTGGAACTCATCGGCGGTTGTACCACCGCTGCCGAATGTATCCGCGCCGCTCTTGCCGCGGGAAAACCCGTCGTTACCGCCAATAAAGCGCTGTTAGCCGAAACAAGCAATACCGCCGATGATATTCTTGCTTATGCGGCAACACAATCATTACCGATTGCACACGAAGCGGCGATTGCCGGGTGCATCCCCGTAGTTAAAACCTTGCGCGAATCATTAGCCGGGGACTCGGTGCAAGCGATGTATGGCGTCATTAATGGCACTTGTAACTACATCTTAACCGCGATGGAAGCAGAACAAAGCACCTTTGCGGCAGCATTGGAAAAAGCGCAAGCATTAGGATACGCCGAAGCCGCCCCCGCATTTGATATAGACGGCGTTGATACGGCGCATAAATTACTTTTAATGACGCGGATTGCCTTCGGTTGTCATGTTTGTATGGCAGATATTCCGTTGATAGGAATCCGCGATTTAGATTATTGCGATATTGTCTATGCCCGACAATTTAACTACCGCATTAAATTATTAGCAGTCGCCAAACGGGTCGCAAATGGTACAGCAAACGGACCCGTAGAATTGCGCGTGCGTCCGGCAATGGTCCCCGCAGCGCACATCATGGCATCGTTAGAAGGTGCTCTGAATGCCGTTACCATTCATTCGCAATTTTCCGGCGAAACCCTCTATTCTGGCGCCGGTGCCGGAGCGCATCCCACCGCTACCGCCGTCGTTGCCGATATTGTTGATATCGCCCGACGCTATAAAGACAAACGTTATCAATCTAACAACGGCGGCGATAGCATTGCCGACAATTCGCTTACATTGCAGCAACATTTTTCTACTCCTTTTTATTTGCGCGTGCGCGTGTTAGATAAACCCGGCGTCATCGCCGACATCGCGCAGATATTAGCCAAGCAAAATATTTCAATAGAAGCCATCAATCAAGAAGCCATCGCGGTAGATACCGTTGATTTAATCATCCTGTTACACGAAAGCGAAGACGCAAAAGTAGAAGCAAGCATTGCCGCCATCATGCAACTCGCTGCCGTCACCCAACCCGTTGTCGCCCTGCCAATAGAGCGGTTAAATTAATGCGTGGTCTCCTACATCGTTACGCCGACCGTCTGCCGCAAATAGGAGCGGATAGCAAACAATACGCCGCCTTATCGTTAGGGGAAGGTTCAACGCCGTTAATTCCGTTGCTCAATTTACCGCAAGCGATGGGCGTTGCCAATATTAACCTGTGGGTCAAATACGAAGGGCTCAACCCAACCGCTTCTTTCAAAGATCGCGGCATGGCAATCGCCGTTGCCGCCGCGGCAGCAGATAACATCTCTTGCGTGATTTGCGCCTCTACCGGCAATACCTCGGCATCCGCCGCCGCGTATGCCGCGCGTGCGGGGATGGCCTGTTTAGTATTAATCCCACAGGGTAAAGTCGCATTGGGTAAAATCGCCCAAGCCGTCGCCCACAATGCCGTGATCGTGCAAATAGACGGCAACTTTGACGATGCCATGCGAGCCGTGCGGGTTTATAGCGACAGCGGCAAAGTTGCCGTTGTCAATTCAATTAACCCGATGCGTTTGCAAGGGCAAAAAACCGCTGCTTTTGAAGTGATTGAAACCTTAGGAAGCGCGCCCGATTACCATGCCTTGCCCGTTGGCAACGCCGGTAATATCACTGCCCATTGGATTGGTTACAGCGAAGCCGCCAGCAGCGGCACTGCCGCCTGTCATTATTGTCAGGGCAACTGCACCACATGCCAACCAATTGCCGGCGGCGAAAAACGCCCACAGATGTTGGGCTATCAAGCCGCCGGTTCGGCGCCATTCGTCAACGGCAACCCCGTCGCCAATCCCGATACCGTTGCGACCGCAATTCGCATCGGTAACCCGCAATCATACGAGGCAGCACAAGTCGTACTGGCAGAATCAAACGGTTGGATTAGTGCAGTAGAAGACAGTGATATTTTACAAACCCAGCGCCAATTAGCAGCATTAGAAGGCGTATTTTGCGAACCCGCTTCTGCCGCTTCGCTCGCCGGTGTTATTAACGATGTCAAAAGCGGGCGCATTCCCGCCGGTGCGCGAGTGGTATGCACCCTCACCGGACACGGCTTAAAAGAACCCGATTTATTTCCGTTGCCGGCGCTTGCCAGTACTGCCGTTGGCGATTTAGCCGCCGTCATTGAGCAGCACCTCAACAACAGATAAAACCGTGCCGACAGAAAAAAACGAATCGTTGGCGGCAATCGCCGCGACGTTAGCACGGATAGAACAACAACTCGGGCAACATTTTTCTCATCCCAGCGCGCAATCCTTAGCCAGCGGGCATTGCTGGCGTTGGCAGGTAACCTCCTTTGGCGGTAAACTCATCCCACTGCCCACTCCCACCACCGTTGCCCTACACGATTTAATCGGTTTAGAAGAAAACATTGCCATCATAGACAAAAACACGCGCCAATTTATCGCCGGTTGCGAAGCAAACCACGCCTTACTCACCGGCGGGCGCGGTTGCGGTAAATCTACCCTTATCCGCGGTTTATTTAGCAAATATCAACGGCGCGGTTTGCGCCTCATTGAGACCGACGCCGCAGGGTTAGCGCAATTATCAATGTTGCAACCCTTGTTGGCGGGGCGCGAAGAAAAATATATTTTATACTGCGATGATTTATCCTTTCGCGAGAGCGATCAATTATTCAACCGTATTAAAAGCGCAATGGATGGCGCCCTGACCTCTGCCAGCAACATGCTGATTTATGCCACTTCCAACCGGCGTAATTTAGTTGCCGAAAAATATAGTGATAACCTATCGCCACTCACCGCCAGCGAAGACGACATTCAACCCTTAGAAACGCTAGACGAAAAAATTGCCCTGAGCGATCGTTTTGGAATATGGCTCTCGTTTTACGCCCCCGATGCCGAGCACTACGACCATATTGTGCGGCATTGGTTGGCGCATTTTAAAATTAAACCCACCGATGTACTGATACAACAAGCGCGTAATTTTGCCGACCAACGCGGCTCCCGCAACGGTCGCATCGCCCGCCAATTTGCGGTATTGCAAATTAAGCGTTAACCGAATTGGACTATTCGCGGAGTGGGGTAATGGGGAGACGTAGAAAAGAAAGTGGTTTAGGCAATTTAATTGTTGCTGCTATTATTTTTTTATTGTTGTCGCTTTTTCTATATCCCGAAAAGACGATTTCAGCGCTTCAGTTAATTTTTGGCATTGTGTTGGTTTGTTGTGTACTTGTTTTTATTTTTAAATATCGCTCTAATCACGCACAACAACCCACTTTACAAGATTTTTCTCCCGTTCAACGCAACGCAGTTATTTGGTCGGTAACACTTATTAAAGAATTAGATTGGAAGGTATTTGAACAATTATGCGCGGACTATTTGTCGGCGCAGGGCTACCAAGCAATAGTTACAAATACAGGAGCAGACGGCGGTATTGATATAAAAATTTATGGTAGAGATGCACCTGATGAAGTGATTGGCATTGCACAGTGTAAAGCGTGGAAAAAACAGGTTGGAATAAAGGAAGTCAGAGAGTTATTGGGGATAATGGCAGACGCAAGCTATAAATTTGGTATTTATTTCGCCACATCAACTTATACACAAGAGGCAATAATATTTGCTAAGAATAACAATATTCAACTAATGGATGCCGTGCAATTACTGCATGACATAGAGCAATTTCCGATTAAAATACAAGAAAAAATTTTGATACGAGCGACTGCTGGTGACTACACAACACCTTCATGCCCGAATTGTGATTCTAAATTAGTCATCAAAACATCACAAAAGGGGAGAACTGCAGGGGAGCAATTTTGGGCATGTCCTCAATTTCCACGTTGTCGCTATACAATGCGGATACGCAAGCCATCTTAATTTTCAATAGTTTGGGCTTTTCCTCGCCAACAAATCGCTGTGTGAGGTGCCATCACCATATTCTGAAAACTTGCCGAATATGTGCTGACGCTCCATAGTTTGTGCTAATTCATTATCTTTTAGTATATAATTAACGTTTTTTACTACCTAATTTATCTTTATGCTTAGCATTCGTTTGTCGCGTGGGGGGGCAAAAAAACGCCCTTATTACCGTATTGTTGTCGCCGAAAAATCTTTTTCGCGTGATGGAAAATTTATTGAGGTGATTGGCACCTCAAACCCGATGGCAGCCGGTCAGGAACCGCCATTGACGCTTAAATTAGAGCGTTACGAGCACTGGTGTGCACAGGGGGCGCAACCTTCATTATGTGTTAAACGCCTGTGGCGGCAATATCGGCGCACCAATAAAGCTGATGCCTCCAAAGCGTCCGCAACCACCGCTACTGCTTCCTAATCGTAAAGTCACCATGGCGCGTTTTGGCGCGCCGCACGGGGTGCGTGGTTTATTGCGATTACATGTTTTTTCGCGCCAACCTGATTTTTTTACTACTCTTCCTGTTTGGTGGTGTCTGCCGCCGCAAGCCAATGCTGAACTAAACGGCAACTGGCAAACGCAACAAATAGAACGTTGCTACCAACACAGCGGGAATTGGTTAGTCAAATTATCCGGAGTAGACGATCGCGATGCCGCCGCATTATGGTGTCATGGATATGCGGCAGTAGAATATCAACAGTTGCCGGCAGTGGATTCCGATACCTATTATTGGTGCGATTTAATCGGCTTATCGGTGCAAACCATCCACGGCGAAACATTGGGCGAGGTCAGCGAAATAATGGATATCGGCGCGCACGATGTCTTATGTATTGCCGATGAAACAGACGAAAAAATATTAATCCCCTTTGTCGAGAAATACGTGCTGACGGTCGATATTGCACAGCAATTGATTCAAGTGGATTGGCAACGCGATTGGTAGAATATGCGGATTGATATTATTACCTTACTACCGGAATTACTGCACCCCTTTATGCAACTGGGGGTATGCGGGCGCGCCATTGCCGCCGGAGCAGTGGCAGTAGAATGTTGGAACCCGCGCAATTATGCCTCCCCTCCGCACCGCATTGTGGACGACCGCCCCTTTGGCGGCGGTAGCGGCATGGTGCTGATGGCAGAACCGACATTAGCCGCCGCCCGCGCCGCACAAGCGGCAAACCCCGATGCGTGCCCGATTTATTTCACCCCGCGCGGCACGGTATTAAACGATAAACTCGCCCGCGAATTAGCCCAACAAGCAGGGTTGATACTATTATGCGGGCGCTACCGCGGCGTTGATGAGCGGGCAGTAACCGCGTTTGGCGGGCGTGAAATATCCATTGGCGATTATGTTTTATCGGGCGGGGAGCCCGCCGCTTGCGTGTTGTTAGATGCCGTTTTGCGACACATCCCCGCAGTGTTGGGAAATGCCAATTCGGCAGAGGAAGACGCTTTTGCCGATGGTTTATTAGATGCGCCGTGCTATACACGCCCCGCTGTGTTTGAAGACCAACCCGTGCCGCCGGTATTGTTGTCCGGCGACCATGCGGCAATTAAAAAATGGCGGCGGCAACAGGCAGAGCAAATGACTGCACAGCGCCGTCCGGATTTGTTAAAAAATAAGTAAAATCGTGCCATGCCCGCGGCATCTTCCTCATCTCCTCCCTCTTGGTCTGCCGACTCTTTAAAACAGGTATTTGCCGCCCACAGCAGCGAGCCGATGCAAGAAAAGAGTGAAAACGGCATGACGTATTTGATTGGTAATTTATGGACCGCACGACAGCGGCAGGGGCATAGTATCCACGAAATCAGTTACCGCGCTTGCTTTAAACCGCAACTGCCGGAATTATTAATCTCCCTGTTGAGTGCGGAAAATGACCGTGTTTTAGACCCATTCATGGGGCGCGGCACCACCGTGATTCAAGCGGCATTAATGAATCGCATTGCCTGCGGTAGCGATGTTAATCCGCTGTCGGCAATGCTCACTGCACCGCGTTTGGCAACGCCGACTCTAAAAGCAGTTGCTACCCGCTTAGCAGAAATCCCACTGACGAGCGAAGTGCCAACAGACGACACGCCGTTGCTGACATTTTTTCATCCGCAAGTATTGCAACATTTAGTCGCGCTGAAAAATTGGTTTGCCCAACGCACGCACAGCAAGCAATTGGATGGAGTGGATGAATGGATACGCATGGTCGCGATTAATCGCTTAACGGGGCACTCTACGGGTTTTTTCTCGGTGCATACCATGCCACCGAATCAAGCCGTTTCTATTAAAACGCAGCAGCACCTTAATCAAGTGCACCAACGTGTGCCATTGGCAAAAGATGTCAACGCGCTGATTTTGAAAAAAAGCCGCAGCTTGTTGCGTTCGGGGCATGTTGCCAATCGGCGTTTTCAACTGGCGTGCGCTCCTGCTGAGCGTCTTTCTTATTTAAAAGCAAACCGCGTACAGCTGATTGTAACGTCGCCGCCTTTTTTAGATATGGTGGACTATCATAAAGATAACTGGTTGCGTTGCTGGTTTGCCGCACTGGAGCAAGAAACGATTAAAATTGACCAACACCGCAACATCGCCGATTGGCAGGCATTTGTCCGCCGCACCTTTAGCGAATTTGCCCGCGTGTTGCAAAGCGGTGGTATGGTAGCATTTGAAGTCGGCGAAGCGCGTAATGGCAAATTGTTATTAGAACAGTTGGTGGCAGAAGCAGTACGCGGTTTGCCTTTTACCTTGTTGGCAGTATTGGTCAATCAACAGCAATTTACCAAAACAGCAAACTGCTGGGGAGTCAACAACAATGAAAAAGGCACCAACAGCAACCGCATTGTATTATTGCAAAAACAATAAAACCCTTACTTTAAATTCCACACCGAGAGGAGGGGAATTTAATTTGAACGCGCTGATGTTCGTACATTAAAGGAAAGGCGATACAATTTGCTTTTATATTCATAAGACGCAAGAGCCCCCCTTTGCCGAATATGTGCCGGCACTGTAAATAATTTTTATCGCGTCATAGTAAAATAGCACTGTTATGTCTGAAATTTATACTGTTGGTGTGAGCTATCACAATGCGCCGTTGGCGTTGCGTGAAATATTGGCGGTATCGGCAGAAGGAGTTGCCGAAAAGTTGCGTCATTTAAGTCGCCGCTGTCACCTACCGGAAGCGGCAATTTTATCCACCTGTAACCGCACCGAAATTTATTGCTTGTCGGATACCCCCGAAGAAGTAGTGGCTTGGCTTAGCGAAGCCACCCATAATCACACCGCCGACATCAGCGAATATATTTATCACTTAAAAGCAGAAGATGCCGTGCGCCATTTATTTCGCGTGGCAAGCGGTTTAGATTCCCAACTCATTGGAGAACCCGAAATTACCGGACAAGTCAAACAATTTGCCCAGTTAGCACGGCAGGCAGGGTTTTCGGGCACGATTATCAATCGCTTGATGGAACACGCCCTCGCCACTGCCAAAGCCGTACGCAGTCAAACAGACATCGGCAAACATTCGCTTTCTTATCCGGCGTTGGTGGTGCAGGCAGCCAAGGGGATTTTTCCTGACGTGCGCGATTTAGCGGTTTTATTTGTCGGTGCCGGCGATATGGCGCTTGCCGGCGTGCCGATTTTTTCTGATAACGGTGTGCGCCGCGTGGCAATTGCCGGACGCAGTCACGAAAAAACCGAAAAAGTCGCACAACGTGTCGGCGCAGAAGCATTGGCAATTTCCTGCTTGCCCGAAGTGTTAGCGGAGTTTGATGTTGTTGTCAGTGCCACCGCCAGCCAAGTGCCGATTATTGGCAAAGGCACGGTTGAAAGTGCGCTCAGTCGCCGCCACCACAAACCGATGTTATTTGCCGATTTAGCAGTGCCGCGCGATTTAGAATCCGAAATACAGCAACTGCCCGATGTATTTGTTTATCACTTAGATCAATTTGGCAAGATGGCAGAACAAAACAGCGAAAAACGCCGCACCGCCGCTAAACGTGGCAATGCCATTGTAGAAGAACATACCGAACAATTTTGTCGCTGGTTGCGCGAGCATGGCAATCGCGGGCAAGTGCGCGGGTTTCGCGATTCCGCCATGCACATACAGGCAGAAGAAACAAAAGCAGCATTAGCGCGTCTCACCGCTGGTGTTGCACCGGAGCAAGTGGTTGAGCAATTTGCCCATCGTTTAACGGGGCGCTTATTACATCCATTAACGCAATGCGCCCGCCAAAGCAAAAACTGCACTTTGCACCATTTTGCCGAGGGGCATCGCCCCATCACTTTTGAAAACGATCAGATTAATGCTCCCGTCAATACTAAAAAAATTAACTGATGCCGAACAACGACTGAATAAGTTGGAAGAACAAATGGCAGACGGGAGTGGCGTATTACAATCGCTGATGAAAGAACACGGCAAACTGTTGCCGTTGGTCACGATTTATCGCGAATGGCAAGCCGCCGATTCCACCTATCAAGAACTCACCGAATGGGAGACGAGCGAGGAAGATTCCGAATTACGTCAATTAGCCGCCACTGAATGCGCGATGGCAGTCACCGCCCGCGATGATGCTGCCGCCCGCATTCGCCGCTTATTGTCGCCCGAGGCGGCAGAAAATCGCCGTAATTGTTTTATTGAAATTCGTGCCGCTGTCGGCGGTAATGAATCCTGCTTATTTGCTGCCGATTTATTGCGTTTGTATACGCGGCTGGCAGAAAGACATCAATGGCGCAGTGAGCTGATTTCACATGCCGATGGCGAAGTCGGCGGTTATAAAGAGGTCATTCTTAAAATAGTCGGCGAAGGGGCGTATGGTTGGATGCAATTTGAATCAGGAGCGCACCGTGTGCAGCGTGTGCCGCAAACCGAATCGCAAGGGCGGATACACACCTCCATCGTGACCATCGCCGTGTTGGCAGAATCGGAAGAAGAAGATGACTTGGTGATTTCGCCGGCGGATTTGCGGATTGAAACCTTTCGCGCCAGCGGCGCAGGCGGGCAACACGTCAATACCACCGATTCAGCAGTGCGGATGACTCACCTTCCCAGCGGTATTGTTGCCGAATGTCAAGACGACCGCTCGCAACATAAAAATCGTGAAAAAGCCCTGTCAGTATTGCGGGCGCGCATTGTCAGCCACCGCTTGCGCGAAAAACAAGAAAAAGAATCCAGCCAACGCCGTTCGTTAGTCGGCAGCGGCGACCGTTCCGACCGTATCCGTACCTATAACTTCCCGCAAGGGCGGTTAACCGACCATCGCATCGGGCTGACATTATATAAATTACATCTGGCGATGGAAGGCGAAATTGATGAAATTTTAATCGCATTGACAAAAGCCGATGAAGAAGACCGTGCCCTCGCAGACGGATGATACCGCGGCGATGTTTGCCGCCGCACCTGCTACTATCGGAGCGGCAATCCGTTGGGGGCGCGAACAACTTGCCGCCGGCAGCAGTAGTTCGGCAATAGATGCCCGCGCGTTATTATTAGATTGTTTGCACTATAACGAATACGCACAACTGTTAGCGCATGAAAACGATGCCCTCCCGTCATCTGCCGCAACACGTTATCAGCAACACATTTGCAAGCGCGCGGCGGGGGAGCCCGTTGCCTATATTTTAGGGTGGCGCGAATTTTACAGCCGTCGCTTTAAAACCACCGCCGCCGCACTAATCCCACGTCCCGATACCGAGTTGTTAGTAGAAAGCGCCTTGCAACATTTGCCTGCCAGCACCGTGGCGCGGGTGTTGGACTTGGGGGCGGGTTGCGGCGCGATTGGCATTAGCATTGCTTTAGCGCGCGAAAACAGTCACGTTACGTTAACCGATGTCAGTGAACCGACACTTGCCTTAGCCCGCGAAAATGCGGCAATGCATAAAGCCAATGTCAGTTTTGTTTGCGGCGATTGGTACACGCCTTTATCTTGTGCAAACAACGATGAAACCAGCCAACAATTTGATTTAATTGTCAGCAACCCGCCCTATATCGCGCAAGACGATGCCCATTTAACCAGCGGCGATTTAAGATTTGAACCCTCATTAGCATTAGTTGCCGGCGCCGACGGCTTAGCGGCATTAGCGCCGATTATTCGCCAAGCGCCGCAAAACCTGCGCCGCGGCGGCACCTTATTGGTAGAACACGGCAACACACAGGCAGCAGCAGTGCATCAATTATTTGCTGCCGCGGGGTTTTGCGGCACCCGCACCTTGTACGATATGGGCAAGCAACCGCGCGTTACCCTGGCAGTACTGCCTTAAGCCATGCCGGAATTACCCGAAGTAGAAACCGTACGCCGCGGCATTGCCCCCGCCATTATCGGCAAAGCCGTTGATGCGGTCGTGGTGCGCCGTTGGCAGTTGCGCCAACCCATCCCCGCCGATTTTTGCGCCCGCCTGCAAGGTAAAAAAATCACCGCAGTAGAACGGCGGGGGAAATATTTATTACTTTCTATCCCCCCCGAAACCTGTATTATCCATTTGGGAATGAGCGGCGTGTTGTCTTTATCTGCATTACCGGCACATGAAAAACACGCCCATGTTTGTTGGGAATTAGACGACGGCACTTTTTTAATTTACACCGACCCGCGCCGCTTTGGTTTGGTCACATTAACACAACAACCGCCCTTACAACATAAACTCTTAGCCACGATTGGCGTAGAACCATTGACCCGTTCTTTCAGCGGCAAAAAGTTAGCGCAATTATTAGCAAATAAAAAAACACCCATTAAAACCGCATTGATGAACGGACAATTAGTCGCAGGCATTGGCAACATTTATGCGTCCGAATCTTTGTTTCAAGCGGGCATTCACCCGCGCACCGCCGCCGGCGAGTTAAGCGATAGCCAATGCAAAAAATTGGTAGAAAAAATTAAACAAGTATTACGGCAGGCACTGCGCGCGGGCGGCTCCAGTATGCGCGATTTTGCCGCGGCTGACGGCAAACCCGGATATTTTCAAACCCAATGGGCGGTATATGAACGCAGCGGGCAAACCTGTTATAACAAACGTTGCGGCGCCGGGATAGAACAAATACGACAGAATGGGCGCAGTAGTTATTATTGCCCCTCTTGCCAACCCTATCCACCGCCCGAGGAGTGTTCGTGATGGATGACGAATTATTAATCCGCTATAGTCGCCATGTCATGTTGGACGACATCGGCGAACACGGACAACAGCAACTCGCCGCCGCCCGCGTGTTATTGGTGGGGTTAGGCGGGTTGGGTTCGCCTGCCGCCCTCTACCTCGCCGCCGCCGGTGTCGGCACTTTGCTGTTATGCGATGACGATGCAGTAGAACTGACAAACTTACAGCGGCAAGTGCTACACCATACCGATACCATTGGTTGGCAAAAAACAGAATCGGCAGCAGCAGAACTTCTCCGCATTAATCCGCATTGTCAATTACAGCAACACGGGCGCGTAACCGCCGCGAATGTCGATGCCTTAGTGGCGGCAGTAGATGTTGTGGTGGACGGCAGTGATAATTACGCCAGCCGTCATTTAATTAATCAAGCATGCGTACGCGGGAAAAAACCATTAGTATCGGGGGCGGCAATTGGCTTTGACGGACAAGTATCGGTATTTGATACGCGGCAGGAACACTCGCCTTGCTATCACTGCTTGTTTGCCGAAGAAGACGCGGCAGAAGATGTGCGCTGTGCTTTGTTGGGCGTGTTTTCGCCACTGACGGGGATCATCGGGATGATTCAAGCAGCGGAAACGATTAAGTGTATCGCCACTTCTGGTGCGGGATTATTAATTGGACGCTTGCTGTTGGTGGATGCGCGTGAAATGCGCTTTCGTGAAATTTTATTACCGCGGGATACCGCCTGCCGAGTGTGCCATGCGCGTTAGCGAACAGTTAGCACAAGTTGCGGTGGTATTAAAAGATACAACCCACCCGGGAAATATCGGCTCGGTCGCACGGGCAATGAAAACTATGGGGCTATCGCGGCTGTTGTTAGTTGCCGCCCGCACGCAAATAGATGCCACCTCACGCGCCTTATCGGCGGGCGCGACGGATATATTAGACAATGCCGAATGGCAACAAACACTGCCGGAAGCATTAACTGAATTTACGCATGTTTATGCCTTTAGTGCGCGCCGCCGCGATATGTCGCCGCGCTGTTTATCGCCGCAAGAAGCCGCAACAGAAGCAATGGGGCAAGTGCGCCAAGGCGGGCGGGCGGCATTTATATTTGGCGGCGAGCGCAGCGGGTTAGAAAATGAAGATATTTTACAAGCAACAGCGATTATAGAAATTGCCGCCAATCCCGAATTCCCTTCCCTCAATTTAGCGCAAGCGGTACAAATTGCCGCTTATGAATTACGACAAGCAACGGGCATTGCCCGCGCCGGCGACCGTAGGCAAATGCCAACCCGAGAAGAATTAGACGCGATGATTGAACATTTGCAGCAGGCATTGGCGGCAGTCGGGCTACCGAAAAAAAACGACACCCGCCCGTTAATGGCGCGCTTGCGCTTGCTGCTGACACGTGCCGATTTAGACCAAAGCGAAGTGCGGCTGTTGCGCGGCATTTGGCGCGCAATCCTTAGCCGCCCCGATGACGAGAAATTAAATTCCCCTCCGCCTGCGGGGAGCAACGAATGCTATGATGGTGAGGGCGGACCGTCAACTCCTTAGAGGGCGTGCTAAAACCGCCAGATAAGCAAAGCCCAACATAACAAGCGGGCAGGGCAGATACAACTCGTCCCGCTCGTCAAGTTAAAGAAAGCGCACTATTTTAAAGACCGTCGCTCACCAAAGTTATGCCCAAAGGGGTCATTTATGGTATAAAATAAAAATATGACAACTGCACAATCCCGCTTAGACGATAGAGCAAAACAGGTACTGCGCTACCTGGTGCAATCTTACTTGCACGATGGCAACCCCGTCGGCTCCCGCACCTTAGCCAACAACGCCGTGGTGCCGTATAGCCCCGCGACGATCCGCAATGTTATGTCGGATTTAGAAGACATCGGATTTTTAGTCAGCCCGCATACCTCTGCCGGACGTATCCCCAGCCCACGCGGGATTCGCTTTTTTATTGACCAACTCCTCACCGTTACCCCGCCGGAAAAAAATACCCTACACCGTTTAGAAAATAGTTTGCGGCGCGAAACAACAACCGAAGTACACACCGCCGGCGCCAACATTATTTCACAGCTGACGCAATACGTCGGTTTTGTCGCCATGCCGATTAGCGCGTTGCCGGTCGTGCGTAAATTACGCTTTGTAAAATTATCTTCCTGTCGCATTTTAGCGGTGATTGTTACCGATAGCGGCGATGTCCTCAATCGTATTTTTACCTACGACCGCGATGTCAGCGAAACTGAACTCAACGCCGCCGCCACCGTCTATAACCGTTACTTTGCCGATATGACTTTTAGCGAAGCGCAAAAACTAATGTATAGCCAACTATTAGAGTTGCGCGAACAAATCGGCAATTTACTCAAATCGCTGTTAGAAAAAGTAGACGAAAAAGAACACGCCGCCGCCGATGAAAACAGCGGCTTATATATTGCCGGCGAAAGCAATTTATTGAAAGACGAAAATTTATCCGGCGATATGCACAAGTTGCGCGAACTCTATGATTTATTAGAACAGAAAAAAGAAATGCTGCGCTTGCTCAAACGCGGCGACAATGCCGCGGATGTCAGTATCTTTATCGGCAGTGAGTCGGGGTTGAGTGCATTAGATGAATGCAGCGTTGTTTTTTCTTCCTGCGGTCAAGAGGAGGACGGCAAACCGTTGGGATTAATCGGAGTCATCGGACCGAAACGGATGCGTTATAACCGGGTTATTCCCACCGTAGGGGTGGCAGCGAAATTATTAGGCAATGTGTTGGAAACACTGCGTTTGCCTTCTCAATAAGTCGCATCAAACGCATTTTGTAGCCATTGAATTTGCCCATTTTTGTCAATCAATAGCGCATCAAAGCGACAGGTCGGCGGGTTAGAATCGCCGGCAAGATAATACGCCGCGGTATTTTGTAAGCGTTGTTGTTTGTATTCATCTATGCTATTTGCTGCCGCTTGATGATGGGCGCGTTGGCGCACTTCAATAAATACCAAAGTGGCGCCGTCTTGCATAATTAGGTCAATCTCGCCGTGGCGGCAAAAATAATTGCGCTGTAATAACGTTAACCCCTGTTGCTGTAAAAAGTAGAGCGCCTGTCCTTCTGCGGCATCCCCGGCAGAGCGACTCATTGGGAGAAAGGAGTTAAATATCCCGCTTCATATTGCGATAAAATCCCGCGGCGTTTCAAATGGTGCGCGGTCAATTCTAAGGTGCCGCTCGCCCCCAGCATTTCCCAACCTTCAAACCACTGCGGTGAGCGCTGTGCCGCACGACAGGCATCTGCCCCCAAGGCGTAAAACCGTTGCTGTAACGCTGGACGGGTACGGATGAGCAGGTTGGTAAAATTGCGAATATGGTCGGCATTGGCATCGACAAACCACGGCATTTCTATCACGCGCAAGTTATCCAAAAATTGAGCATCACTTTTGCTGGAAAAAAATACACTACTGGCATAAAGCGGGTATCCTTGTGGGACAAAATTACGCGTGCGGCGAATAAAGTTACCGTTGCCGGCGGCAAAGATTGCCAGCGGCGGTAATGCCGCGGCAGCTTCTTTGTTTTCACTGGCAGCTTCTAATTTATCTTTTAATTCGTCAAACAAGCGTTGCCAATCGTTTTCGTTATCGTAGATATAAAAATATTCCAATAGCGGCGCATTGACTTCGTCATTCCATGCCCTTACAAATTCTTCTTTTTGTCGTTGCGACAAGGTGGATTTATTCAGCACAACAAGCGCACGATAATTTTGCTGTTTAATCGTGCGGGCTAATTCGGCGGCTTCTTCGCCAATGTCAATGGTGAGGACATAATAAGAGGAGGTATCGTTACGGTGCAACGGTTGTAACAGCAGCGTTTTTACTGGTGCTTGCGGATAGAGCTGCAGGAGCTGCCGCACATTATTTTTTTGCATGGGCCCAATAATAAAAGAGGCGCCATCGGTTACCGCATTTTGATACGCTACGATCGCTTGCTGCGGGCTGCCATCGTGGGCGTAGGTATCTACCCGTAAGGCAGTGCCAACGGTGCCAAGACCATCAACACACCCTTGTTGAAATGCTTCGGCGGCGGCAGCGGTATTACCGCTATTGTTGAGGGGAAGCACCAATGCTAACGTTTCTAGTGGGGCGAGTGCTCCTTCGGGAAGTTGGGGGGAGAGGGGGCGAAAAAGCAACTTCGCGGGGGGGGTCTCCGGTGTTGTTGAGGCGGGATTTTCTGGCGTCGGTGTATCCGGATTGACGGGGACAACAGGGCGCGTGACCGTAACACTGGGGCTAAATTGTCGAATTAGCGCTTCACGGTCAAAGCTACGATTATTGAGCAGGTCTATAAACGGGTCATCCTGCGCAAGTAGCGGTGGCGATAGTAAAACGACAGTCAACAAGAACGCAACTTTTTTTCTCATACGACACATACTCTATTATAACCTGAACAGCGCGCTGCGCTTTTAGATATTAAAGGAAGTACGGCTCAGTGAGCGACTGTCTTTAATGTGAGATTGCGATTTTTTTATTTGTTGTCCGTTTATATATAATGTTTATCCATTCTATACGCCCGCAACGAAACAAAATAAAATGAAACAAAAATTTCCCACGCCGCCCGGGCGGCAAATGCCGTGAAATCATCGCCCGCCCCCTCCCTTCCTATTTTATATATGCTGGCAACGCCCATCGGCAACTTGCAAGATATTTCGTTGCGCGGCGTACAGTTGTTAACGGCAGCAACAGTCATTGCCGCCGAAGATACACGTGTTGCGCGGCGTTTATTGGCGGGGCTAAAAATTCCGCTGGCGGCTCGTCTACTGTCGGCGCGGGCGCATAACGAACAACATGCCGCACAACAAATTTTACAAGAATTACAAGCAGGCAATGCAGTCGTCTATATTTCCGATGCCGGCACACCGGCTGTGAGCGATCCCGGCGCGCGTATTGTGGCTACCGTGCGTGCCGCGGGGTTTGAGGTGTCGCCGGTTCCCGGGGCTTCGGCGTTAACTGCACTGTTGGCAGTCGCCGCATTGCCGTTAGGGAGCGTGCATTTTTACGGTTTTCCCCCCGCGACTGCCACTGCCCGCCGGCGATTATTTGCAACCGTGGCGGCGTTAGATGGTTTTTCTGTATTTTATGAATCGCCGCACCGCATTGCAGCAATGTTGAATGATTTGGCAGAAACATTAGGCAAGGAGCGGCGCATTGTATTGGGGCGTGAGCTCACCAAATTGCACGAACAAATTATTGACGCGCCATTAATGGATGTGATTGCAGCAGTCGCACAGGGGGAGATTCCCCAACGCGGCGAGTTTGTCTTCGCAGTGGAAAACCCTGCGCTACAAGCGCAAACGGTAGATGCGAAGCGGATATTTTTGCAGTTAACCGCATGGTTACCGCCACGCAAAGCGGCGGCGGCAACCGCTAAAATCACGGGTGCCAACGCCAGCGAATTATATAAAGAACATATTGCCGATAAATCTCAATAGCGCAGTCGTGCTTTTATCACGGTAAAATTCTGAATTTGTGGAATATTCCACTATAATCAATAATTATAAATAATAAATAGTAATAATTAAATTATGTATTTCGTTTCTTCATTTTTGGCGCGCGCAATTAATGCCAGTTTAGGCAGTGAATTAATGCGCTTTGCCAACTGTTGTATTGCGGTGCATACTGCAGGGCAGCAATTTGTTTGGCGCATTAATGCGAATGGAAAATTAACAGCAGTATCGCCGCTCATTCATGCCGATTGCACCTTGCGTTGGAAAAACGGCAAGTTGCACATTAGCGGCGATGGCGAGTTATTAGCAATATTATCTGAATTCGTACGGCAGGGGGATTACCTCCTGATGATTAGTAACTGTTTTGGCGAACGCTTAGCCCCCTCGGTGTTGTACCGTTTAGAGCAAGCAAGCGAACAACTTAAAAATAAAGTGGCGCAGCATTTGGCAACGCCGCAAAAAGCGGCAGAATATCGCGACCAAGTGCAACAGTTACACAAGCGTGTTGTCCAAGTGGGGCAGCGTTTCGAATCCGTATTGGCAACTATTTCTCGAGAGGTGACTTAAAATGGCAAAAACTAAAAAAAGCAATTCACAAAAAGCAGATCACGCGAGCGGCGAGCGTATTATTAAAAAATACAATAACCGCCGTTTGTACGATAGCCAAAACAGCCGTTATATTACCTTAGACGAGCTCAAGGAATTAATCATTAATGGCGAAGAGTTTCGCGTTTGCACTGCCAGCGGCGAAGACGTTACCCGACAAACATTAATTAGTATTTTGTTAGCGGGGGAAGTGATGGGGCAGCCGTTATTTTCGGAACAAACATTACGCAACATGGTGATGTTTATGCAAGGACCGATGCGCGGACCGATGAAAGTTTTTTTTGAACAATGCTTGCCGTTGTTTGCGCGTAGCAATAGCGAATTAATTGAAAAGTTTGGTTCGCAAATCGGCAGTAAAGAGTTAGATAGTTTAGCCGTATTACAGGGCAACATGGTGCGTCAGTTGATGGAGCAATATGTTTTTCGCGGTTTAGAAAATTATTTAACGACACAAAAAAATATGGAAAAAATGATGTCCATACAAAACCCGCTATCGTTTGCCAATATGTTCACACCGCCGACGGATAAGAGTCAAGAATAACTGCCGTACTATTATTGGGTACACACTTGAATTTAGTCGGAATGGGTACTATATAAATAGTAACATTCTTTTTTTATTCAGGAGGTTATTATGAACACTAGAACAACTTTGTATCCCCATTTTTTAAGCGCTTGGAATCCCGCGTATATCGCACAACGACAAAACAGCAATAAAAATTCCTTTTGTGTTGATGTGGAAGAAAGCGACACGGAATTTCTTATTTATGCCGATTTGCCCGGGGTTGATAAAAAAAATATCACGGTCAATATAGAGGATAATTTGCTCACCGTCGGTGCCGAATTTTCGCGCGCCGTATCGGAGAAAAGCAAACAAGCATTGCGGCGCGAACGGGTTAACGGTAAGTTAGAACGACAATTTATGTTGCCCGTTAATGTCCAAGCAGATGGCATCAAAGCAACGCTGAAAAACGGAGTATTGACTTTGTCGCTGCCGAAAGGTGAAGACACAAGCAAGCGCAACATCGCGATTGCCTGATGGCTTGAAATAGGGTTGACCCGCGTAAAAACCCCCGCGTATGCGGGGGTTTTGCGTATAATACGAGGATTATGCCAGGAAATAGTTATGGTGAGCAATTTCGTGTTAGTACGTTCGGGGAAAGCCACGGACGTGCGATTGGTTGCATTATTGACGGCTGCCCGCCAAAATTACCGATTGATCTCGCCGCGATTCAAACCGAGTTAAATCGTCGCCGTCCGGGGTCATCGCCGCATGTTACGCAACGGCGCGAGCCCGATAGTGTTGAAATTTTATCAGGAGTGTTTGAAGGGCAAACCACCGGCACGCCGATTGCAATGGTGATTTTTAATCAAGATGCCAAATCAAAAGATTACGACAATTTGCGCGATACCTTTCGCCCCGGGCATGCCGATTTTACCTATCAGCAAAAATACGGCATTCGCGATTATCGCGGTGGCGGGCGTGCTTCGGCGCGAGAAACCGCTGCCCGCGTTGCCGCCGGTGCAGTTGCCCGCGCTTTGCTACAACAGCAAGCAGGGGTTTGTGTCCGCGCTTGTTTGGTGCAAATGGATGATATTACGATTCCGTTTAAAGAGTGGCAAGAGGTCAATCAAAACGCTTTTTTTGCCGCAGATAGCACTTATGAGACGCAACTGAGCGAACGTATTACTGAATTACGCCGTGCGGGGGACTCCTGCGGAGCGGTGGTGCAAGCCGTGGCAAGCGGTGTGCCCGCGGGGTTGGGCGAACCCGTTTTTGACCGTTTAGATGCAGACATTGCCAAAGCGATGATGAGCATTAACGCAGTGAAAGGGGTAGAAATAGGAGCAGGATTTGCCGCCGCCGCCATGCGCGGTAGCGCCCATAACGATGCGATGGAGGGGGATCAATTTTTATCAAACCACGCCGGCGGGGTATTGGGGGGAATTTCCAGCGGTCAAGACATTATTGTCCGTTTGGCAATCAAACCGACGTCAAGCATTCGTCAGCCGCAAGCAACACGAAACACCGCCGGAGACGCAACTACCGTAAGCACGACCGGGCGGCATGACCCCTGCGTTGGTATTCGTGCCGTGCCGATTGCCGAAGCAATGTTGTGTTTAACCCTTGCCGACCACCTCTTGCGTCAGCGTGCGCAATGCGGTAGTCCCGTATGAATCTGCCTTATGAAATTCGTATCGGTCTGCGTTATGCCTTAACCGGACGCAATGATCGTTTTGTTTCTTTTGTTTCGTTGATGTCGGCCGCCGGCATTGCACTGGGGGTGGCGGCGTTAATTGTTGTGTTAGCGGTGATGAATGGCTTTCATCAAGAGTTACGCGCCCGAATATTAAGTGTGGCATCGCACTTAGAAGCACTATCGTTAGACCGTAGCGGCTTTAGCGATTGGAGCAGCATCGCCGATGATTATTTACAACATCCCGATGTTCTCGCTGCCGCACCCAATGTTCAACAACAAGCGTTGTTAGTGGCGGGGGATAAAACACAAGGCACATTGGTTCGCGGCATTTTGCCGCAACAAGAACAAACAGTGAGCCGTCTGGGCGAATATATTACCGAAGGCGATTTGTCCGCACTCACCGCCGGTAGCTATGGTATTTTTATGGGAGAAAAACTCGCCCAACAGTTGCGCGTTGGTGTTGGCGATGACGTTATTTTGCTCGCCCCGCAGGGCAAACTCACCGCCGCTGGTTTTTATCCGCGCTTACGCCGTTTTCATGTTGCCGGTATTTTTGTTTCGGGGTTGTATCAATACGATTCGGGGCTGTCGTATATCAACCTCACCGATGCGCAAAAAATTTACCGCTTACAAGGTCCAACCTCTATCCGTTTGCAAGTGGAAGAACTCTTACAAGCGCCGGCATTGCGCGATAAATTATCCAACATTAACCCCAAGGTATTTTTACACGATTGGACAACAAGCCACGGCGGTTTATTTCGCGCTTTAGTATTTGAAAAAAAAGTGATGTTTATTATCCTAACACTCATTATCGCCGTCGCCGCATTTAATATTGTTTCGGCATTGGTCACCATGGTACGCAATAAACGCAGCGACATCGCTATTTTGCGGGCAATGGGAGCATCCAGCGGCGGCATTATGCGTATCTTTTTATTTCAAGGAACCATCATTGGTATTTTCGGCACCTTCATCGGCGTTGTAGCCGGCATTCCCATTGCTATTAACGCGGGGTTGATTTTAGAAACCATTGAAAATTTATTCGGACGCGATTTATTCCCCGGTTCCGTTTATCATTTAGATCGTTTGCCGTCGTTAATTTCATTTTCCGATTCCTTTCTTGTCGCCGGCATCGCCGTATTATTATCATTAGCGGCGACGGCTTTTCCCGCTTGGTATAGCGGGCGGTTGCGTCCGGTAGAAGCACTGCGCTATGAGTAACAACAGCAGCAACAGTACCGCCACTGCGCCGTTGCTCACGTGCAATAATTTAAGTAAAGCATTTGAAAGCGGCGGCAACAAACAAATTGTATTAGACCATGTGTCCTGCACAGTAGAGCGCGGTGAAGTCGTGGCAATTGTCGGTTCTTCGGGGTCGGGCAAAACAACCCTGTTGCATCTTTTAGGCGGTTTAGATAGCGCCGATAGCGGCAGCATTTGTTATCACGGCGAAGATATTAATACCTTATCAGACGGCGCCTTGACCCGTTGGCGCAATCGTCATTTAGCATTTGTATTTCAGTTTCATTTATTGCTACCCGAGTTTAGCGCCTTAGAAAATGTAGCAATGCCGTTGTTGTTACGCCGTCTGCCGCGTAAGCAAGCATTGGCACAAGCGGCGGAATGTTTGGCGGCAGTTAATTTATCGCAACACCAACACAAAACTCCGGAAAAATTATCGGGCGGCGAGCGGCAACGGGCGGCAGTGGCACGCGCATTGGCGGGGCAGCCGGCATTTATTTTAGCCGATGAACCGACAGGAAATTTAGACCGTAAAAATGCCGATGCCGTTTTTAATACTTTATTTCAGCAATGCCGTGCGCGTAAAATGGCGTTGATGGTTGTTAGTCACGATGAGCGTTTAGCCGAACAAGCAGACCGTAGATTAATGTTGCAAGACGGCGTGCTTACCTCAGTATGATAATAAGAGGAGGAAAGAGATGAAAAAAATATTATTTGTTTGCACCGGAAATATCTGTCGCTCGCCGACTGCCGAAGCCGTGTTACGACAAATGGCGACAAACGAAAACAAAACAGTGCAAGTGGATTCGGCAGGCACCGGCGATTGGCATAGCGGTGCCGCCCCCGATCCCCGCGCGTGTGATGCCGCCTCGTATCGCGGTTATCGTATGGACGGGATGATTGCCCGCCAAGTACAGCGTGAAGATTTTACAAATTTTGATGTACTGTATGCCATGACTGCCGAACATTTAGCGTATTTACACGAACTCGCCCCACGTGCTTTGCAACATAAAGCGCTATTATTTCTCGCCGATACAATGGGCAAGGAGGAAGATGTCCCCGACCCTTATTATGGCGGTGATGTCGGCTTTGAACAAATGATGGATTTATTAGAAGCAGGGTGTGAGAACATCATTAAAAAAATCCCTTAATAAACAGTTAGCGCTCGCTGTGCTCGTAGCATTAAAAGCTATCAAAGTGGCACAGGTTAAATTCCCCCTCCGTTGGCAAACGGTTGGTTGCCTGTCAAAAACCACCTCGCCCCTACGGAGCACTCCTAATTAAAAAAGGGGTTGATAACTCTACGAGCGCAGAAAGCACGAGCGTGATATACTGCACGCCATGTTGCGCCCCACCCACCTTGTTGCATTGATTGGCATTAATGTCATTTTTGCAGGCGCTTATATCGCCGGTAAATTCGGGGTTAATCATTTCCCGCCGCTGTTTTTTTCGGGCGCACGTTTTTTGCTGGTCTTTCTTGCTCTCTTGCCTTTTTTTCGTTGGCACCCCGTGCCGCGCACGCATCTTAAACCGTTTCTTGGCTTTTGTTTCAGTATGGGGATTGGAGTTTATGCTTCTATGTATTTGGCGTTATCTCTTGCCGATGGCGTTTCGGGGATTTTAATCGGCACACAATTTTCGGTACCAATGGCGGCATTGTTGGGGATGTGGTGGTTGAAAGATAAAATCAGTCAAACAACATGGTTGGGGATTATCCTCGCATTTGTCGGCGTAATGATTGTTGGTTTTGATGGCGCGATTTTAGGGTACGGCTTCGCGTTTTCGCTAATTATTCTCAGTGCGTTTTTTTATGCCAGTGCCAATGTACTCTCGCAAAAGTTAAGCGGCAAAGTCAGCGTGCTCAATCTAAATGCGTGGATGGCACTGTTGTCGGCTCCGCCCATGTTTTTGTGTTCGCTCTTATTTGAACAACAACAATGGCAGGCGCTCACCACTGCCGATAGCGGCGATTGGGCGGCCTTGTTGTATTCGGCATTGGTCGTAACCTTAGTTGGACATTGCGGTATGTTTGTTTTGTTGCGCCGTTATCCGGTGGCGTTAATTATGCCGTATTATGTATTAGTGCCGATATTCGGTGTTATCGGTAGTATTGTGATGTTTTCCGAAACCCCGACATTGAAATTTTATCTCGGGGCGGTCATTGCGTTGTCAGGCGTATGGGTGGTCAATGTTATCGGCAAGCGCCGTCGCTTGACGACAGCGTAATTATTGAATATCAATCACTTCGCTCCCTAACGGCGGCGTGAAAGAAAAAACATCTTCAGCATCGTGGATGTTATATTGAATATCGTTAATGTGCATGATAATTTTACCGCCAAAATGATCCACCAATAAAACTTTTTGCAACGTGCCATCGGCAGTGGCAAAGGCGAGTGAGATGCGTTTCAATGGGCTATTTTGATCTAAGGCGTTGGCGTTAATCCAGCGTAGGGTATCGTCAATACCGGCAGATAAAACGTAATCTTTTTTAAGTGCGTCCGCTGAGCCCGAAGTCAGTGTTTCTATTAGCCCGTTTTTTTCGGCACTGGCAAAAGGTTGCGCAGTGGCTTGTTCAATTTCGGCTTCGTAGATCCAAACAATTTCACCATCGGCAACAATCAGCGGTTGTTCGGGGGAGGCATATTGCAGACGAAATAAATTCGGACGTTGATACGATAACACGCCGGTGGTTTGATAAAGCAGGGCATCTTTACTGTTAAATGCCTGTTGTTCAAAAGCAAGCGTAGCGACCGGTTGGGTGAGAAATTGCTCAAACAAAGCAAAGGCATCGTTTTGCTGTGCCGTTGCGGTATTACCCAAAGTCGCCGAAGCCGCCAATAGAGCGAGTAAGAAAAGTTTTATTGTTCGTCGCATTCTTTTTTACGGCAATCGGCGTAGAGCAAAAGCGAATGATGTTCTTCTAATTGCCGTTGCTTCATAATGCTATTGTTATAGCGCAAGATATTCGGATCTTTAATTTCTTCTACTTTACCGCAGCGGGAGCAAATGAGTTGCGGCATGGTGTCGTTGCGGCTGCTTTCGTAAAGCGCATTATTTTCGGATAAAATTTTACGTGCCAACCCTGCGCTACACAATGCCGATAAGGTGCGGTAGACCGTAGCAAAGCCAATTTTTACGGCAGGTAACTGTTGCCATACTTCGCGCGCTGATAATGGAGAATCGTTATTGTGTAAAATTTCCAATACACTCAAACGGTTTGCAGTTGCTTTTAATCCGCTACTTTCAATGGTAGATTTTTTATTCATGTTAGAATCTCGACATGTTTTATTATACAGCAACATTACCGAGCTTATGAATCGACTAATCCCCCTCTCTTCCTTGCGTTTTTTATTGTTGGCGTTGGCACTGTTGGCAAGCAGTTGCGCCTATAAAGTAGAGATTAAACAAGGCGATGAAACCTTATTAGAAGGTATAGAACAACTGCAAATCGGCATGACGCAAGATGAAGTTGTGCAACTGTTAGGGCCCGTACAAACCCCGCGTTTGTTTAAACAAAATATCTGGATTTACGCCTATCAGTTGCGTTCGGCGGGGTTTACTAGTAAGCCGCAGTTGCGTTCGGTAGAACTTGTGTTTGATGCCAACGGCACCTTGCAGGTGATTCGTGAGTTACACAACGATTATGCCGAAACCGACGATGCCAATTAAAATAGCCATCGCCGGTGCCAGCGGCAGAATGGGGGCAGAACTCATCAAAGCCGTTGCCGCCGACCCGGCTTTTACTTTAACGCTCGCCTTTGAACAAGCAGGACACGCCAGCATTGACACAACGGCAGCAGATGGAAAAACATTGATACAAGCCGAACCGATGTTGGGCGAAGTCGCTACTGATGTATTAATTGATTTTACCGCCCCCGTTGCGACCTTGCAATTTGCACAAATTTGCCGCGCACAAAAAACTGCAATGGTGATTGGCAGCACGGGTTTTGATGAGCAACAACTGCAACAACTAAAGCAAGCGGGAGAAGACATCCCCATACTCTTCGCCCAAAATATGAGTATTGGCGTGAATGCACTGTATCGCATTGCCGCCTACGCCGCCCAGATATTAAAAGCGGGGCGTTTAGGTGGCGGTTACGATATTGAAATTTCCGAAGAACATCACCGCCACAAAAAAGATGCCCCTTCGGGCACGGCATTGCGTTTAGGGCAGGAAGTTGCCCAAGCCAGCGGCAGCAATTTTGACGAAGATGCCGTATTTGCCCGCCACGGCGCCGATGCCTTGCGCGGCGAACACGATATTGGTTTTTCGGTGGTGCGCGGCGGCGATATTGTCGGCACCCATCGCGTGCAATTTTCCGGCAGCGGTGAGCAAATAGAAATTACCCATCGTTCTGCCAGCCGCGCAAACTATGTTGCCGGAGCGTTGCGGGCGGCAAAATTTGTCGCGCATGCCACGCCGCAATTTTATAACGGCATTGATGCAATTTTAGCAAGCGAAGCATGAGCGCTCGCGCCCGCGCCTTCCCGATTAATTTCTATTTTTACCGCATTCGCTAAATTCACTAACAGACCACGATAAAAACGGGTAAAATATCTATTCTCATTCCTATTAATAAAGAACAATGACTGAACAACAACAAGAACATACTCCCGCTACTGCCCCTGTTGCCCCTGCTCCCGCTGCCGAGGCGCCGCCGAAAAACCCGCTATTACGTCATGCGGATTTTATTTTTCCGACAGCAGACATTGACCCGAAAATAGATACCCGTCTGTTGCAGCAACAAGGGAAAGTATCGCTCCCCGGGTTTCGCCGCGGTAAAGTGCCGGTCTCGGTGATGCGCCAACGCTTTGGCAAAGATACCTTGCACGAAATTCTGCAACAAGAATGCGGTGTTAAATTTCAAGAAAAATTGAAAGAAGAAAACGAACGCGCCGCCGCGCAACCTGAGTTACACTTGCCCGATATTGCAACCGACGGGCAGTATCGCGTCCATTGTCATTACGAGATTATTCCTGAGATTGCCGCCCCCGATTTGTCGGGCAAAGAACTTAAAAATCCTATTTTTTCGGTTACTGATAATGTTGTTGATGAAATGGTAGAAATTTTACGCAAACAACGCGGCACTTATGCCGTAACAGAGGGTGCGGTAGAAGATAACGATTATCGTTTGCGGGTAGATTTTAGCAGTGTGCTGTTAGAAGCAGACGGAGAAAATAAAGGCAATGTTGTTGAAGAAGGCAAAGATAAAGTGATTGTATTAGCCGATAAAACCTTGCGCCCCGAACTAAAAGAAACATTGCAGGGCGCGCGTGTTGGCGATAAACGCACTGCCGAATTACCCATGCCGGAAGGCGGCGATAACCCGCAAATGCAAGGGCGGGTGATTGCGATGGAACTTACCGTCAATAGCATTGAGAAATTAGAAAAAGCAGAATTGAATGAAGAATTTTTTGGCGCGTTCGGCGATGAAGAAAAAACATTAGAAGCATTTCGTAAATCGGTGCAGGAACATTTACAACGCGAAAGCAAAATACGCTTGCGTAATTTTTTACATACCCGCGCAATGAATTTACTGATTGATGCGACTCCCGAATTTGCGCTACCGCAAGCCATGCTCATTAACGAATGCCATCGTTTAATGCACACCGCACAAGCGCAATGGAAAGAACGCGGTAGCCCTGAGACCGCCGCGCAATTATCATTGCCGATGTTTTATAACGATGCCGAACGGCGCGTGAAGTTAGGGCTTATTTTATCGGCTTGGCAGCAACGCGAAAAACCTGAAATTGGCAAAGAAGATATAGATGCCCGTCTGCAAGAAATTGTCTCGGCATACGAAGATCCGGCAGCTATGGCAACACAGTTGCGCTCCAATCAAAACGAAATGGAAGCGGTGTATTTATCTATATTAGAAGATCGCATTACCGATTGGGTCTTGGCGAATTGCACCAGTAGCGACGAAGCAGAAATGACGTTGTCTGATTTTCTAAATGAACAGGCAACATAATACAGCGAGTCACTGCATTTGCCTGATTTATTCGTGCGCGGTGTGCGCATTGAAGGAAGTACAATATTATGAACGAGATTAAAAATTTATCTTATGTGCCAATGGTCATTGAGCAAAGCGGGCGCGGCGAACGCGCTTACGATATTTATTCGCGCTTACTCAAAGATCGGATTATCTTTTTAGTCGGTGAAATTAACGACCATGTCGCCAATACAATTATCGCCCAAATGTTATTTTTAGACGCAGAAAATAGCGAACGCGATATTCACTTATACATTAATTCGGGCGGCGGGATTGTTACTTCCGGGATGGCGATTTTTGATACCATGAGTTATGTTAAAAGCCCCGTCAGCACCATTTGCATCGGGCAGGCGTGCAGTATGGCAGCCGTTTTATTAGCCGCCGGACAACGCGGCAAGCGCCGTATCCTCCCCAACGCGCGGGTGATGATTCATCAACCCTTGGGCGGTTTTTCGGGGCAGGCATCGGACATTGAAATTCATACGCGGGAAATTTTAGCCATGCGCGAAAAACTAAACGATTTGTTAGCGCGATTGAGCGGTAAAAGTAAAAAACGTATTGCCACCGATACCGAACGCGATCACTTTTTAACTGCTGAAGAAGCAACTGCCTACGGATTAACCGATATGGTGGTCAACAAACGCGAAGAAAAGGAGAAACGAAAATGAGTAAAGAAAACGAATGGGAACACTATATATGCTCTTTTTGCGGGAGAACACGCAACGAAGTGGAGTGTCTGCTCACGGGGGCAAAAGACACCTACATTTGTAACGAATGCGTGAGCGCTTTTGAAGAGAAATTAGTCAAGCATAAAGAAAAGCGCGTTAATGTTGGCGACAGTGAAAAAGAACTGCCGACCCCGATGGTAATTTGCAATCACTTAGACGATTATGTCATTGGACAAGACGAAGTGAAAAAAATTCTCTCAGTCGCCATGTATAACCATTACAAACGGCAACAATACAAAGATTCCAGCGGCGGTGTGGAATTGGCAAAATCCAACGTGTTGATTATCGGACCCACCGGCAGCGGTAAAACCCTGCTCGCGCAAACCTTAGCGCGTGCCTTAGATGTACCATTAGCCATTGTTGATGCCACGACATTAACCGAAGCCGGTTATGTTGGCGAAGATGTAGAAAATATCATTCAACGCTTAATGCAACAAAGCGACTACGACATGGATCGCGTTACCCGCGGCATTATCTATATTGATGAAATTGATAAAATCGCCCGTAAATCCGATAACCCCTCTATCACCCGCGATGTATCGGGAGAAGGCGTGCAACAAGCATTACTGAAATTGATTGAAGGCACGATTGCCTCAGTGCCGCCGTCTGGCGGGCGCAAACATCCGCATCAGGAATATGTGCAAGTGGATACCACCGAAATTTTATTTATCTGCGGCGGCGCATTTGACGGCTTAGCCAACATTGTGCAGCGGCGTTGTAATAAAACAGTCATCGGTTTTAGTGGCGATGCAGACGCAAAAAGCGAAGACAATACCGCCAGCTTTAATCAAGTATCGCCGGAAGATTTAGTCAATTATGGGCTCATCCCCGAACTCGTCGGCAGATTACCCGTGGTAGGAGAACTGCACGATTTAGATACCGATGCCTTGATTGATATATTTTCACGCCCGAAAAATTCACTCGCCAAACAATACACCGAAATGCTTTCTATGGACGGCGTGAAATTAGAATTTACCTTAGACGGCATTCGCGCCATTGTAGAAAAAGCCAAAAACCGCGGTAGCGGGGCACGCGGCTTGCGCGCAGTCACCGAAGAAACACTAATGGAAACCATGTTTGTCGTCCCCAATATGAAAACGACAAATAAAGTCGTGATTGATAAAACGGCGGTCTTACAAAAACGCCCGTTGTTGATGACAAAAAGCGGCGCTAAAAAACGGATGCCCGTCAAACGCCGCGCGGCGTAAAAATTATTGCCTCGTTGTTAATCGTTAGTTAACGGTTTATCCGGTTTATCCGCAATTTGACAAAATAATTCAATAAACCGCTGCATACTGGCAGAAATAAACTTCTCGCGCTGATACGCCAAACGCACCTGCATTGCAGGAAATAACGCCTCCAAGGGGCGCATGACTAAATCCGCATCCTTTTTAGCATCGTATGCCATTTCGGCAACCACACCAATACCAAACCCCAAACGCACGTATGTTTTAATCACATCGGCATCGGTTGCCGAAACCATGATTTTGGGAATAATGCCGGCAGTGGAAAAGGTATTATCAAAAGCAGGGCGTCCGGCAAAACCTTGGGTATAGGTAACAAGCGGATATTTCGCCAGCGCCGTTAGTGTGATTTTACGCACCTTGACCAAAGGGTGAGTCGGCGGCAAGAGTAAGCAGCGATTCCAATTAAACGAAGTCATGGTGCGAAAATTGGTATTCGTTTCTAACGCCTCGGTGCAAATGACAAAATCCAACTGATTGCTATTGAGCATGCGTACTAATTCGACCGGTGCCCCTTGGCGAATACTGATGACAACATCGGGATAATCTTTCCGAAACTTCTCCAACACTTGCGGCAAGACATAACGCGCTTGCGTGTGTGTGGTGCCAATCGACAATTCGCCGCTAATCGTGGTTTGGTCAAACGTCTCGCCTAACATCAGTAAATTATCGCATTTAAGCAATATTTCACGCGCCAGTTTGCTCACCTCGCGGCACAAATCGGTTTCGTATTGAAAACGCTTACCATTACGATAAAACAGCGATTTGCCGATTGCTTGTTCTAAGGTAGATAATTTTTTACTCATAGACGGCTGCGCAATATTCAGCTGCTGTGCCGCTGCGGTTACATTTAAATCGTTATCGCAAATGGCAACTAAGGTGCGTAATTGCGATAGCTTAATTCGGGGAGTAGAGGGAGATTTTTTCTTAGCCATAATAAAGAAGAGGGGGTGATATAAAAATTAAATATAGCACATGAAATGTGCAATATTATATTCCTTTTTTGCATTATTTAAAAAAAACAATAAAAATAATTAAATTCCCCACCCGCTCCGCTCGTAGAGTTAAAGACAAGTTCCAGTGCACTAAACTTAAAACAAGCCGCTCACCGAGCTTAAAATAAGTCGCTCACTGAGCTTGTCGAAGTGCCATAGAGCGTGCTACATCAACGTTTTAAATTCCCCTCCGTCGTGTGGAAATTACCACCTGATTAATTACAAGGATTTTTAAATTGCTGATTTTCCGTCAATAACGTTGCATTAGTGCCCAAAGAATAGTGCTTAGACATATCGGCGGAACATTTAGATGCTCCGCTCGTAGAGTTAAAGACAAGTGTTTCCAGTGCACTAAACTTAAAATAAATCGCTCACTGAGCTTGTCGAAGTGCCATAGAGCGTGCTCATCAACGTTTTAAATCCCCCTCCGTGTGTGGAATTTAACACCTGATTAATTACAAGGATTTTTTAAACTCCTGATTTTCCGGCAATAACGCTGCATTAGTCCCCAAAGAGTAGTGCTTAGACATATCGGCGGAATATTTAGATGCTTCGGGTTGGCGTCCTAATTCTTCTGCCATTGCGCGCACATGATGCGGGGCACCGCCGCAACAAACACCGATAAAACGAATGTCGTTATCCGCACAATCGCGGGCGAATTTTGCCATTTCATAGCGCGTGCAAACAAACGGGTCTAACGCCACGGGGAAAGAACGCATATCTGCCGGTAGGCAACATTGCGGATGATGATCTTCTAACGATTGCATAGACGGATTGGTTTCATCGGTGCGATAGGGCACAGGCAAACCCGCTACCGGGCAGGATACCGCCTTACGCACTTCTAATAACTGCGGTAGCATTGTTGCCGGACCACGACAGCAATTCATCCCGACAACCGTTGCGCCGGCATCTGCCAGCTGTTTGCAGGCATCGGCAGGCGACATGCCATCGCGCAATAAACCCGTGGAATGCGTTACCACATTAACCACTGTTTCTAAACCCGCTTGTTGTGCCGCTTGCAGGGCAAGCAGGGCTTCGCCATACCACGAAAAAGTTTCCAACAACATAAAATCAACACCTGCCTCAGCCGCCCACGTCACCTGTTCATCAAACATCTCACGCACTTCGCGGTGCGAATCGGCGTCATCCGGCAGGTAGATATTGGTATTGCAGATATTGCCGGCAACCATCACTTTGCCGCTTTTGTCTTCGGCGGCGGCTTCTTTGGCTAAACGCAGAGCTTCTTTTTGTAATGGCTCTATTAGGTGTTCTTTACCGATAATACGCATTTTTTCGCGGTGGGCGTAGTAGGTAAAAGCAACCATAACATCGCTACCGGCACGGAGAAAATCTCGGTGCAGTTGGCTCACCGCATCGGGATAATCTAACACCACCTCGGGCACAAACGCCCCCGCTTGCAAGTAACCGCGGCGTTCTAATTCAAATAAATAACCTTCGGCACACAATACAGTGCCAGCGGTTAATCGGTCTTGTAAAATACCCATCATTGTTCTCCAAACAGGAAGTAATAAAAAAAGAAGTGTAGCATAAATTTACCCTCAGCAAATAAAAAAGCGCCCCGAAAAACGGGGCGCTTTTTGTTCCAAAATAAATAATACTTAGTCGCGGGCACCGCCAAACATCATGAGCAAGTGTAACAAGCTTTGAAACAAGTTGAGCACCATGATGTAGAGTACCATCGTTGCCATGATGTAGTTATCTTCGCCACCGCGGACAATGCGATTGATAGTGAAAAGAATCAAACCCGAAGAAATGACAATGACAAACGAAGAAACAGCGAGGGCAATCGCACTAGATTGAAAGAAAGAGTTAACAATCACAATCGCAAATAACATCCACATCCCCATGCCGAGTGCTTTGCCAAATGAGATAGAAGAAAAATCGCGTTTGGTAACAGTGGCATAGCCCGCTAAACCGAAAAACATAGTAGCAGTGCCACCGATTGCTAAACCGACTAATTCGGCACCATTGCTGTAGCTCCCTAAGGCATAACCAACAAGAGGACCGGTAAAATAGCCCATGACCAACGTAAAAAACAGCAACCAAGCAATGCCTTTAGCACTATTGCGGTTTTTAATCACCATCGCTTGAATCCCAAACATGGCACCGATAAATACAATGATTGATATCCAACCTAATTTTTCCATAAGAGGAAATAAAGCCCCAAAATACGCCCCGGCAATAGTGGGGAGCAAGGTAATTGCCAGTAAAGTATAAGTGTTGCGCAGTACGCGGTTGGTCGTGCCAACATCTAATTGTGCTCTGCCAGCGGCAGGTAAGGTGTAACGCATTTTTTAGTTCTCCAATGTCTTAATCAAGGTATAAGGATATACTCTAATTATAATGGTTTGCAGGGTCAGATTCAAATATTTGCACAGTATCAGCCCATATTTGGCAAAGAGTGAGCATTTTTCAGCAAATTATAAGCCGCTACCAAAATAGCACCCTGCGCGGTAGCAACAGTTAAAAGAAAATTCGCCCACTGAGCTTGTCGAAGTGTCGTTAGTTAAATTAATAAACTTAGAAAAAAGCACAATCTTAAATTCCACACCGATGGAAGGGTGGTAACAAGGTCATCGGGGTGGTCTACGGCGAAGGCAAAAAACTGCAATCAAATATTTTTCTTTTTCGTTGCACTCTTTTGCTACCTTGCGTATTTTAGGCGAGAGTATTTTAAATTTCAATTTTTTTGAAAATAAAAATTTAAGTAACAAATAAATTATCCAGAGTTGTAATAATTTTATTTATATATTCAGACTTTTCGTGTATTTCATGATATTGATTTTTATAACATTCAACTGGTCTTGCTAAAGGATGTATTGTTTGATCTAACTCTAAATGTAAAATAAATAAATCTGCTAATACGTCAAATTTTTTTTTCTGTAGTAATTTTTATTTTAGATTTAAATTCTTCATCTGTAATATTTTTGTTAGATAATTTTGTATAAAAACTGGGGAATTTATTTTTAATAATAATTATATAAGTGACAACGATAGCATTAGAAATAGGTTTTTGGGGGTCAAAATCTAATAAAGATAACATTATTTTGAGAGTGAGTAAATTTCTTTCAATTTCTCTAAATGATAATTGAAAATGGTTTGAAAATTTTTCTGATATTGTTATTATTTCATCAGTACGCATTGAGTTAAATTTTAATCTATCCATACAATGATTTATATAGATTAAGTTATCAGTGCCATTTTTTTGTTTAGGCAATGGAAGGCGTAAATGTATAAATTTATGTAAATAATTGTAACTGTCTATATCATTGCCGTATTCATGTTTAATAGATTGGCATAATTGTTCGCTGTTTGCTACTAAAAGAAAAACTATATTGGGAACAGAGAATAAATGTTTAATGATTTCTAATATTTTAATAGCATAAGTTGGTTTGCATCTATCTAATTCATCAATGATAAATATAATCGGTTTGCTTTTATAGTCTTTCGTCATATTATCTGGCAGTGCAGTTAGGTATTCTTTTAGTTTTTTTAGATTGTCTTCATTTTCATTAATTTTTTCCAATAATTTTTCAATGGCTTCAATACTATTACTTACTGCGCCAGCCGTGAATATATTCAAAAAATCTTTTGATACTGCGAGTATTATATTTTTTAATTTTTCTTTTTCTTTTTTAGACGTTCCTTTTTCTGCTAAGCGATAAATTTTTTCCATGAAAGGTAATAAAGGTTGTTCATAATAATCGTCGGCAAAGACATCGTAATAGACAGTACAATGCCCTTCGTTTATAAAATATTTTTCAGACATTTTGGCAAATACAGTTTTGCCTTCACCCCACGGCGCATCAAGTAAAATTACCCGTTCATCAGGCATAGCGTTAATTATTTTTAATAACTGCTCCGCGAATGGTTTTCTATTAAAAATATCACTATTTTCAAATGTCATGTTTTCATTTGATGTAGGTTGATTCGTCATAAATTACTCCATTTCAATGCCTTCATTAGCGGTACTTTTTTGCAACTCTTTAACCTGATTATACGGAAGAAAAGCGCTGTAAAAATTATTAAATATGCTCTCCCAGTTGCTACTGGGGCGTTTGGTTTGCGTTGCCATGCTGTTTTTTTCTCCACTCATTGAAATATATTCAATCATTAAAAGGGCGATTAATTATCAATATATTTCGCCAATATTTGGGTCATTCAGTATCCGCCACTTCACTCCCAAATTGCTCCGCCCAAGCATCTGCAAAGCGTTCTTTATATCGGGTTATTGCGGTTTCCGATAAATTCCATGGGTCTTCTTCGTTGTGTAAAATCTCGGCGTATTCGCGGTCGCCCTCCGTCCAATAAAATGCCGATAAGGCAAGGGGCAAGGGGCATAGTTGCGGCAGGGTGCGATAGATTGCCCCGGGGGGACCATCACGCCCGGGGAGTATGCGTTTTTCGCCTAAGTATCCTTCAAAGGTATAAAAGGCATCGTTGGCGGGTAAAAATTGCAGTTGGTAATCTACTTGCTGCTTGCCATTAGTAATATCGTAACTGCTGTATATGCCGTTACTGTCTTCTAATGCTAATAAATGGTTTATGGTGTTTGCCGACATAAAGCCCGCCGATCGCCACTGATGGCGTTGTTCATTATGCGGATACAGTTCGTTAGATGAGATTGCTGCATCTATCTTTATGGTTTCGCCAGCGGTAAAATGCTCGCCGCCAATTAAATACGTGCGCATGTAGTTATGCTGTTGTAGGATGACAGCACGTGGTTGTTTATTTTCTAAAACAATAAAAACAGCGGTGTAATGGTCTAATTGATGCCAATCTTTACTGTCGGCAACAAGGTTAATTAGTTGCTGTTGCCAAGGGGATATGCCGGCAGGCAAGCCCGAAGCGCGAAAGGTAAAGTGATAGGATAAAAATGTTAGCGCGCGGTTGCCAAGTCCGGGGAGTTCAACAGTGCTGTAGCTAACATTGCCGTAGGCGACAGGTGGGCTTGGGCGCGATTCGCCGTGGTGGCGAAAGTACGCAGCGGGGTCGTGTTTGTGTTGATTTAATTGTGCGGCGGTCGGGTTGTTAATGGTGCCCTCGGCGGTGGTGAGTATGCCGTCGCCAATATAATCTTGATAAAAGTTCAAAGGTCCTTCGGCATCGTTGTCAATGAATAGTTGCGGTTGGTATTGTCGTAGTAGTTTTTGTTCCGCAGTGTTGGCGGCAGTGTCGGGCAGCGCAGAGCGGATTTTTTCGAACCCTTCTATTTGGGTGAAATTGGATTCTTGATTGCCGCAACCTGCAAGTAGCAGAGAGAGCAGGGCGAATAGCGGCAGGCGTAAAAGGTGGGATAGGGGCATGATAGTGAGTGTGGGCAAATTTTAGCAATAATTTTAAACTATTGTTGTTATTTATGGGAGATTTAACTGCATCGCTTTGCGCGTAGAATTTAAAGAGTAGCACGCGGTATAATATTTAGCTATATTATTTATAGGAGAGGGTTGCGTTATGCAAGAGACAAAAAATTTTTCAAGTCGCGGGCAATGCTTGTGTGGCGGGGTGCGTTTTAATGCAACGGCGGCAAATGGCGATATCGGCATGTGCCACTGCAAAATGTGTCGCCGCTGGGCAGGAGGGTTGCCGCTTACGGTGCTTAATGCACAAGTTACGTTACAAGCAGAGGATACTTTGACGTGGTGGAAAAGTTCCAGTTGGGGCGAGCGCGGTTTTTGTAATGCGTGTGGTTGTTCGTTGTTTTGGCGGGCGGTGGATATGCCTGAGTCGTGGGCGGTCTCGGTGGGGGCATTAGAGGAAGAGAATGCTTTAACGTTGAGCAAACATATTTTTTATGATGACAAAGCGGCGTTTTATAATTTCACCGATGATGCACCGAAAAAAACGGGAGCAGAATTTACTGCTAAGATTATGCGTGCATTGGGTGAGGAGCACGGGGCAACAGCACAAAAGCAAGCATTGGCGCAATGCCGTTTATCCAAAGGCGATGTATTTACCGATGAGGTGGAGAA
>JAHZKE010000022.1 GCA_022600535.1 Pseudomonadota bacterium
CCAATCGGCTTCGGCACGACAAACGGCGGCGCGGCGTAAATTTTCCACTTCGCTATTGTCGCGTAGTTCGGCAAAACCGTTACGGATTGCCGCCGGGGTCATAGAGCTGAGCCACAAACGTTTTACGGATTTCTCTGCTTTCTTTACCTTGTCGGTGTTGCTGGCGCTATCGCTTTTATTATTTTTACTTCCTTTTAGATGTTGCATCAAGTTATAAAAAATTAATTCACCTTCGCGCCCGGCATCACAAGCATTAATAACCGCGTCAATGTCTTTGCGTTTATACAGGCGGACGAGTACGCGCAAGCGCTCTTGCGTTGCTTTCACCGGGTTTAGATCAAAATAATCCGGCAGTACCGGTAAATTAACTAACGACCATTTGCCGCGTTTAACTTCTACGCCTTCCGGTGCAGTAATTTCTAACAAATGCCCCACTGCCGAACTAACGACGTATTTCTCGCTTTCAAAGTATTCTTTTTCGCGCTTAAATCCTCCTAAGGCACGGGCAATATCACCGGCAACCGAGGGTTTTTCGGCGATAATTAATGTTTTTTTACTTTCGGACTCAGACATCTAAATTCACGACATAACGTGCATTGTCATTGATAAATTTTTTCCGCGGGTCAACAACGTCTCCCATTAACATTGAAAAAATTTGATCGGCTTCCTGCGCATCTTCTACACTCACGCGCAATAAACGCCGATTGTTCGGGTTCATTGTTGTTTCCCATAATTGTTCGGGGTTCATTTCCCCTAATCCTTTAAAGCGTTGCGTGGATAATCCGGCACGTGCTTTTTTAAAGAGCAATTCCACCGCTTGTGGAAAATCTTCCACTTGCCACGTTTCTTCTTCTTTGCCGCCGGTGAGGTTAATTTGTGCGGGTTGCTGCAACACCGGGGCGAGTTCACTGGCGAATTGCCGCAACTGCCCGAAATCATTACTGTCTAAAAAGCGTTTGTTAATTTGAAATGTTTTAATTAGCCCGTTGTCGTTATGACGACCGACAAAATACCAACCGCCGTGTTCGGCATCGGCAATGACTTCAAACGATAATGCGGGCGTGGTGCCGCTATTGAGTGCGCCGCACAACGTGGTGGCTTGCGTTTCGTTTTCTAAGGATTCTCCCGACACCCCTTCCGATAACACCATCAGCATAAAGAGGGTTTCTTCGCCAAATAAACGGCTATAGCGATCAATCAACTTCTTTGCTTGTTGCCAAAGTTCAACGTATTGCTGTAGGGTTTTAGTGCTTAGCGTTTCGTCGGCAACGGTATAGTTAATCTCTGCCAAAGCAATGCCGCTTAAGTAGTCGTCCATTTCGTCGTCGTCTAATAAAAATTGCTCGCGTTTTTTATGCCGCACTTTATATAGCGGCGGTTGGGCAATATAAATACAACCGCTTTCTACTAAGGTGCGCATTTGACGAAAGAAAAAGGTTAATAATAAAGTACTAATGTGGGCACCGTCAACATCGGCATCGGTCATTATAATAATGCGGCGATAGCGGGCTTTGTCAATTTCAACGTCATCCCCGTTGATGTTTAACCCGCCGATGGCGGTACACAAAGAGATGATTTCCTGCGACGACAGCACTTTACTTTTATTTGCTTTTTCAACGTTTAAGATTTTACCGCGCAAGGGTAAGACGGCTTGAAAAGCGCGGTCGCGTCCTTGTTTGGCGGAGCCGCCGGCGGAGTCGCCCTCGACCAGTAAGAGTTCGCTTTTGTGCGGATCTTTTTCTTGACAATCTGCCAATTTACCCGGTAAGCCACCGCTATCAAATGCATTTTTACGCCGTGTCATTTCGCGGGCGCGGCGCGCGGCTTCCCGTGCTTGTGCCGCTTCAACAATTTTTCCGCACAGCGCTTTGGCGTCTACCGTATTGGTTTGCAAAAAGTGGAGCAGGTTTTCGCTGACAATTTCTTCTACAATCGGGCGCACTTCTGAGCTGACTAATTTATCTTTTGTTTGCGAAGAAAATTTGGGGTCAGGTATTTTTACCGACAGTACGCAGGTTAACCCTTCGCGCATATCTTCACCGCTAATTTCCATTTTTAGTTTTTTCGCCAACCCTTCACTTTCAATATGGTTTTTTAGCGTTCGCGTCATTGCCGAACGCAGTCCGGTCAAATGGCTGCCGCCGTCTTTTTGCGGAATGTTGTTGGTGTAGCAAACAACATTTTCCTGATAACTACTATTCCACTGCATTGCAACTTCTACGACAATATCATCTGTTGTGTTTTTGCCGTAAAACATTTTTTTATGAATTAAGGTGCGGTTGGCACTCAAAAATTCAACATACGCTCGTATCCCGCCTTCAAAATAAAACGTGTCTATTTTATCGCTATCGACTTGGCGTAAATCTTGCAAGGTGATGGTCAAACCGGAATTTAAAAATGCTAACTCGCGTAAGCGACGCACTAAAATTTCTTTATGAAAAACAACTTCGCCAAAAATTTCTTTATCGGCTAAAAAGGTGATTTCGGTTCCGTTCTTTTTAATTTCTCCGGTAACGGCTAATGGTTTTGTTGGTTTGCCGCGGGAAAATTCCATTGCATGAATTTTATTATCGCGCCAAATGGTCAGTTGTAATTTTTCCGATAAGGCGTTGACGACCGAAACCCCGACCCCGTGCAATCCGCCCGATACTTTATAAGCATTGTTTTCAAACTTACCGCCGGCATGGAGCTCGGTCATTACCACTTCTGCTGTCGGGCGTTTTTCCGTCGGGTGCATGTCCACGGGGATTCCGCGTCCGTTATCGGCAACGGTAACCGAGTTATCCGGATGCACAACGACGTTGACGGTATCACAATGCCCTGCCAATGCTTCATCAACAGAGTTATCCAATACTTCAAATACCATGTGATGTAGACCAGAGCCGTCCCCCGTATCGCCAATATACATGCCCGGGCGTTTGCGAACGGCTTCTAACCCTTTTAAAACTTTTATTTGTGATGAATCATAGTTTGACATTAAATTATTACTTTTCCTTTAAAAAATAAACGCGCTAAATACATTAATGACGTACGGGCATAACAATATAATTAACGGTTTCTTTTTCTTCCTCTTCTATCGGACGAAACAACACGCTATTTTCCGGTGTTGACATGTTAATTTCTATCATCTGTTCTTTACAGACATTTAAGAATTGTGTTAGATAAATTGCATTCAATTCCAACGTGATTTTCTCACTGCTGTATTTTGCTTCTAATACTTCCAACAAACGATCGTTATCTGTATTGTTACCCGTAATGTTGAGTTTATTTTTATCAAACTCTAAATTGGCAGTGGCGTTGTTATCGGAGAGCGCCAACACCCGATCCAGTGATTTTTTAAATTCCACCCGCTCCACAATGGCTTGATGACTATTATTGCGCGGAATGACGTGCTGGTAATCAGGATAGATTTCTTGAATAATGTTAGAAATTAATTCAAACCGTTCGTTAGTAAAGCGAATCACTCTATCGTTGGCAGCAATTTTTACGTTGCCGCTATTGCTGATATGTTTCGCTAAAATTTGTACTGTCCGCACCGGGATAATATAATCACTGGTGCCGGCGTTGGTGCGTTCAATGGTTTTTATTGCCATGCGGTGTCCATCGGTGCCGACAAAGTTAATCCCTTCTTCGTTGCGTTGAAAAAACATACCATTTAAGTTGCGCCGATGTGATTCCTGCGCGGTTGCATAGTTCACTTTATTAATCGCATCTAATAACGTATCTGCTGGAATTTCTTCTAACTCTTCAATTTCACTGGTTTCTCCGAGCAAAGTAAAATTATCTGCCTTTTGCGTCATCAAATTAAAAGTAGAACGTCCCGCTAAAATTTTGACTTCATTTTCACTGAAATCCATTTTAATTAGCGTGTCGCCGCTGTAAGTGCTCAACACTCGGCGTAATTTATCTGCCGGAACAAGCTGCTCAAACGTGCCATCTGTTTCTGCCGGACTATTGGTCGTCATTTGCACTTCATGGTCGGTGCCAATCATCGTGATTTTTTTATCTTCAGCACGAATCAGGACATGACTCAAGATCGGATTAACCCGTGTCGCGGGAATAACGCTGATTAGATATTCTAAACAACGAAATAAGTTTTCATGTGAAATAGAGATTTTCATTTCATTTTCTCCTTTTTAATTTAATTATATATATATAAGTAATAGTATTAATTGTACACTGTGTATTCTTTGTATTTGAAAAAAAGTATAGAAATTATATAACGTTAAGTGTATTAATAGAGGGGTCTGGGTGTGTAAAGTATGGAGATTGTTTGGTAAAACGAGAGAAGTAAAAAAAATGAGTGTGGATTGTACTGCAAAAAAAGTGCTTTCATTTGTTAAAAATATTGAGAATTGTCCTTTAATTGTTCATTAAAGGAGGGGTTTTGCACAGGTCAATCTTTGATAGAAATTTCCAAATTTTTGATTTCCTCCCATAAATTAGGGTTATTTTTAATACTTTCTTCTACCCAGCGGCAAGAATGTAATACAGTGGTGTGGTTGCGTTTTCCAAAGGAACGTCCAATTTCCGGTAAGCTCATATTGGTCATTTGGCGGCACAAATACACAGCAATATGGCGCGGAATGGCAATGGCACGATGACGTTTTTGGGAAGAAAGATCAGAAGTACGAATATGATAATAATGGGCAACTTTTTCTTTGATCATGTCGGCATGGATCAAAGTATTGGCATGACCGATTAAATCGGCAATGGCATCGCGACAAAGAGCAAGAGTCGGCTCGGCTTTTTGATATTGCACCATGGCGCGAATGCGATTGACGGCACCTTCTAATTCGCGTACGTTTGATTTGACGTGTTCAGCAATAAAATAGACAATGTCATTTTTTAATTTGATGCCCTGGGTTTGTGCTTTTTGGCGGACAATTTCGGTGCGTAATTCAAATTCCGGGGGAGTAATGTGCGTGGGGAGACCGGCATTAAAGCGCGTGGTCAGCCGTTGCGGCAAATCTTTTATTTTGGACGGGGCACGGTCGCAGGAGATAACAATGGATTTGTTTTCTTCGTAAAGCGTGTTGAATAAAAAGAAAAATTCTTCCTGTGTGCGTATTTTATCGCCGCCGATATATTGGATATCGTCAACAATGAGTAAATCTAATTTTTGATAACGTTGTTTAAATTTATCTTGCTGATTGAGCCGATAGGCGTTAACAACATCGTTGAGAAAACTTCTAGCGTTAATATAAAGAACGCGCCGTTGCGGAAAATTTTTGCGATATTCATTGCCAATGGCTTGTATTAAGTGCGTTTTGCCTAAGCCGGTGCTCCCGTAAATAAACAGAGGATTGACGGTGTTGTCGCCTTTTGCGATGTTTTTAGCAGCAATTAGCGGAATTTCATTGGCGCGACCGGGGATAAAGTTATCAAAAGTGCGTTGTTTGGGTAAATTGCTATTGCTTTTTTCAGCAGCGGGAATAAAGGCGGGGGCCTCGCTTGCTTCCGGCAGGGCAACGGCGTGACCGTTTAAACGATAGGAAGTCGTGAACGTTTTATTAAATTCGGTTTTAATCAGCTGCAATAAAAGGGGTTCAACATTGGAGCGCAACCAACGTTCTGTCGCTTTATTCGGTGCGGTAATGTAAAGCGTGTCGTTTTCAATGTTGAGAGCGACAGGTTTGATGAAAGCGTCGTACGCCTCCGCATCAAAATGTGTGCGCAATACTTTCCAGCAATCTTGCCAAAAATTCTCCATTAAATCACTCGCTAATAGCAAAAAAAACAAATTGGTCGTGTTTTTCACACGGCAAAGTCTCTGTTCGTTGGCAGCGAAAAACGGCGGCACAAGAACAAATCGCATTGCAATCTGTGAGTACTTTATCATAAAACCCACCCCCATATCCTAAACGTTTTTTATTTTTAGCGATGGCAACGGCAGGAACTATTATAAAATCAAAAGATTGCCACGAGATTATTTTTTTTTCAACGGCGGGCTCTAATATCCCCATGTACCCATTGGTAAGTTCAGCCCGTGTGCTGTATTGATGAAAGCTCAACTGGCGTTGTTTTGCACTGACGACGCGCGGCAGAGCAACGGTTTTATTCTGTAATAAACTGTCTTCAATCAGCGGCCAAATATCAACTTCTTCTGCCATCGGGGCAAAGGCGGCAATACAGGTCGCCGCCTGATATTGCGGGAGATTTTTTATTTTTTCGCAAATTACCGCCGACGCCTGCACCCGTGCGGGCGCTCCCATTTGTCGGCGGCGGGTTAATAGTTCAAGGCGTGCTGCTTGTTTTTGTTGCCCGATATCCAAAGGGGACACGGCGTTTAAAATAAGCCCGAGATATTGCCGTCGCCGTCAATATCAATATCCATTGCTGCCGGATGTTTGGGTAATCCGGGCATGGTCATAATATTGCCCCCTAAGAGTACGATAAATTCAGCACCGGTATTTAAACGGGCTTCGGAAATAAAGAAACGGTGCCCATCTTGCGGAATACCGCGGTCGGAGGGTTCGTTGGTAAAGGCATATTGTGTTTTGGCGATACAAATCGGGAAATGCCCAAAATCTTTTTGCCAAGTTTCTATACTTTTTTTCACCGCTGGCGTGGTGTTGACCACTGAGGCGCCGTAAATTTTCTCGCACACGGCTTCGGTTTTTTGTTTCAAGTCGGCATCATCGGCGTAGAGAAACTTCATACTACTTTCTTCGTTGGCATCACACAACGCGACGACTTTTTCTGCAAGTTCGGTTGCACCGCGCCCGCCTTCTGCCCAATGGCGACACAAGACCATATCGGCATTTTCAGCACTACACAGTTCTTTCATCGTTTGCACTTCTTCATCGCTGTCTTGCGAGAAATGGTTAAGAGCGATGACAACCGGCAAGCCGTAATGTTCGCGAATATTACGCAGATGACGGCGCACATTTTCAAAACCGGCACGCACAGCATCGGTGTTTGTTGTGCCTAAATCCTCGCGGGCAACGCCGCCGTGAAATTTAACCGCGCGAATGGTTGCCACTAAAACGGCAGCATTTGCTTTTAGTCCGCTTTTGCGGCATTTAATATCAACAAATTTTTCAGCGCCCAAGTCGGCGCCAAAACCAGCTTCGGTTACGACATAGTCCGCCATTTTCAGCGCCATGCGGGTTGCTAAGACCGAGTTACAGCCGTGCGCAATGTTGGCAAAAGGGCCGCCATGAATAAAGGCAGGATTATTTTCTAAAGTTTGTACTAAATTCGGTTGCAATGCGTCTTTTAAGAGTGCGGTCATTGCCCCGGCAACACCGAGGTCGCCCGCGGTAACGCGATTTTGTTCATTGTCGTAACCAACAGTGATTTGGGAGATCCGCTGTTTGAGGTCTGCCAAGGAATTGGACAAACATAAAATTGCCATGACTTCGGAGGCAACAACAATATCAAAACCATCGCCGCGGGAAAAGCCATTGCCGGGACCGCCTAAACCAACAACGATTTGACGCAAAGCACGGTCGTTCATATCCACCACGCGCCGCCAAGCAATGCGGCGGCTATCTAAGCGTTTGGCGTTGCCGTGGTGCAAGTGATTATCCACCACTGCCGAGAGCAGATTATGCGCTAATGAAATGGCGCCAAAGTCGCCGGTAAAATGCAGGTTGATGTCTTCCATCGGCACCACTTGCGCATAACCGCCACCAGCAGCGCCTCCCTTCATGCCAAAAACGGGACCTAAGGAGGGTTCGCGCAACGCCACCGCGGCATTTTTACCGATGACATTTAAGGCATCGGTTAAGCCAACAGAAGTCGTGGTTTTGCCTTCTCCGGCGGGTGTTGGCGTAATAGCGGTGACTAAAATTAATTTGCCATCCGGCGCATCAGCGCGCGTTGTTAATAGGTCTAAGGGCAGTTTGGCTTTATAATGACCAATGGGATACAGTGCAGAGGTTGGCAAATTAAAGCGTTCATTTGCAATTGTTGCGACTGGTTTCATTTTTGCCTGTCGGGCAATATCAATGTCTGTTGGCATGTGTTTATCTCTATTATAAGTGGTAAAAAAAATTCAATGATACCTGAAAATAAAGCAAAAAATTTAAAAAACAAACAAATCGTAGTCGGTTTGTCTGGTGGTGTTGATTCGGCTGTCGCCGCGCTTCTTTTGCAAGAGGCAGGGGCGCAAGTGCAGGCGGTTTTTATGAAAAACTGGGTGGACGACGACAGCGAAGCGGGATGTCACGATAAACAAGATTTAATCGCGGCGGCGGCGGTGGCGGAAGCGTTGCAACTGCCCTTTGAAGTGGTGAATTTTGCCGAGCACTATCGCCAGCAAGTTTTCTTACCTTTTTTGCAGGAGTTGCGCGACGGGCGCACGCCCAATCCCGATGTGTTGTGTAACAGCTACATTAAATTTCAAGCGTTTCATGACTATGCCAAACAACAGGGGGCGGCGGCGATGGCGAGCGGACATTATGCACGCAATGGGCTAAACGCAGAAGGATGGTGTTTGTATAAAGCGGAAGATTCGGTTAAAGACCAAACCTATTTTTTACACCGATTAAACGCCGAGCAACTTGCGTATTCTATTTTTCCGTTGGGTGCATTGTATAAGACAAAAGTGCGCGAAAAAGCGCGCGCCGCCGGACTTTTTAATTGGCAACGTAAAGATAGTACCGGGATTTGTTTTATCGGCGAACGCGATTTTGATTCTTTTATTGTGCGCTATTTGCCAGAAACACCAGGGGAGATGCAGGATGAAAACGGGCAGGTTGTCGGCACCCATCGCGGGTTGCAATTTTATACCATCGGGCAGCGCCGCGGTTTGAATTTAGGCGGCGGCGCGCCGTGGTTTGTTGCCAGCAAGAACGCGCCGCAGAATATTCTACAAGTGGTGCAAGGCGAACATCACTCGCTGCTTTATCGGCGCGAAGTAAAGATTACCGAGACACACTGGATTCACGGCACGCCGCCGCCGGCAAATTTGGTTTATACGGCAAGATTGCGCCATCGGCAGCAGCCGGCAACTTGTACGCTGACGGCGATAGATGCCACGGGGGCAACGATTCTTTTTGCGGAAGAACAGCGCGCCGCCGCCGCCGGACAATATGCGGTGATTTATGACGGAAATTTGTGTTTAGGGGGCGGGGTTATTGCAATATAGCACCATAGAGTATCGCGGCACAGCGCCGCATGGCGTATAATTCTATAATGCTGGATTTTTCGATTCCGGAACATTTAGACGATATTCCGCCGCCGTACGCCGCGCAGATGGCGCATTGTCGCGAGCAAGCATTGGCTTGGCTGGCGGCTCACGATTATCAATTAGTCGCTCCTCCGTTGGTGGACTATTTGGAAACATTAACCGGCGGCGATGAAGATTTAAATTTACATACTTTTAAAATCACCGATACGCTCTCGGGGCGCACCTTGGGGATTCGCGCCGACCAAACGCCGCAAATTGCTCGCTTTGAC
>JAHZKE010000023.1 GCA_022600535.1 Pseudomonadota bacterium
CAGGAAATTCGCGCATGGATGCGCGGCAACTAAAACAACACTGCGATATTGGTATCATCGGCGGTAGTTTAGCGGGGTTGGCATTTGCTCGCTTACTGCAAGCGCAACTGCCCCAATGCACCATTAGCGTGTTAGATGATACTCAGAACGCGCCAGCAGGAAAAACATTAATCATAGAACAGGCAGCGGCGGATTGTCTGCAACAGTTCGCCGCCCTCCCCGCCAACAGTAAAGCAATCCAACAAGTGCGCATTTCTTTAGCGGGCATACAGCGCAACATTGGGCGCAATGTTGAAGGGCAACAACCGCTGGGCTACAGCATTTCCCAACCGTTAGTGCAACTTGCTTTAAAAAAAGATCTCCCCCTGCACAACGCACGTGTTGCCGCCCTGCACCCCACAGCAGAGGGAGTGACGATTCACACCAACGATAACAGCACCCTGCACGCCCGCTATCTTGTTATCGCTTGCCCCCTGCCGCTGTTGCCGCCGCCGTTTCGCAGCCGCCGCCTTGCCTATCAGCAAAGCATTTTTTCCCTGCAAGCCAATAGCGACCTCCCCTTACACACTGCTTATCAGCATTTTTCCTACCGCAAAGTTATGGTATTAGTCCCGCGTGCCGAAGACGATGCCACTGGCGTTATTCTCTGCGTCCCTCATGCCACTTCTGGCGATATTAACGCCTTATCTGATAGTGCTTTATCTACTTATTTGAGCGACAAATTTAAATTAAGCATTAATGTCAGCGGCAAACGCTTCGCTTATCACCCGCAACTACTGCGCACCACACCCCTCGCCAGCGACAATATTGCCTTAATCGGCAGTGGTGCCAGCACTCTACACCCGATTGGCGCACAAGCGATTTCCTTAGGCATCGCCGATGCACAAGTGTTGGCAAAATTATTTATCCAACACACCGGCACCCCGCCCCAAGCCGCTCTACAGCAATATCATCGTCAACGTGTTTTTGCCCACCGCCGCAAAGCCCTACTCACCAGTACCTTAGCATTAGGCGCCTTCGGCGCGGGTGGCTTACTTTAAATTCCCCGCCATCGGTGGAATTTAATAATTACTTTACTTCGTTTAATGACCAATCGTATTGGTAATTGGCGACGGTTGTTACTTGTGCTAACTGCTCGGCTAAATTGTCCTCGGCGTATTGTTTCAGGTGTTCAATCACGCCGGCTTCATTGCCGCCAAAATCTTCTTGAAACCAATCGTAAATACTGGATACGGTTAATTCGCCGTCTACCACTACCGCCCCGCGAGAATGATTAACATAGGCAAACGCCCCTGCCGTTAATAATTCATCGGTATTGTCCGCGGTATAGGCGGATGCCGCTAAATTCGGACAACCGATTGAAGCGCAATTGACTGCGTAATGTAAGCGCGCATCTTGCCATATCGGGCGCAATATACGGTGTTCAATTTCGTCTAAGGAAACATTTTCGCCATCAACTTGAAAGCGTTTTTCACCCCACGGACCGGAAGAGAAAAAACCGCTGGAAATATCGCGTATGCTGGCAAGCGGATAATTACTTAAAATCACTTCTACGGTTAATGCGTTGTATAAATTAATCCAATACGCCTGTTGCTCGGCACGGGATAACTGTCGCACTGGCACTTCGGCTAACTGTTGTAAATATTGCCGTAGTGTTTTTAAATCGGCAACGCTCACCGCTGCATATTGAAACAAAGCAATCCCGCTTTTGGCACCGCTACCTTCTTGTACGTAACGCGCTAACAAATCATCCCAACTGCTGTGATCCACAACCACCGTGCTGTTCGCATCATTCGCTTGCCAATAGTCCCACAACTCTGATTTTGGTGCCGCTTGTGCAGTGCTACTAACAAGCAAAAACAAAAGCAGTGCTAAGATTTTCATCGGGAGTTTAGTGCGCCGTCCACTCAACTGTGTTTAAATCAACCCCTTCTTTAAACATTTCCCACAACGGCGACAACTCGCGCAATTTATTAATCTTACTGTGCAGTAATTCAATGAGAAAATCTATTTCTTCTTCTGTCGTAAAACGCCCAAAAGAAAAACGAATGGAGGAATGGGCTAATTCGTCATTGCGCCCCAATGCCCGCAATACATAAGACGGCTCTAACGATGCCGAGGTACACGCCGAACCGGAAGAAACGGCAACATCTTTAATTGCCATAATCAGCGATTCGCCTTCAACAAAATTAAACGATAAATTTAAATTGTGCGGCACGCGCTTCGCTAAATCGCCGTTGATATAAACTTCTTCCATATCTTCAATACCGGCAAGTAGTTTATCGCGTAATTTTTGAATACGAGTGCATTCTTGCTCGCGCTCGGTTTCGGCAAGTGCAAATGCCTCACCCATGCCAACAATTTGGTGCGTGGGCAGGGTACCCGAACGAAAACCACGCTCGTGTCCGCCGCCGTGCATTTGTGCCTGCAAGCGCACACGCGGTTTACGCTGCACATATAACGCGCCAATTCCTTTGGGTCCATAAATTTTATGAGCACACATAGATAACAAATCAATCTGTGCGGCTTTAACATCAATGGCGACCCGCCCCGGCGCTTGGGCGGCATCTACATGAAAAATAATCCCACGTTCACGACAGAGAGCGCCAATTTCGTGAATGGGTTGGATCACCCCAATTTCATTATTGACCCACATTATCGAAATCAAACCCGTATCTTCACGAATCGCGGCTTTCAATTTATCTATATTCACCAAGCCGTCTGTCTCCACATCTAAGTAGGTGACTTCAAACCCCTGCCGTTCCATCTCGCGCATGGTGTCTAACACTGCCTTATGTTCGGTTTTCATGGTAATTAAATGCTTGCCTTTTGTCGTGGCATAAAATAATCCCGCGCCTTTAATTGCTAAATTATTCGCTTCGGTTGCGCCGGAAGTCCAGATAATTTCACGCGGGTCAGCGCCAATAACATCGGCAATTTGTTTCCGTGATTTCTCTACGGCTTCCTCTGCCGCCCAACCAAAGGGATGCGAACGCGAAGCAGGGTTGCCGTAGACGCCATCGGTAGATAAAAATTGCATCATTTTTTCGGCAACACGCGGATCTACCGGTGTGGTCGCAGAATAGTCAAAATAAATCGGTGTTTTAATCACTGTGTTCTCCTGTTGAGACCTCGGTTTAATAATTTTTCCGAGCGAATCGCATTTTAACACGAAACGCCAGCAACTTTAGTAATACCTTAGGTATTACTAAAGTATTAAATACTACGCCGAAATGAAATAATAGCAGCCAACGTTAAATTTCCCTCTATGGAGTCGTGTTCCATGGGGACGGGGTGTCATTTTTTGTTTGACGCGCACCCCACACCACCTCGTCAGAGGCACTCTACCGCTCTGTATTTCTTGCGGCATTCATCAATCAAAATTAACTTTCCCTGCTTCTCGTAATACCAAAACATCCAACCATTGCAACTTTCTGTTTTTTTAAACAATGCGCCGATTTGATGAATAGAACCCACACCGACACCGTTGCGAACATTGCCATCCGCCAACACAATAACCGAATGTTTTTTATTTTTTGTGTAGAGCATCTGCTTGGTTTTGAGATAGCGCCCTTGCACCAATTGCTTCATGCTGACACGGACGAGTGATTTTTTCTCCGGCTCGGTAATTTGCAACTGTTTAAAATCATCTGCCTTGATATTTTTTAACCGCTTTTCGCTGATTTTTATATAGGCCTCCTCTTTTTCAATACCAATACTGTTGCGCCCTAATTTTTGTGCCACCGCGCAAGTCGTGCCGCTACCAGAAAATGGATCCAGCACAACATCGCCAGTATGACTACTCGATAAAATCACCCTTCTTAATAACGCCTCCGGCTTTTGCGTGGAATGTGCCTTTTTACCTTGCGCATTTTTAATCCTTTCTTGTCCCGTGCACAGCGGAATTTGCCAAACCGAAGTCATTTGTTTATCGTTATTCAATTGCTTCATCGTTTGATGATTGAAGGTATATTTAGATTGTTTTTCTGATTTCTTCGCCCAAATCAGCGTTTCAGTCGCATTGGTAAAACGGGCGCCGCGAAAATTTGGCATAGGATTAGTTTTATACCATTGCACATCATTCAAAATCCAAAACCCTAAATCCATCATAATCTTCCCCACTCTAAAAATATTATGATAAGACCCGATCACCCAAATTGTCGCAGTATCCGCCATCACCCGCCGGCACGCACCAAGCCAATTCGTTGTAAATTCATCATATTCGCGATTAGATAAAAATTTATCCCAATCATCAGTAACGCCGTCTACTTTCGTTTGGTTGGGGCGATATAACTCTTGTTTGAGTTGTAGATTATAGGGAGGATCGGCGAAAATTAAGTCAATCGATTTTTCGGGTAGTGTTTTTAATACTTTAATACAGTCCCCTTTATGAAATTGATATTGATTTTTTTTCATAGCGCGATTTTATCATCACCTCCGACTCTCTCGGGGATTTAAAAAACCCGCACTAGCAACTCATTCTCCTACGGTGGAGGGGTGGCACGTGGAGCGTAACGGATTTGCTATGTAATTTAAGTGATGGTTTGAAAATATCACGTTTTCAAGTAACATTGCTTTTTATGTCTAATCCTCGTCACCAAATTTTCCATGCTCTACATCAACGCGGAAATCCGTTTGTATTGGTTAATGTCTGGGATGTTGGTACCGCACGGATGATGGAGGCGTTGGGGGCGCAGGCGATTGCGACTTCGTCGGCGGCTTTTGCGTATACATTGGGCAAGGTGGATGGTACACTGACGCGCGAAGAGGCACTGAATCACGCAGAACAATTGGTGCGAGTGGTTAATATTCCTGTTTCGGCGGATTTAGAAAATGGTTACAGTGATACGCCTGAGGGAGTTGCCGAAACGGTGCGGCTGGCGGCAGAGGTGGGGTTGTCGGGGGTGTCTATTGAGGATACTTGCTTGCCAACTGACACGGCTTATCCGTTTGATGTGGCGGTGGAACGGATTGGCGCGGCAGCAGAAGCGGTGCGGGCACTCAAGCGGGATTTTGTGCTGGTGGCGCGGGCGGATGGACTAATGACAGGAGCGTATGATTGCGATGAGGCGATGCGCCGCTGTGCTGCGTTTGAACGCGTGGGGGCGAATTGCCTTTATGCGCCACTGCTGCCGTTTGCAGAACTTGCAACGTTTTGTGCAAGTACTGCTTGCCCGATTAATGCACTGGTTGCGGATGAAAATACGCAACGAACTCGGGAGGAGTTTGCCGCCATTGGTGTGGCGCGGTTGTCATTGGGGAGTTCGCTAGCACGGGTCACGCACCGTCTTATACATGATGCGGGCAAGGCAATGCTTGACGCGGGAGATTTTTCTGTTCTCAAAGATACCATTGCCGCGGATGTTGTCGATACTTTGATGACTCAAGTTCCCTATGACCGTAATTGTTAAATTCTCTTCCTCTTATCTTTAATTCTACGGGCGACTCAATACAACCAACGCACTAATAATAAGGTGATGGAAGGGAAAGCCACTAAGATGCTGATGCGGATGATGTCGGAGATAACAAAAGGTAAGACGCCACGGTAGGTTTCTGCGATATTGACGTCTTTTGCTAAGGCGTTAATAACAAATAGATTCAACCCTACGGGGGGGGTGATTAATCCGATTTCTGCTGACATCAATACTAATATACCGAACCAAATTCCGACTTCTGAGGGGGTGAGCCCAAAATCCAACTGCGTGATGATGGGGACGAATATCGGTGCGGTTAAAAATATCATTGCTAATGAGTCCATGACTGTTCCTAACACTAAATATAAAAGGAGCATGGCGATTAATACCAACCATGGGTTTAATGCGGCGGCGGTAATGATTTCGGCGAGGGTTTGCGGGACGAGGGCAGCGGATAAAAAACTGTTGTAAAATCCTGCGGCTAAGATGATGAAAAATATCATTGCCGAGGTTTGACCGACGGAGAGTAAGGATTCTTTTAATTGTGCGAACGAGAGTTGTTTGCTGTAACAGGCGAGGAGCCCTGTTGCTGCTGCCCCGACTGCTGCTGCTGCTGTTGGCGAAAATAATCCGCCGTAAATGCCGCCGATAACGATGATAAAGATGATGATGACGGGGAGGGTGTCTAAGGCGCAGGCGAGGCGTTGTGCGAGTGGAGGTTTTTGCCGCTGTTGTTCGGCACCGGCGACAAAACGGGCGTAGAGGGAGGCGGTTAACATGTAGCCGAGCATGGCTAATATACCGGGGATAAATGCGGCGATAAATAGACGTTCTATGTTTTCTTCGGCGAGAATGGCGTAGATTACTAAGACGACTGAGGGGGGGATGAGGATGCCTAAGGTGCCGCCGGCGGCGAGGGTGCCGGTAGCAAATGCGGATGAGTAGCCGGCGCGTTTGAGTTCGGGGTAGGCGATTTTGCCGATGGAGGTGGCGGTGGCAAG
>JAHZKE010000003.1 GCA_022600535.1 Pseudomonadota bacterium
ACTTTGAGAAATTCTTTTTTACGCATTTGTTCTTTTTTGCTGATGAGACAGGAATAGAAAAAAAGATTAGGAATCGTTATTTTGTTGTGATTCTTCTAATTTCGCTTGCACCAATGCACCTAACGAAGTTGCGGTAGAAGCTGCCGGTTTGCTTTCTTGGATGAGTTTCTCGCGTACGCGGCGGTCTTTCGCTTTGAGCGAAACGATAATCCGCTTGCTGCGCTCATCTAAGTCAAGCAACACGGCATCGTGTTCATCGCCTATTTTGAGGTGGCTGCCGATATTGGTAATGTGTTCTTCGGCAATTTCGCCAATCGGCAAAAAGCCGCGCAAATTGTGCGAAGCAATGTTAACGATCGCGCCTTTTTCTTTCAGTTCTACAACGCTAATCTTTAAGGCAGCCCCCTTCAGATTGTTTTTAGAAAAGTCATTAAAGTTTTCATCGCCTAATTGTTTAATGCCCAAGCCAATACGCTCGCGCTCGGGTTCAATCGACAAGATAATGGCTTCCACTTCTTGCCCTTTTTGGTATTGGCGGATGGCTTCATCCCCTTTAATATCGTAGGAAATATCAGCCAAGTAGACCAACCCTTCAATATCACCCGGGAGCTCCATAAAGATACCAAACTCGCTGATAGAACGCACTTTGCAATTAATTTTATTGCCCTTGCGGTAGGCAGTGGCAAATTCCTGCCACGGATTATTCTGGCATTGCTTCATGCCCAATGAAATACGGCGGCGTTCGCGGTCGACTTCTAAAATCATGACTTCAATTTCGTCACCCACTGCCACCATAGAAGAAGGGTGTATGCTGCGGCGCGACCATGACATTTCTGAAGTATGCACCAACCCTTGCAGTTGATTTTCAATTTCTACGAAAATCCCGTAATCAACAACCTTTGTGATTTTGCCAAAGGTGCGCGATTGCACCGGATGGGCACGTTCAAAATATTCCCACGGGTCCGGTTGCAGTTGTTTAACCCCGAGTGAAATACGCCCGCGTTCTTCGTCAATCCGCAAGACAATGGCTTCTACCTCATCGCCCATGTTCATAATTTCGGTAATGTTGTTGGTGTGCCGCCACGACATATCGGTCACGTGCAACAAGCCAAAAACGCCTTCGGTAATTTCTATGAATGCGCCGTAATCGACAATGGCGCGCACCGTGCCGGTGACGCGGGTGCCGATTTCGTACTTTGCCAAGAGCTCGCTACTGGTTACATTTTGCATGCTGCTTTCAATCACGGCGCGGCGGGATAAGACAACGCTATTGCGGCGGCGATGAATTTTAATCGGCTTAAATTGCATGGTTTTGCCAATCAGCATGTCATCAATTGCCGGCGCCGGGAAAACATCCGCCAAAGAACCGGGTAAGAACGCCCGCACGCCATCCATCGCAACGGAAAAACCACCGCGCACACGGCTTTGAATGGTACCTTCTACGACTTCGCCCTCGCTTTCCATCGCGTGTTCAATTTGGCGCCAAATACTTTTACGGCGCGCATTGCGGCGCGACAATACGGTATTCCCCATGCCATTTTCTAATAATTCAATTTCAACTTCAACGGTATCGCCGATTTGGACTTCAACCTCTTGGTTAGAATTATAAAATTCATCTACCGCAATACGGGCGTCAGATTTAAGCGCAGCGCTGACGGTTACATAATTTTCGTTAACGTCTAATACTTGGGCGAGGAGGTCAGTGCCTTCCTCAAGATTGCGTTGTTGGATAGAAGATTCAAAGAGTTCGGAGAAAGATTGAGATGTCATAGAGTGTTTTGCTAATTCGCGCTGGGAGGAATAAAAACCGCATTGTGATAAGCACGAATAACATTTTTTACAATGTCGGTTATAGATTGTTGTGTTGAATCAATATGCAACGCACCAGCAGGGGGGGTTAAAGGCGAAACCGCACGCCCCCGATCTGTTTGGTCACGTTGTGCTAAATCTTCACAAACGTCCGTTATTTTAGCATATATCCCGTTGTTTTGTAATTGTATCAAGCGGCGCTCTGCCCGTATCGCGAGATCGGCAGTGAGAAAGACCTTAACGGTCGCATCGGGAAAAATAACGCTCCCCATATCGCGCCCATCGGCAACCAACCCGGGCATTTGCCGTAACCCGCGTTGCAGCGGGATTAATAATTGCCGCAGAGCAGGGTTTTTAGCAATTTGCGATGCCTGCTGCCCGACAGGCGGGCTAACAATCGTCGGGTCGCGCTGTAAAAGGTGTAATTGTTGTGGGTCGGTGGTTAATTCCTGCGTGAGCGCGATGAGTTTGGCGGTATCGGGGGCGCTAATCTGTCGTTTGTTGGCGGCAACTGCCAACGCGCGATAAATTTTGCCCGAATCAAGATAATGAAAAGACAGCGTTGCGGCGACTTTTTGGGCAATGCTCCCCTTGCCCGAAGCCGCGGGACCGTCTATGGTAATGACCGGTATCGTGTTAGGCATCACTATTTATAACCACTTCGGCAATAAAATTACCAACCAAACGGCAACCATCGCCACCAAGGCAATCCCCACCGCGGCACTGCCGGCATCTTTGGCGGTTTTTGCCAGCGGGTGTTGTTCGGGGCTGAGCAAATCCACCACCGCTTCTATTGCCGTGTTCAGCAACTCAACAACAGGCAACAGTAAAACGGTAAGAATCAATAAGGCGCGTTCAGCATTGCTCACCTCTAACCAGCAAGCAAGCGGGATTAAAACGACCGCCAAATACACCTCTTGCCGAAAAGCCGCCTCGGTGCGATAGGTTGTCCGCAAGCCGTGCCACGAATAGCGGCAGGCAGCAAGTAGGCGATTAATTGCTTTCATTGTCGTCAATACAAGTTTTTGGTGCGAGTTGCACATAAAAACAAGAGGGGCGATTGGTATGACAAGCCGCTCCCGTTTGTTTGATTTTTGCCAATAAAGTATCGCCGTCGCAGTCGCAACTGAGCGCAATTAACTGTTGCGTGTGTCCGGAAGTTTCGCCCTTGCGCCACAGCGTTTGCCGGCTGCGCGAGTAATAAACCATTTCGCCGGCGGCAAGCGTCTGTTTTAGTGCCGGCAGATTCATCCACGCCAACATCAGCACTTGACCACTTGTCGCACATTGGCTAATCACGGGGATAAGTCCGTCATCATTGAATTGTAGCGCATTTTGCACCTCTTCAATATCCAATATTTCACCGTTTGCTGTGTTTTCCAAACGTTGCCAGAATAATTTTTTTTCAGTTTTCTTTTGCATAATCATGCCTACATTATAAAATACTATTATTGACAAACGATTCTTATAGAAAAGTATATGCCGAGATGGCGGAATTGGTAGACGCGCTAGGTTCAGGCCCTAGTAGGGTGAAAACCCTGTGGAGGTTCGAGTCCTCTTTTCGGCACCAGCAACATGTTGTGTGTCGCAGGTACCTTTCTAAAGAATAAATTTTGCACCTATGTTAAATAATACCGCACGCCAAAACATGATAGAACAGCAAATCCGCACTTGGGAAGTGTTGGATGCGAGCGTATTAGCGTTATACGCTGATGCCAGTATTGCGCGTGAGAAATTTATCCCCGATGCGCAGCAAAAATCTTTAGCGTATGCCGATATGGCGCTACCCATTGGGAGCGGTCAATTAATGTTAGAGCCGAAATTAGAAGCGCGCATGTTGCAAGCATTAGCCCCGCGGGCGGATGAGCATATTTTACATATCGGTTGCGGCAGTGGTTTTTTTGCCGCCCTGCTCGGCAAACTTGCGGGCACGGTCGTCAGTGTTGAAATCCGCCCCGAGTTAGCGGCAAGTGCTGCCGCGCGCCTAAGCACCGTAGCCCCCAATGTTACCGTGGTAGAGGGCGATGGCGCACACGGTTGGGCCGCCGCCGCCCCCTACGATGCCATTGTGCTGACCGGTGCAACCCCGGTATTAGCGGAGGAATTTTTAGCACAAACCAAAGACAACGGCAGAGTATTGGCAGTCGTCGGCAGCCCGCCGGCAATGACATTGCGCCTGTGGCATAAAAATAACGGCGTGGTATTTCTGCAACACGATATTTTAGAAACCGACATTCCCTTATTAGATAACGCACCGACGGCGGCTGCGTTTTTATTTTAATCTAATTATATGCCCGCAAACGGCATTTTTTTCGCTATTCAACGATTACGCTTTTTATTATTAGCAATTGCGTTGTCCGCGCCATTCGCCGCCGCCGCGCCGTTGGTGGAATTATTGCAGTTAGCAGAACAACATTACAGCGGTTACCGCTTAGAAGAACTGCGTTATCAAATTGAAAAAGAAGCCGAACCGATTGCCCGCGCCGCGCTCTTCCCGCAGGCATCGGCATCGGTCGGGCAACAATACAGCGATCAATCAGACGAAAGCAGTTGGTCGGCGGGCGTATCGTTGGAGCAAGAACTCTACAATCTGCCGTTGTGGCACTTATGGCAGGGGTCAAAGGAGCAAGTGAAACGAGCGGAAATTAATCGGCAAATCGCACGGGCGCAATTACGCCGCGATGTGATTCTCGCTTGGTTGGAGGTACAGCTGACCGCCGAAACATTGCAGTTATTAGAAACACGGCGCAATACCTTGCGCGAGCAGCTCAAACGCACGGAAACCTTAGCCGATTCGGGACAAGTCATTAAAGCCGATGTACTCTCGGCACGGGCAGGGTTGGCAAATGCGCGCTCGCAGTGGGAGCAAAGCCGCCACGACTTAGCCGTCGCCCATGATGTGATTTATCGTTACACCGCCGCCACTGCCACCGACTTACGTTTAGCACCGGATGCACCGCTGCCGCCATTGCGCACGCTGCAAGAGTGGCAACAAACCGTAGAGCAAAATAACTTAGAATTAAAAGCGGCACGCCAGCAAACCGCGTATCTGCGCCGCCGCCTGCAAGCCGCTGCCGATGCGGTGTATCCGCGCTTATCGTTTAGTGGTAGGTTGAGTACCGAGGAAGGCGAGGGCAACATTCGCGATAATTGGCAGCTCTCGCTGCAGCAGTCGTTATTTACGGGCGGCAACTTACGCGCACAACAGCGGCAAATTATTGCCGAAGCCGACTCGGGACACGCACAAGTTGCCTCACTATTAGAACAAAATACGCAAACCATTAAACGTCTGCACGGGCAAATGCGCGCCGACCTCGCCCGCATTACCGCCTTAGAAGAAGCCGCCGAAGCCGCCGAAGCCCTGCTGCAAGTGGTAATTGTCGGTTATGAAAATGGCGTTAATGTCATTACCGACGTACTCAGCGCCGAAGAAGACGCCTTTGATGCGCGTTTAAATTTACGTCAAGCCGCCTATAGTTACTTAAGAAATTTAACCACCCTGCAAGCACTTGCCGCCGATAATGACGATGCATTTGCCGCGCAAGTAGAACAATTTTTTATACCCGTTAATCATTAAGGAGAAAAAATGCCATCAACTTTTGAATTATGTTTAGAAGCAGAATTAAATGACGATGAACCGATTGAATGCGATGGGCCGAATGGCGAATTAATTGCCGTTGTCCGTCATCAAGGCAAAGTTTATGCGGTTGCCGGCGAGTGTCCACATCAGGCAGCGCCGATGGCAGATGCCGAAGTCGCAGATGGAAAAATCACCTGCTGCCTGCACTTTTGGACATGGAGCTTGGCAGACGGCACACCGGTAGAAGAAGCAGAGGAACCGCTACCGATGTTTCCAGTGGTAGTAGAAAACGGTAAAGTATTATTGCAAATTGCCGATTAATCGGTTGTCATTTGCGGTCGTCATTTGCGCCGATAAAAAAAGGTATAATTCCCCTTTCACAAAACTACACGGGCGCTTAGCTCAGGGGTAGAGCGTCGCCTTTACACGGCGGATGTCGAAGGTTCAAATCCTTCAGCGCCCACCAATTTACCCCCTCCCGTTGTTACTTTAACTTATTCCCGTCCGCAATCGCATCGGGGAGTGTATCGGGATTCCAACGCGGATAGACATCAAAACCCCCCGCCGCTGTTGGTTCGCCATATCGCGCGGCAACTGCAATCATCGCGGCATTGTCGCCGCAATGGCGTTTGTGCGGGGCAATGCAAGCCGCCTGTTGTTCGGCGCAAGCCGCCGCTAACACTTGATATAAATATTTATTTTGCGCCACTCCACCGACCACCGCCACCTGTGTGACTCCGCAATCGGCAACCGCTTGCCGCACTTGACGGGCAAGCCCGTGAGCAACTGCGCGTTGAAAAGCAGCGGCAATATCTGCCTTTTGATAGCCCTTATCTACCGCCCGCCGCACCGCTGTTTTTAGCCCGCTAAAACTAAAATCATAGCGATTCTGCGCCGGCGAGGGCAGCGTGAGTGCGCTTTCATCTCCCGTTGCCGCAAGGCGTTCCAAACGCGCACCACCCGGGTAACCCAACCCCAGCAGTACCGCGCTTTTGTCAAACGCCTCACCCGCGGCATCGTCTAAGGTATCGCCCAAACAACGATATTGCGCCCCGCCCTCTACCAGCCACAGCTGCGTGTGCCCGCCGGAAACCAATAGCGCGAGATAGGGAAAAATCGGCGGTGTGGCTAAAAGCAACGGCGATAATAAATGACCCGCAAGATGATTGACCGCAATCACCGGCAAGCGCCACGCCAGCGCCAACGCTTGCGCCGTTGCCGCCCCGGTCAGCAAGGCACCGGCAAGCCCGGGACCCGCAGTATAAGCAATCGCAGTCGGGCGCGGTTGTTCTTTGAGAATCGCATCCACCATCGGCAGCAAGCGCGCTAAATGATCGCGCGATGCCATTTCCGGCACCACACCACCGTAGGCAGCATGCCGCCGCCATTGCGAATAAATTTGTTCTGCCAGCAACCCGCGTTCGCTATCTAACAACGCACACGCCGTTTCGTCACACGACGTTTCAATTGCCAAAATAACAGCCATGGATTCTAAACCCGCCAATTAAGCAGCGGCGTTTTTCTTTAGATAATATTCAAAGCCGCCAGCCGAAAGCCCGGAATCATGTTCGTGTAATTTTTGCGCCGTATCCGCGCAAAGCCCGCGCTCCTGTGCGCGTGTCCGCACCCAATCTAATAAATATTGTTTCATTCGTGCGTAAAAATTTTCTTGCTTTTCGGCAAATAATAACTCCGCTTGTTGCTGCCATTCCTTTTGCGCTTGCAATAACATTTGTAAATAATCTTCGTGATAACGCGCATTATCCAATGTGCTGTAATGCGCCAAGCCAATCGTTTTCGCCCCTAACTGATGCAAGCGATGAATGCTGGCAATCAACGCCGGCGGGTTATATTGCGAAGGCGGCATAACGGGCACCAATAAACAAGTATCGTTGCCGTCCAGTTGACGATAGGAAATCCCGTAGGCATCACCAGCAACAAGAAACGCATTTTTACTATCGTAAAAACTCACGTGATGCCACGCATGTCCCGGCGTATAAACCACCCGCAAAGTATTACCATCTAACAGTACTTCTTCATCGTCCTGCAAAACACGGGTGCGTTCGTTGGCAATCGGCACAATGCCGCCGTAATAGGTATCAAAAAAAGCATTGCCGTAGAGCGCCCGCGATGCCGGCACCAACGCCGCATCGGGTGCGGTTAAGTGTTTAACCGTATCGGGATGGGCGGCAAAAGTCGCTTGCGGCAACTGTTGCATTAACTGACCGGCAGCACCGGAATGGTCTAAGTGTGCATGTGTCGCCAATAAAAAATTAATTTTTTCAGGCGCAATCGCTAAGGATTTTAAAGCAGACAATACCGCCGTTGTGCCGCGGGTGCCGCCGCCGCAATCAATAATTGCCTGTGCATTACCGTGGGCAATAAGATAGCAGCACGTTGTTTGCGGTTGCGGATGATTAACATCAATGCGGTAGATGCCGGCAGCAATTTCGCATACGATGTTGTTTGTCATTAGACCGCTATTGACCGTTATTAGACGGTTGGCGTCACCAGAATGCGCCCGTTGCTGTCTCCCGCTAAGATTTTTTCGCAGGCGGTAACCGTTTGTGATAAATTCACCGTTTCACTGTGAATGTGATTGTAATCGCTCTCTTGCATTTGTTCGGCAAGCAATGCCCAAGCCCGTTGGCGCAACGCGCGCGGTGCAGTAACGGAATCGACGCCATCTAAACGCACGCCGCGTAAAATAAACGGCATGACAGTCGTTGTTAATTCGTGGCTACCGGCAAGACCGCAAGCAGCAACAACGCCACCATAATGCATTTCGGCAAGCATGCGCGCCAACACCGCACCACCAACGCAATCCACCCCGCCGTGC
>JAHZKE010000024.1 GCA_022600535.1 Pseudomonadota bacterium
AGTGGCGGTTTAGAACCGTACAACTACAACATCTTATCAATTAGCAGTTCATCCAGCGAAGTTGTTAGCACCAATTTTGAATTAGTCAATGGCAATATCCGCCAAACGGTCGCCTTGTCGGCACCCGCGACGGTAACGATTCTGTTAGCAGTCAGTGGTAGTGCCGGCGGCACTATTCGCCACAGTGTCATCGCTCACTTAAGCGACGATGCCTTATTATTAGCGGCACCGAATACTATTAGCATCCGCGTTACAGACAGTAGCATCACCACCACCGTCACGGCGAGTTGGAACAACAGTGTGATCGGTACGATTGGGCATCAATTCGGTGTTATTACCCCGGCAGCGGCGGCGGCAAATTTATCGTTGGCAGCCGTCAGCGGTGAGATTTCTTTGCTTGCTTCCTTAGGCGTTGCGCAAACCATCAGTGCCGAAGTTATCGCTTCGTCGGATGCAATTTTAGGAATTGCCCCGGTGACGGTAACGCAAATAATAGAAGTATTTTCCATCCCCGAGGTACCAGCCGCCGTAACGGTGACCACCTACGAATCGGTTAATAATTTAATTACGGCTAACGCCAGCGGTAGAAATGGCGACTTTACTTACAGCATCAGCGATACGCGCTTTACGATTAACAACAATGTTGTTGATTTTACGGCAACCCTGACCAGCCCGACGGTGATTGATTTAACGGTGGAGGCAACTGATATCTTGTTTGGGGATAGTATCACATTATTAGTCAGTGTACATGTAGTTGACCCGCCGGAATTGAACTTTGCCCTTATCAACCCGCGTGTTACGAGCCTCGTCGGTTCTCCGGTAAAAGTCGGTGAACTGTTTGCCAGTGGCGGTTATGCACAGGGCGGCTACCAATTTGCCATAAACCCGCCGCACAGCGAGTTTGAAATTGTCCAGAGTGGTGGCGACACCGCAACATTAAGCTTAGTTGCTCACATTAGAGAGACCGGCGATCGCGTGGTTACCGTTGAGTTATCCGATACGCACCCGAACACAGCAAACAAGTTTTTGACCGCTACTATTGAGTTAATTGCCCATGTGGAAGCCACCACTTACTTTCCAGCAGATCAATTATTTACCGTCGCCATCTATGGTGGCACGGCCCAATTTAACTTTAGCATTGACGATCCCCGCTTTGAGCTTAACGTAGAACCAGGTCAAGATCAACCTGGGGTTGATCTCGTCGCCACTATTACCAGTCCGACCCTCATTGCTCTGACCATTGTTGCTAGCGCGAAATTCTATGACTCCACTGCTACCCTAGTTGTTGAAATAGATATTGTTGATCCGCTGCCACTATCCGTCAACGTCAATCCACTGCAAACTTATTTCTTAGGTGCAAGCGTTGGTGCAGTAGCAATCGTTAGCGTATGGGGAGGTTATGCGCCAAACGGTTATAGTATTTCTTTTGTTCCGACAGAAAACAATAATTACTTTGCCATCAACGATGACGATATAAATAGTAGTGGTGCTATCCTGAGTTTGACGGCAACTGTAGAAGAGGTAAAAACATTAATCGCGACCGTTGTTGTCAATGATATACATCCGTTTAATGCGGCAATTACGCAAGAAATCACCGTCAACATCATCACGTTGCTTGCGACAGAAATTCCGTTGATAGAGGCAGAAATTGTTTCAGCAGGCGTTACGGCAATTGCCATTGCGGCGGATGGTTTGGCGGCAACGGTAACCGTGACGGCGGGCTATGTTGGGGTGCTGGCATCGCTTGCCGTCACAGGCGGTTATTTGGACGGCGGCGATTATCAAATTAGCACCAGTGGCGATAATACCGTGTTGCAGGTGGGAGCCGATCGACAAATTAGTGTGGTCAGTGAGCAAAATCTAGAGGGTAGCAGTGTGCAAACATTACAACTGACAATAGGGATCAATGATTATTACCCGGATAATGAAGAAGATAGCAAAACCTTAGTGTTGGTGGTGGAGGTGTTGCCGCCCGATGGTTAATTGAGCAGCAAATATTGTTGCGTTAGTGTGAGATTTCCCGCTTTGATGACCTTTAATGAAATAATTTAGTAATTAATTTTCCTTTGTTGTTCTCCATTTTCTAAAGCGTTATATAATGGAATGTATGACAAAGCGTTTTGCAGTGGTGCACGGACCCAATTTAAATATGTTGGGGCAGCGGCAAGCATCAATTTACGGTAGACAAACCTTAGCCGCAATTAATGCTGAAATTGAAAGCGAAGCCGAACGCTTACAAGTAGAAGTTGATTTTTTTCAATCTAATAATGAAGGCGAATTAGTCACACATCTGCAACAATGCCGCGCGCGTGTGCAAGGGGTGGTGTTAAATGCCGCCGCGTATACGCATTATTCTATCGCTCTGCGTGATGCAATTAGTGCTGCCGCAGTGTCGACAGTAGAGGTGCATATTTCAAATGTCTATCAACGCGAGGAATTTCGCCATATTTCTGTATTAGCCCCGGTTTGTATCGGGCAAATTTCCGGCTTGCACAGCACAAGTTACATTTTAGCGTTACAGGCGCTAGTGATAGATGAAACCCCAGTGACTCCAACATCTGAAAATGCCAAAGATAAGGTGCTGCTTTTGTCAGCAACACCTTTAGCGCTGGAAGTCACGAAACCACTGCATACACGGGCAGCGCAATTACAGCTGCAAGTGGAAGAACACTTGTTTAAGGAAGCGGAAATTATTAATGATTTGCAAAATAATACTGCCGCTTATGCGGGGGTAATCGTGGCTACCGATAAGCAAATGGGGAGCGAAGAATCATCAGTATTACAGCAGGCGTTAACAATGTCATCTCTACCGTCTATCGCTATCGGTACCCCCGCTGCAAAAAAATCGCCGGCACTATTTTCGGCGTGTCGCGGGGTCATTACCGGTTTTGATAATACAGCGCATGGTTATTTATTAGCCCTAAACGCACTGGTGCGTTAAAAGAAGCCAAAAAGATGCAACCGCGTACCGACTTTTTAGATAGCCGCGATACGTATTTGTCGTTTGTGCATACGACGGATGAAAAAATCCACATTGCTTTTTAATCAGAAACCAGTACTGCTCCATTTAACGCAGGAGTAGAAAAAATAATACTCAATTAGTATGAGAACATTTAAAGTTATGGGCGAAGCGAGTTACTATAACGCCGCACTTATACGCTGTATCGCTTTTTCTAAATTCTCATCAGAGGTTGCAAACGAAATGCGGAAACAATTGTCACACCCAAATGCCGACCCGGGAACAACGGCGACTTCGGCTTGTTCTAATAGATACTCCGATAGGGCTAAATCCGTTGCGGCGGCGATTTTACCCGCCGCCGCCGCTTGAGCGATGGCTTCTTTGGCATCGGCAAAGGCGTAAAAGGCGCCTTCTATCGTCGGGCAGTGAATCCCGGGGATGCTGTTTAACCCGTCGGTTACCAATTGACGGCGACGGTCAAAGGCGTGCAACATTTCGCCCAAGCATTCGGTGCCGGATTCTAATGCCGCTTGTGCCGCCGCTTGTGCGATAGAACAGGGGTTAGAGGTGCTTTGCGATTGAATTTTTTGCATTGCTTTGATAATGGTAGCATCGCCGGCGGCGTAGCCAATGCGCCAGCCAGTCATCGCGTATGCTTTAGACACACCGTTGATTAATACGGTGCGGTTGGTCAGGTCGGGGCAAACATTGAGGATGTTAGAAAAATCGCTATCGGTATAGCGCAGGTGTTCGTAAATGTCATCGCTGGCAATGATGATGTTGGGGGCTTGCTGTAGCACAGCGGCAAAGGCGCGCCATTCGTCAGGGGTGTAAAGCACGCCCGACGGGTTAGAGGGGCTATTGAAGATAACCATTTTGCTCTTCGGGGTGATTGCCGCTTGTAAAGCGGCAGGGGTGATTTTAAATCCGGCATCGGCAGCAACAATAACAGGGGTGGCATCTGCCAACAGCGCCATATCAGGATAGGAAACCCAATAAGGGGCGGGGATGATGACTTCATCGCCGGGATCAAGCACGGCTAATAGCAGGTTCATTAATGCTTGCTTGGCACCGGTGGAGACGATGATTTGCGCGCTGGTGTAGGTGAGGTTGTTTTCCCGTTGGAATTTATTGACAATGGCTTGTTTCAATGCTGGCGTGCCGCCGACGGCGGTATATTTGGTCTGCCCGTTTTCTAATGCGGTAATGGCGGCATCTTTGATGTGTTGCGGGGTGTCAAAATCCGGCTCCCCCGACCCTAAGTTGATAATATCGCGTCCGCTGGCTTTGAGTTCTTGGGCGCGGGTGGAAACGGCAATGGTGGGCGAGGGTTTAATTCGGTTGACGCGGGAGGCAAGGGATGACATAGGGAATTTCCTGTGAAAAATAGAGGAATAAGAATATTAATTATACTGTACAGGGCTTTATTTGGCGTGAGTTATTGTATCTATCGTATAATGATGTTAATTATTTCAATGAGGGCTTTTATGCGTTTTCTACTTACTTTTTTATTGTGTTTTGTTTTATTGCCGGTGCAAGCGGCAGATAATTTAAAGGCGGGGACGGATTACTTAGAGTTGCAACCACCGCAACCGGTGCGCGTGCCGGCAGATAAAATAGAGGTGGTGGAATTTTTTAATTATTCCTGCCCGCATTGCTATCGTTTGCAAGGACATTTGGCAAAGTGGCGTGCCAAACACATGCGCGATGATGTTGTCTTGGTGCAACAGCCGTTGGCATTTACCCGCTATAACGGGCATTATGCTCGCGCCCACTACACTTTACAGGGGTTGGAGTTGATAGAAACGTTAAGTAGCCAAATTTACAACGCGATTCACGCCGAACGGAAATTGATTAATAGTAAAGGGCGTTTTTTGGATTGGCTGGCGGAAGAACACGATGTCGATCGCGAACGAGCAGAAAAAATGTATGATTCATTCACCGTGAGAAGCCGTGCCACGCGCGCCGAAACAATTGCCGGCGATTATGGCGTCAATAGCACGCCGCAATTATCGGTTAATGGTAAGTATGTGATCAACCCCGGATTGAGCGGTTCGTATGAAAAGTTAATGGATACGTTAACGACTTTAGTGGAACGCGAACGACAAGCGCGTCAATAAGCGCACTGCAAAGCGTATAGAGGCGACAAATGGCAACGATTCTGACCGGACAAAAGGTTTCATTTATCGGCTCGCAAGGAACCGCACTTGCGGCGGTGTTGGAAAATCCAACAAATGGTACGCCGCGCGCGTATGCCTTGTTTGCCCATTGTTTTACTTGCACCAAAGATATTTTTTCTGCCCGCTATTTAACCAGTGGGCTCACCGCCCGCGGTTTTGCGGTGTTGCGTTTTGATTTTACCGGCTTGGGTGCATCCGAAGGCGAATTTGAAAATACTAATTTTTCTTCTAATGTGCAGGATTTACTCTGCGCTGCCGATTTTCTCCGTCAGGAATATCAAGCACCGGCGTTGTTGGTGGGGCATAGTTTAGGCGGGGCGGCAGTGTTAGCGGCGGCAGGGGATATTGCCGAAGCGCAAGCAGTCGTTACCGTTGGCGCACCGGCAGAACCCGCGCATGTGCAGCATTTATTCACCGATAAACGCGCCGATATTGAGCAACATGGGGTGGCAGAAGTATTGTTAGCAGGGCGACCGTTTCGTATTAAACAACAATTTTTAGAGGATATTGAAAAAACCCGCTTGGCAGAAAAAATCTCCGCCATGGGCAAGGCGTTGTTAATTTTTCATTCGGTTGCCGATACAACAGTGGGGATTGAAAACGCCCGCAAAATTTACGAAGCC
>JAHZKE010000025.1 GCA_022600535.1 Pseudomonadota bacterium
CCGCCGCCGCGCTTAATGGCGCGGTCAATATTGTCATTCGGTACATTCGCTTCTTTCGCTTTTTCTAACGACAAACGCAGACGCGCATTGGAACTCGGGTCCATACCGCCGCTTTTTGCCGCGACTGTTACTTCTTTAACTAAGCGCGAAAAAACTTTACCCCGTTTAGCATCTACCCGCTCTTTGCGATGTCGGATGTTTGCCCATTTACTATGTCCTGCCATATAACTATTTTAACACTATTTTGCTAATGCGTTAACGTCAGCACTCCGTTTTTATCGCGGCGGCAATTTCGTCTAATGCTTCAGGGTTTGCCATTACTGCACGATTGTTAACCGTTCTGCCGTTAACAATATCGCCCACCGCCAATTCGGTAGTTTTGCCGCTACGGGTGCGCGGCAACTGTGCGACCGCAACTATACGGCGCGGCACATGGCGCGGGCTGGCAGCGGCGCGAATGACTGATTTAATCTTTGTCTGTAATTCTTCATCTAAGGTCAGCCCTTTTTGTAACACGACTAATAACCAAATTTCTTCATCCCCGTCTTCTGTTTTTTTACCCACTGCAGCAGCATCTAACACCTCGGGGATTTGTTCTAACGGGCGGTAAATATCGGCACTGCCAATACGTACACCGCCGGGGTTGAGGGTTGCATCACTTCTGCCGTGTACTATCATGCCACCGCTGCGGGTTACAGTGAGCATATCGCCGTGCCACCACACCCCCGGCAGATGTGAAAAATAAGCGGCGCGATAACGCTGCTGTTGTTCGTCTTGCCAAAATTCTAACGGCATAGACGGAAAAGGCACACGCGAAATTAATTCTCCCGGTTGGTCATAAACGACTTCGCCATTTTCATCAACCGCCGCGACATCTACCCCAGCAGCGGGGACTTGAATTTGCCCGGCAATCACGGGGTGGTTGGGGTTACCCAACATAAAACAACCGACTATATCTGTGCCGCCGGAAATACTGGCAAGGTGTACGTCCTCGCGAATGTTTTGATAGACCCATTCAAAACCTGCCGGCGATAATGGCGACCCTGTAGAGGCGATCGTGCGGAGTGCGGATAAACCTGCCCGCGTGCTGCTGTTGCCTGTTACACCCGTTGCATTCGTTGATTCCGCCGCGACCCGACTGCTTTGAATAAACCGCGCACTGACTCCTAAAAAGGTGATGCCATAACGCGCACTGACTTGCCATAAAATATCCAATGACGGATACGCCGGCGACCCTTCATATAAAACAATCGTTGCTGCTTGCATTAGCACCGATACCAACCAATTCCACATCATCCAGCCGCAGGTGGTGTAATAAAATACATAATCACCGGGACGAATATCGCTGTGTAAATAATGCTCGCTATGGTGTTTGAGCATTACGCCGCCGGTGCGGTGGACAATTGCTTTTGGCATTCCCGTTGTGCCTGACGAATAAAGAATATACAACGGATGGTCAAACGGCAACGGCACCAATGATAACGGCGCACCCGCGCCCGCCTGTAGCCAATGTTGCCATTGTTGTTGTTTGGGCAATGCGCTGTTTTCAGCGTCTGCGCCATCGCTAATAAAAATGGTGTTTTCCCAACCTGCCGTGCATGCGGCTAATTTTTTAATCATCGGCACAATGTCATAACGCCGCCCGTGATAACTGTATGACGGTTGCGCGAATAATAATTTCGGTTGAATTTGCCCAAAGCGTGCTACCGCTGCTTGTTCGCCAAAATCCGGCGAGCACGAGGAAAACACCGCCCCGATTGCCGCACAGGCACAAAGCAAAATGACGGCTTCGGGAACATTACCCATTACCGCGGCTACGCGGTCGCCCTGTACCACGCCGGCAGATTGCAACGCCGCTGCACACGCCGCCACTGCTGTGCGTAACTCGCCATAAGTCAAACGCCGCACTGTACCGTTTTCGTGCACGCCCATAATTGCCGTTTGTTCGCTAATGTCTTTGCCGGCGGCGGCAGGTGGGTAGAGCATTGCCTCGGCGTAATTGACTGTTGCGCCTTCAAACCAACGCACTTCGGGCATGGGCGCATCACTCAACACGGCAACGTTTGGGTCCTCTCCTCGCGCTACCGGCAAGCCGCTATAACGCAAATAAAAACGCCAAAACTCAGCGGGGTTTTTAGTGCTGTATGTGTGCCATTGCTGATATGTCATCGGCACACTGCTGTGTTTATTGTTGATATGTTTTGTCAGTGCCTGTTCAAAGGCAGTCATATTACTTTCGGCAATACGCTGCGGCGTTGGTTGCCATAACACCTGATCAGACATGGGGAATATGGGGGCTTCGTTATTTAAAACATACCGCGCAAACTACCGCTGAGCGATGCTTGCATTTTTTCGTTAATTGCAGTTTCTACTTTTTTGAGCGCATCGGTCATTGCCGCGGCAATGAAATCCTGCAACATATCGCGGTCTCCCATGGCGTCATCGTCAATCGTTACTTTAACCACGCGCCGCTCGCCATTGACGACAACACTCACCACACCGCCGCCGGCAGAACCCGTTACCCGTAGTTGCGCTAATTCCTTTTGCATGCCCTCTAAATTTTCGCGCATTTGCCCGGCACCGCCTAATAATTTTTGCAGGTTTTTACCAAAATTTTCATCCATTATTCTTGCTCCTGTGTTGTTGATTGTTCCACCACCTGCACGCTATCGGCTTGCAAAGTTGCATTGGGGAAAGCCTCTTGCACATTGCGGGAAAATTCGGTTGCATTGGCTTTCTCTAATAACGCATTATGACGGGCGACACTGGCGGCATCATCCGTCCCGATACGCAACTGGACGACAAAATCCTCCCCGTGTTTTGTTTGCAAACCTGTTTTTAACTCCGGCAAAAATTTATTGGCAAACGTTGAAGACGAAGTATCTAATACCAACTGCACGCCTTTATCGTCATAGTGTTCTACAATACAGTGCATTGCTAACGCTTGCGCCATTTCATCTAACTGCGCGACTGTTTGTTGCCACGGTGTTGGGTTTTCCTCGCGCACAACAGAGGTTGCCGCCGCCGATGGTATAGCAGATGCAGGGGATGACTTGGCGGCGGCGTTAGAGCCATTGCGTGATACTGGCGACACTGGCGGTGCCAGTGCTGCTGTTGGTGTAAATAAAGTCATGCGCAGTAATGCCATTGCAAAACCTGTGGCTTCGTCTGGTGCTAACGGTAATTGTTGGCGCGAGCGCAGGGCGATTTCGTAGAGCACCTGCAACTGTTCTGCCGATAATACCGTTGCCATCTCTTTAATAATTGCTACTTCTTCAATGTCATCACTAGTAGCGGCATTGGGTACCGATTGCAACAAAGCGATTTTATATAGCAATGTTGATAAGCGCGCTAACGAGGCGTCAAAACTCACATGGTGAGCTAAGTGGCGATTAGTAATCTCGTCAATGGCACTGCCGTCACCGCTGGCAACTGCGCGTAAAATATCCGCTAACATGTCGGTGCCAATATCTCCGGCGATACGGCGCACATCTTCCGCTTGTAATTCATCGCCACAATGGGCGACGGCTTGATCTAAAATACTCAAAGCATCGCGCATACTGCCGCTTGCCAAACGCGCCACAACTGCCGTTGCTGCGGGTTGATAGGCGATTTTTTCTTCGGTGAGGATATATTGCAAGCGTTCGCTAATTTGCGTTTGTGTTAGCGGTAATAACGAAAAACATAAACAACGCGAGCGCACCGTTGCCGGTAATTTTTGCGGGTCGGTCGTTGCTAAAATAAATTTAACATGCGGCGGTGGTTCTTCCAGTGTTTTTAGCATCGCATTAAACGATTGCTTGGTGAGCATGTGCACCTCGTCAATAATAAACACTTTGTATTTTGCCCGTGCGGGCGCATAAACGGCGCTTTCTAATAAATCGCGCATTTTATCCACCTGCGTGTGTGAGGCGGCGTCTTGCTCAATCACATCGGTTAAGCGCCCTGTCATAATATCACGGCAAAAATCGCACTCTAAACACGGCTCGGCACTGCCGCTATCGCGACCACTGCAATTAATCAACATGGCGACAATGCGCGCCAATGTTGTTTTACCGATACCGCGCGTGCCTGAAAACAACAGCGCATGGTGCAACCGCTCTTGTTGGGCGGCATTTTGCAATGCGCGGACGACATACTCCTGCCCCACCATATCGGCAAGGCGGCGCGGGCGCCACTTGCGCGCTAACGAAATATAAACATCAGACATTAGATTAAAGATTATACACATTCCCCGCGTTATCACTGCCGTTAGTGTTGCTATTGGCGTTGTTGGAGGATGGGGGCGTAGTACTGACATTTGCGCTCTGTTTGCGCCCTGTTTGTTAACCTGCCGTTTTTGTGTTACTTTGTTGCTTTTAACCGGATTACCAATAATGGAACAAGAACAATTTGAATGGATACCCTTTTTTGAAGCAATTGCTGATGGATTGCTTCGTTATAAAGGCGATAGACCTGCTTTGCTGCAAGAATTTTACGAAATCGCAAATTCTGAAGATTATAGAAAAACTGAAGCAGTTTATACGGATAAGTATAAAGACGGGAGTACAGGTCGTCTCAAAGATATAGACCCATTTACGGTCATTGCGCTATTGATGCGGACAGGCGGTAAAAAACGGAACTTTGCGGCGATGCGATTGGCACGATTTTTGCAAGTTGATATGGCGAACCCAAGATTTTATGCCGGCGCGCCGATGATTCGCCCTGAGGAAAGTTTATTTTTTGCTTATGAAGAGGAGCGAAAAGACGGCGATATTGACCTGCATTGGGATCTTTTAGAAAAAGCGATTAACTTTGCGGATAGCGAAAATAACGAAAATGATGAGGAAAATAAAAATGCGTTTGTTGCTGCTTTTGATCAATCACTGGCGGTAAAACCAATCGGGCAAAAATATTTGACGATGGGATTGTTTTGGGTTAGAGCCGATTTTTTCCCAGTGTTGAGTACCCCTGTTTGTAATTATATTAAACGCAAATGGAATGTATCCGTTGACCGTGAAATTAATGGCGAAGAATATTTAAAGATTAGAGATAATTTAATGCTTGAAACATATCGCTCCTTTCCAGCAATATCCCATGCGGCGTATTTGAAAAAAGCGATACGGTGAGGTAGATACCGTTGGTGTTATAGCCCCATGTTGCCGCTCTGTTTGCTAATGGGTTAACTATATGTTATTTTCTGTTTTTTAGCGGAGTTTAACGATGACACAAGAACAATTTGAATGGATACCTTTTTTTGAGGAAATTGCCGATGGATTGCTTCGACATAAGGATGATAGAACTGCCTTAGTTGAAAAGTTTCATGAAATAGCAGATAATGAAGAATACCGAAAAAGAGGAAGCCCAACAGTTTATCATGATAGAAATGGGTACGGTAAGATTTATGGACAATTAAAAGATATAGCCCCATTTACTGCGATAGGGTTATATCTGAGAGTCAGAAATGAAAAACAAAGATACGCCGCGAAAAAACTTGCCAAATTTTTACAAGTTAAGGCAAGTGTACCAGATTGTTATAAAGGCGTGCCAAGTGTTCAACCTACTCGCTCTTGGTTTTTTGCCTCCCGAAAGGGTAGAAAAAATGATGATTTTGAGATTCTCTGGGCTCTCCTTGAAAAATCTATTAACTTTTCCAATAAACAAAATGACAAAACTAAAAAGGAATTTATTGCAGCTTTTGACGAGGCACTTACTGTAAATCAAATAGCGCGAAGTTCTCTTACCAAGTGTTTATTTTTCGTTAGACCACGATTTTTTCCAACGTTAGATGAGCTTTCTTTTAAATATATTCCCAATAAGCTTGGCATACCAATCAAACGAGTAATTACTGGCAAAGAGTATTTAGAAATTAAGGATTTATTGCAAGAAAAACACCCTAAACTTTCTTTCGCTAAAATATCACGCGAAGCTTATCTATCGCGATAATTTGAAAACCACCAACTCAAACCAAAAACTATTTAACACTTATAAAAACCTCAACAACATGACAACACCAATTCGACTCAATCAAATTTTTTACGGACCTCCGGGAACGGGTAAAACTTACAGCACTATTGATGAAGCAATCCGCATTATTGATGGTGTATATCCTAAAAATGGCGAACGCAACAATCGATTTCAAGCATTACAAAAAGCTGGACAAATTGAATTAATCACCTTTCACCAAAATTATGCTTATGAAGATTTTATGGAAGGCATAAAGCCAAAGATGAAAGAGGAAAATATCTTATACGAAATTAAAGACGGGGTATTTAAGCGCATTGCCAACCGCGCTAATGAAGATAGCAAAAAAACACATAATGCTACAAATGTTAGAAAACTAATTGAAAAATACGTTAATCACATTAAAGAAAAATTAAATAATAATGAAATCATATATTTAAAAGGGAAAGGACAATCTACTATAAAACAAATTAGATATGATAAAGAAGGTAATTTTCAATCTTTTGTGTTAGGAGGCAGTGTAACTAGTCCTCAAAGTTTATCTTTTAATATAATCATGAGAGATTACGAGCGCTTTAATAATGGAGAAATAGCAGCCGTTAGAGACATCATGCCTAAAGGTCAAGCGGAACGAGAACATCTTAGCACTGCCATCTATTATTTTTCTTTATATAAACGAATACAAGAATTTTCTCAACAATCTAACCTTACATTAAATGAACAAGAAATAAAGAGAAAGCATTACGTACTCATCATAGACGAAATTAATCGCGGCAATATTTCTAAAATTTTTGGCGAGTTAATTACCTTAGTTGAAGAATCAAAGCGCTTGGGGCAAAAAGATGAACTCTCATTAACATTGCCCTACTCTAACGAACCTTTTGGCGTACCCGACAATCTTTACATTATCGGCACTATGAACACTGCCGACCGCTCTATTGCCCTATTAGATACTGCATTACGGCGACGGTTTAGTTTTATTGAAATGATGCCAGATGAAAATAAATTAAAAGAAGTAGAAAAAAATAAAGGGATAAAGGGAATATTATTATCTAAATTACTCGCCGCTATTAATGAAAATATCACTGCTTTATATGACCGAGAACATCAAATTGGACATACCTATTTTATGGACATCAACACCATAGAAGACCTAAAAGACGCATTCCAACAAAAAATAATACCACTGTTACAGGAATACTTTTTTGATGATAGAGAAAAAATAGATCAAATACTCAACAAAAATGGTTTTATTATCCCTAAACCATATAGCAAAGATTCTAGTAAAAAAATATTTGACATATTACCTAAAAGTAAAAACCCTAAAAAAGATAAATGGAAAGACCCCGCTCTTTACAAAAAAATATACGGTGGAAATAATGAGCCAGATCAAAGTTAGAGAATATGAAATTCTTGACGACCATCTTAGTTCCGATTCTTTAACGCAATGTAAAGAATGGATTAATAAACATCAAGACGAAGATAGCAAAACTAAATTACCGTTGCGTATCCATAGAGGAAAAGTAAAGGCGCAAAATCATGTCGGTATTTTTTCGCTACGCAATGGCTTGCAAGAAACCATAGTAGAAATATTGCCGAAAATATCTCTAAATGCTGGAATCGAACAAGAGGAAAAAGAGAAACAGATTTTTTTTAAAATGTTATGCCATTGGCAGCGTAAAAATTTTATTGAATTAGACCCGAGTGATATAGAAAAATTTAAAAACTATCCCATGTTGGAAGCATTTATCCACTTATTTTTAACGCAAACTTTACAATTAATTAAACGCGGTATTGTCAGCCAATATCATACGCATACCGATAACCTGCCATCTCTCAAGGGGCGGTTATTGTTTCCACAACAGGCAGTTATTAATGCTGCGAATAAAGCGCAGTTTTATGTGCAGTATGACCAATACTCCCCCGACCATGCGGCAAACCGATTAATTAGTAAAGTATTGCGCGAGCTCAAATGTCGTGAAAGTGAAAACGCACGCTTACAACGGCAATTAAGGAGTTATTTTGACGATATTGAACCAAGCAAAAATAAACATCAGGATTGGCAGCAACACCGCCGCACGCACGCCAACCGCACCATGCAACACTATAAGCAAGTTATGCAATGGGTAGAGTTGTTTTTATTTGGCTATGGGTTAACGACTTATCAAGGCGACCATGATAATCAATCTTTATTATTTCCCATGCAAGAGATATTTGAAGATTTTGTCGCGTATCATTTTCGCCAATCAGCGAAAGATAAATTTATCGTAAAAACGCAAGCACCGCAAAAACCTATGGTGATAAATGACGAAGGAAAAAAATTTTGGATGGAGCCCGATATTACTTTATGTGATAAAAATACTAAACAATGGTTATATATTTTAGATAGCAAATGGAAGCGATTAGATGCTCGCCAAGCAGATAAAAAATACAACATCAGCCAACAAGATTTATATCAGTTATATAGTTATGGAAAATTGTACGGTTGCTCCAAAATCGCATTAATTTACCCCCAAAATGAAAATTTTGAAAAAGAAATAGAATTTATCTTTAACGATGTGGAAAACAGCACCAAATTAACCCTCTCCTGCTATCCTTTTGATGTCGCAAACCCCGAAAAAAGCGCCGATTTTATACTGGAAAGTATGCACCCTACTAAAAAATAGCAAAATTGAATCAATTTACAATTATTTAATAATTAATCGGGTAAAATAATCAATTTTCGCTATGGGAGAATTTATGAAAATATTAGTCACCGTTAAACGGGTGATTGACCCGTATATCAAAGTACGGGTGCGTGCCGATCAATCTGCTGTGGAAACCGATGGCGTTAAAATGGCGATGAATCCATTTTGCGAAAATGCCTTGGAAGAAGCATTACGCTGGCGCGAAGCTGGCATTGCGAATGAGGTTGTTGTATTGTCCGTTGGTAATGATTCCTGTGTAGAAACACTGCGCACGGCGTTAGCGATTGGTGCCGACCGTGCGATTCACGTCAAAGCTGCCAATACACCGCAACCGCTGGCAACTGCCAAAATTATCACCGCAGTCGCCAAACGCGAAGACCCCGGTGTAATTTGGATGGGCAAGCAAGGGATTGATGGCGATTATAACCAAACGGGTCAGATGACCGCCGCCCTACTGGGTTGGGGGCAAGGGTTGTTTTTATCCTCAGCAAAATTTGCCGATGGCGTCGTCACGGGAGAGTCGGAGGTGGATAGCGGTATCCGCGTGATACAGGTGAAAACACCGTGTGTACTCACTGCCGATTTGCGCTTAAATGAAGCCCGCTATGCCACCCTACCTAATATAATGAAAGCAAAGAAAAAGCCGTTTGAAACGCTCACCCCCGAAGAGTTGAGCGTGGATGCGAGCGACCGTTTAACAACTTTAATAGTGAATACGCCCCCGCCGCGCGCCGGTGGTGTACGCGTTGCCGATGTGGCAGAGCTGGTTTCTAAATTGCGCGAAGAAGCAAAGGTAATAGCATGAGCGCCCTTATTATTGTAGAACACGACAATCAAACAGTACGCGAAAATATACGCGCTGTTGTTACCTGTGCGCGCCAAGTTGCCGATTCGGTTACGGCTTTAGTGATTGGTGATAACTGCCGCGCGGTTGCCGATGCGACGGCGGCAATTGCCGGAATAGATAAGGTTAAATTGGTGCAACATGCGGCGTTGGCACACGGGATTTCTGAAAACTGTGCACCGATTATCGCTGCTGAATCGGCGGGGATGACACATGTCCTGATGGCTGCCGGTGCGCAAGCACGCGAATGGTTACCCCGCGCCGCCGCCCTTGCCGATATGCAGATGATTACCGATGTGATTGCGGTCAATGCGCCCGATACTTTCGTCCGCCCGCTTTATGCTGGCAATGCTTTAGCCACGGTGCAAAGTAGCGATAGCGTCAAGTTTATGTCCATCCGCCCCACTGCGTTTGCGCCGATTGAAGGTGCTGGCAGTGCGTCTGTAGAAGAAATTAGCGGTGGTGCCGATAGCGGACAAACGACTTTTATTGAAGCGCGGACTTCGTCTTCCGACCATCCTGAATTAACGACGGCAAAAATTGTTGTTTCCGGCGGGCGCGGGGTTGGCAGTGCTGAGAATTTTCAATTACTGGAAACGCTTGCCAACAAATTATCCGCCGCGGTCGGAGCTTCGCGCGCAGCAGTAGATGCCGGCTATGTGCCCAACGACTACCAAGTCGGGCAGACCGGTAAAATTGTCGCTCCCGATTTGTATATCGCGATTGGTATTTCGGGAGCCATTCAACATATTGCCGGAATGAAAGATTCAAAGTGCATTGTTGCGATTAATAAAGATCCCGATGCGCCGATTTTTGAAATTGCCGACTACGGTTTAGTGGCTGATTTATTTGAAGCACTGCCGCAACTACAAGCCGCATTAGAATAGCGCCTCCCCCACCCAACCTCTCTTAAAGGAAAACGCCATGTCTGAACGTGAAATAATGGAATATGATGTGGTGATTGTCGGTTGCGGCCCTGCTGGGCTTGCCGCTGCCATTCGCCTACGCCAAACCGCCGCCGAAAGCGGACAGGAAATCAGCGTTTGTTTGCTGGAAAAAGGTGCCGAACCCGGCGCGCATTCTCTTGCCGGTGCGGTGTTAGAACCGCGGGCATTAGACGAGCTGTTACCGCAATGGCGCGAGGATGAAACTTGCCCGATTAAAACGGCAGTCACTACCGACCGTTTTTGTTTTCTGACTGAAAAAAAATCTTACCGCTTACCGACCCCGCCTTCCATGCACAATGAGGGGAATTATATTGTCAGTTTGGGGCGGACGGTGCGCTGGTTGGCAGAACAAGCCGAGGGCATTGGTGTGGATATTTTCCCCGGGTTTGCCGCCGCGGAAGTGTTGTATAACGAGCAAGGCGCTGTTGTCGGAGTGGCGACCGGCGATATGGGGATTGCCAAAGACGGCACGCAAACGGGGAACTATCAGCAAGGGGTAGAGTTGCGGGCAAAGTATACGATTTTTTCCGAAGGGTGTCGCGGCTCACTCAGTGCCGAGGTGATGAAAAAATTTAACTTACGCACTGATGATGCGCCGCAAACGTACGGCATCGGCATTAAAGAATTGTGGGAAACCGAACATGCCAATCCGGGCGAAGTATTGCATACGATTGGTTGGCCCCTACGCAACGATACTTACGGCGGTTCGTTTTTGTATCATTTAGAAGCGGGGAAAATCGCCCTCGGTTTTGTTGTTGGTTTAGATTATAAAAATCCTTATCTGTCTCCGTATATGGAGTTTCAACGTTTCAAACACCATCCGGCAATTGCCCCGCTGCTTGCCGGCGGCAGACGGATATGCTACGGGGCGCGTGCGCTCAACGAAGGCGGCTGGCAGGGGATTCCACAGTTGGCATTTCCCGGTGGTGTACTCACAGGTTGTGCGGCGGGTTTTCTCAATGTCGCAAAAATTAAAGGCGTGCATACGGCAATGAAAAGCGGCATGAGTGCTGCCGAACACATTGCCGCCGCTCTAAAAGCCGGTAACGAAGCCGCAACATTGAACGACTACGAAAAAGATTTACGCACAAGTTGGGTGGGCGATGAATTGCGTAAAGTGCGTAATATCCGCCCGATGTTTCGCCACGGTTTATGGGCGGGGTTATCGCATGCGGCAATAGATACTTACCTCTTACGCGGCAAAGCGCCGTGGACATTTGGACACCACAACGACCATAGCCAACTGAAAAAAGCGAGCGAATGCCAAGCGATTGAATACCCCAAACCCGATGGCGAATTGAGTTTTAGCCGTTTAGAAAATTTGGCGTATTCCGGTGTCAATCACGAAGCCAATCAACCTGCACACTTAAAACTACGCGATAACAGTGTGGCGGTTAATGTGAATTTGCAGGACTACGCCGGACCTGAAGCCCGCTATTGCCCGGCGGGAGTGTATGAGTTTGTTAAAGAAGAAAACAGCGATCAACATGCCTTGGTGATTAACGCGCAAAATTGTGTACATTGCAAAACTTGCGACATTAAAGATCCAACGCAAAATATCCATTGGACAACGCCCGAAGGCGGCGGCGGACCCAACTACGACTCTATGTAAGAGGAATTTGGTAGGCACGACAGGATTTGAACCTGTGACCTCTACCATGTCAAGGTAGCGCTCTAACCAACTGAGCTACGCGCCTATTGCAACATTGTTGTGTGATAACGACAACGGCAACAATAAGCAGAATTATACCTAAAATAATGCTAATATCCATTCAGAACTAAAGAGGAATAATTACATGGATACTTATAAAGCCGCTTGCATTCAAATGACTTCCGGCGATGTATTAGCGGATAACTTACAACGTGCCGCAGGGTTGCTTGCGGCGGCGGCCGATGGCGGTGCGCGTTTGGCGGTATTGCCGGAATTTTTTCCCCTGCTCTCGGCAAATGAAAAAGCCAAACTCGCCATTGCCGAGACCGACGGCGATGGACCGATTCAAGATTTTTTAGCGCAAGCCGCACAACAACATCACTTATATATTGTTGGCGGTACCGTGCCGATTCACGCGCCAGCGGCAAATGACGCAAATGACGATACGCCGCGTATCTATGCGGCTTCGCCGCTATACGCCCCCGATGGCAGCCGTATAGCGCGTTACGACAAAATACATTTGTTTCAATTTCGCCATGGGCAACAGCAATATGATGAAACAAAAACCATCGCCCCCGGCAGTACTCCCGTGGCGGTAAATACGCCGTTGGGGCGGATTGGTTTATCTGTTTGTTACGATTTGCGCTTTCCCGAACTCTATCGGCGGTTGCAACAGCCCGATGTTATTGTCGCGCCGTCAGCATTTGTTGAAGAAACCGGCGCGGCACATTGGCGTTTGTTATTATCGGCACGAGCGGTAGAAAATTTAGCGCATGTTATCGGCGCGGCGCAAGCGGGTGAACACGGCGGCGGACGCCGCACCTACGGCAACAGCATGATTATTGACCCTTGGGGGAAGGTACTAGCGCAAGCAAAAAGCAACGGCGATGAAGTGATTATTGCCGACATCAACAGCAACGAACGGCAAGCATGGCGACAGCGCTTGCCAGCGTTGGAGAATCGGCGCTTGTCTTGATTTTACGAGCGAGGCGAGTGCGGGCGGTGAATAAGGGCGTGTGAGTTTGTGGCAAATTTTATCGAACGCATGAGTCCCTGTCGGTTGCCGTTCTTTTCCCCGTTTAAAATTCAATCATGCGGGGGAGAAACACCGGCGGAGGAAAATTTAACTTTCCTCACCAGTAGGGTGTGGAGTTAATTTAAAACTTTTTGCCAGTAGATAACATTCACGGCTGTTTTTTCGAGTGGCTTGCGGGTAGATTACTTTTACGCTGCCGAATGCTTTTATTAATAATTGCCGATACTCGCCTTGTTCTTCTCCGGCGAATGTTTTAATTAAAAAATCTCCTCCTTTTTTTAATCCGCCCGCCTGGCAATATGCTAATGCGCTTGCTGATAATGCTGTTGCATTGGCTTGATCGCGCACGGCAATGCCGCTTAAATTCGGCGCCATGTCCGATACCACTACATCAGCAGCGCCGCCTAATGCAGCGGTGATTTGTTGCTGTATGGCTGGTTCGGTGAAATCCCCCAAAATAAAATGAACTCCCTCTAATACTTCCATTGGTAATAAATCCACCGCGACGACATAGCCGTTTTGCCCAACGCGTTGCCGTAACACTTGCGACCAACCGCCGGGGCTACCGCCTAAATCTGCCACACGCATTTTTTGCCGTAACAAACGGTGGCTGTTATCTATTTCTAATAATTTATAGGCAGAACGCGAACGATAACCCGCCGCCCGTGCTGCTAATACGTGCGTATCGGATTCCTGCCGCCGCCGCCATGCTGCCGATTTAGAACGTCTTAATCTAGACATTATCGCAACATCAGTTAATCCGATAACACCGACAGTTGCTGCCGTGCGCAATGGTAGGAGTCATCCCCGACGGTAATGCGGTTGGTATCAATACAACGTAATTGTTGCCAGTGTGCGTCGCTATGATTGATATTCGCCATTGCTTGAATTGCCGCGCTGTTTTCTTGTGGCTGACACAATAATAATAAATCACACCCCGCCGCCGCTGCTGCCGACACACGATTACTTACATCGCCAAATGCAACGGCGCCTTGCATACTTAAATCATCGCTTACGACTAATCCTTGATAGTTCAATTCGCCGCGCAAAATGTCTTTTAGCCAGCGCGGAGAAAATGTTGCCGGTTGGGAATCGACAGCGCTATAAACAATATGAGCGGTCATCACCATTTCCATACCAGCGGCGGCACAACGGCGAAACGGTATCATGTCTGTTTGTAAATCGGCTAAGCTGCGTGTGTCAACGGGTAATTCAAGGTGCGAATCTGCCACCACAAAACCATGCCCGGGGAAGTGCTTACCGCAACAAGGCATGCCGGCGGCTTTTAATCCTTCTTTTAATTTTAATGCCAATTCGCCAACGGTGTTGGCATCGGCAGAAAACGCACGGTCACCAATGACTTCTGCCACGCCGTAATCTAAATCTAATACCGGGGCAAATGTCATATCAACGCCGTGTGCTAATAATTCTGCCGCCAACACAATCCCCGCTGCCCGTGCCATTGTTGCGGGCGATATTTCGGGGGCGGCGCTTGCTGCAATTTTTGCCATTGCCGGCACATGCGTAAAGTCATCGCCGCGAAAGCGTTGCACCCGACCGCCTTCGTGGTCGGTGGCAATGAGTAGCGGGCGGTTGGCAGTGCGGCGAATTTCTGCGGTTAACTGCCGTAAGGCGCGACTGCCACCATAGTTGCGGCTAAATAAAATTACCCCGCCGACTGCCGACTGTTGCAGTGCTTCTTTATCTTCGGCGAGTAGTTCTGTATCCCCCGCCAATGAAATCATTAATCGTCCATTCATTCCTGTTTTCTCTCCGCTACGACCATCGCATAGGCGTAATTTCCATCGTGGCTAATACTTAAGTGACACGCGCCAACACCGCGCTGTTTTAAAAAATCAATCGCGCTATCGGCAAAGGTAAATTGTGGTTTGCCAGCATTGTCGGCACACACCCCAACTTGAGCAAATCCTAACGGGGTGTGCACGCCGCAACCGATGGCTTTGCCTAATGCTTCTTTTGCTGCCCAACGTCCGGCAAGAAAAAAGAGTGGCATTTTTTTAGCCGCAAATTGCTGTTGTTCTTGCGTGGTTAAAATATAACGCGGAAAGCGTTGCGGAAAACGCGCGGCGACTTGGGCAAAGCGGCGCACATCAACAATGTCGTTACCTATACCGAAAATCATGGCTGTTGCGACTGTCGTGGTCTTATGATGGCGGCTAAACCCATTGCCTGACGCATTTCTGCCACCGCTTGCGCAAGCCCGACAAATACCGCCCGCGCAATAATGCTGTGCCCGATGTTTAACTCTGTTACGGGTAGGGTGCAAACCGCGGCGACGTTTTCTAAGGTGAGTCCGTGTCCGGCGTTGACTTTTAGCCCTGCTGCTGTGGCAACGGCGGCGGCGTGTTTTAATGGTTGCAGGTTGCCATCTGCGGCGTAGCGCCCGGTGTGTAATTCTATCGCCGGCGCACCGCATTGCACTGCGGCGGCAATTTGTGCTTCTTCAGGGTCAATAAATAATGATACTTCACTCCCCGCAGTGCTCAGTGTCGTTACAAAATCGCGCACGCGCGCCAAATGCCCGACAACATCCAACCCGCCCTCGGTGGTTAATTCTTCGCGTTTTTCCGGCACCAAGCAAATGCTTGCCGGTTTGTATGCCATGGCAATTTCCCGCATTTCATCGGTGACGGCGATTTCTAAATTAATATGCGTCTGCACCACCGCTGCTAAGCGTGGCAGGTCGCTATCAATGACATGGCGGCGATCTTCGCGCAAATGCACGGTAATAAAATCAGCACCGCCCGCTTCTGCCGCCTCTGCTGCCGCGGCAACATCAGGATAAGACACGCCTCGCACTTGGCGCAGTGTTCCGACATGATCAATATTGACGCCCAATTTCATTATTTATACATTTTAACAGATTTATCATCTATCATTATCGTTGATTTCCTATTGTATAATATGGATTTACTTTTATCGCACTATGCACGACAACATTATTATTCGTCACATCGCCCGTCAGCCGAATTTTTCTGACGCGCAAGCGGCATCTATTGCCACCTTACCCAAGACCGCGATGGATGACGCGTATTCCCGCATTTGTCAATGGCAGGGTTATACGCCGACCCCGCTTTATTCACTTGCCGATAGCGCCCAACAATACGATATTAATGCTCTTTATTACAAAGATGAAGCGCCGCGGTTTGGGTTGGAGTCATTCAAAGCATTAGGCGGTGCCTATGCCATTGATTGCCTGCTTGAACAACACTTAGCTGCCGGTGGCAATAAAGCCGATTTTACTGCCGCCAGTGCTACCGATGGCAATCATGGCAGATCTATTGCTTGGGGCGCACAACGTGCCGGTTGCTGCGCTAAAATATTTGTCCACCGCGGCGTGAGCGAAGAACGCATTGCAGCAATTGCTCAATACGGTGCCGATGTGATTCGCATTGACGGCAATTATGACGATAGCGTACGTGCTTGTAGCGAGCAGTCAGCAGCAAATAACTGGCGAGTGATTTCTGATACTTCGTGGCAGGGCTATACTGATACGCCGCGGTTGGTGATGGCGGGCTATACGGTACTGTTGCGCGAAACTTTAGAACAAATCAAACAATTAAACGGCAGCGCCCCCACACACGTGATTTTGCAGGCAGGGGTTGGTGCTTTTGCTGCTGCTATGGTGGCGGCATTGTTACAACACAGCGATACTCTACCGCGTATTATTATTGCCGAGACCGCCTACGCCGATTGCCTGTTGCAAAGTGCGGCTGCCGACCGTATTGTCCATACGCCGATTGAACAGGAAACGGTAATGGCTGGGCTTTCTTGTGGCGAACCTTCATTATTGGCGTGGCAGATATTAGCGGCGGCGGCATCCGACTTTGTTGCCATTAGCGATTCGCCTATCGGCAGCATGATGCGCACCTTGGCAGATGCCAAAATTATTGCCGGCGAATGTGCCGCCGCCGGTCTGGCAGTGGTCGCGGCTACGCAAGATTCGCACTGGCGCGAAACGTTGGGACTCACTGAGCAATCATCAGTATTGTTGTTTGGTAGCGAAGGCGCGACCGATAAAGAAAATTATCAACGTTTAATAGATATTGATAAACATTGAAAACTAACATTAAATAATTGTGAGTATTGACCACGCCGCCAACGCTGTTTATGGATTGAACAACGACGAATACGCCAACCGTTGCCAGCAACTGCAACAGCGTATGGCAGAGCAAAATATTGATTTATTACTCTTTACCACTGCCGCCGAATTTTATTATTGTTGCGGTTTTTATACGCCCTTTTGGCAAAGCCCGACACGTCCTTGGTTTTTATTATTAGCGCGGTGCGGAAAACCGGTGGCGGTTATTCCCACCATTGGGAGCACATTAATGCAAAATTGCTATGTAGAAGATATACGCACGTGGTCTTCACCGCACCCAAGCGACGACGGTGTTTCTCTCTTAGCCAATACCATTAATGAGATGAGTGAAGGGGGAAGTTTTACGCTCGGAATGATGCAGGGACGGCAAAGTGTCATGCGGATGCCGCCTGCTGATTTTGCCGCATTGTGCGCTCAATTACCGACCATGCGCTTGCAGGATGCGAGCCCACTCGTGCAACAAGTGCGGATGATAAAAAGCGCGGCAGAAATCGCTAAAATCGCCCGCGCCGGCAATATTATCAGCAAGGTATTTGCACACTGGCACGAGTGGCTACATAGCGGTATGCCGTTACGCGAGATTTTTCGCCAATTTAAAATTCACTGTTTGCAAGCAGGGATAGACGATATCCCCTATCTTGCCGGCGGTATGGGCAATGGCGGCTATGCTGATGTTATCTCGCCGCCCGATAACACCGCTCTTGCCGCCGGCGATGTGCTGATGTTAGATGTTGGCGCGACTTATGACGGCTATTATTGCGACTTTGACCGTAATATCGCTTGCCAACACGCCAGCGACGAAGCACAACGTTGTTACGAAGTATTGTGGCAGGCGAGTGAAGTCGGCATTGCCACTGCCACCGCCGGCACGACTTGTCGGCAAGTATTTTCTGCCATGCACGAAGTCATTTGTGCCGGCGGCTTTGCCGACAGCGATAGTGCTGCTGGTGTCGGCAGATACGGACACGGCTTAGGAATTGAACTCACCGAAACGCCCTCTCTGACTGATTGGGACGATACCCCGATTGTTCCCGGGATGGTGCTTACCATAGAACCCTCGGCAACGCTCAGTAATCACCGCTTGCAAGTGCACGAAGAAAATATTGTTATTGGTGCGGATGGTCGCGCTCAACTGCTCACCCAACGCGCCGCCGCACAACTCCCTCTCTTAAACGCATGAATACTTCCTCCCAACACGCCGCCGCCCGTAGCGCAAAAATTGCAAAAATAGGAATGGTTGTATTAAAAACAGACGAAGTTGTAGAAAATGAAAGTCGTTTTTATTTACAAGACAGCAATGTCCACCTCCTCACCACGCGCATCCCCGTGAGCGATACTATCAACAGTAGCACCTTACAAGCGATGCGCGGGCATTTACAACACTCCCTCGCGCTTTTTCCCGAGGGCTATCCATTTGATGTTATCGCCTACGCTTGCACCTCTGCTGCCACCGTCATCGGTGAACAAACAGTCAGCGACGATATTCACAGTTATATTCAAACCACACACGTGACCAATCCACTCACCGCTGCCAAAGCGGCATTTGCTCACTTGGGGATAAAAAAAATCGCCTATTTATGCCCTTATGTATCGGATGTTGCCGATGCCATGCAGCAAAATATTAATGATTCCGGCTTTCGCATTGTGGCAGATAAAAGCTTTAACGAGGGCAGCGACCGCGCCGTTGCCGCAATTACCCCGCAACAGATATTAGAAGCATTGCAAACCTTTCGCGACAGCGATGCCGAGGCGGTTTTTGTTTCCTGCACTAATTTAAATTGCGCGCCTATCCTCGCCATAGCCGAAGAGCAATTACAACGTCCGGTAATTTCCAGCAATCAGGCATTACTCTGGCACGCCCAAACGTTAGCACAAACACCGCTCGCGCCACGAGAGGTTTACGGTAGGTTGTGGAATAGTCGTTAAATCACAAACGATGACTATTTGTCAGGTCTTATTCTTTGCACTAATTTACAATTTAAAAGCAAGATATCGTTAAATTGGTAACGGTTTGTCTACTGTTAACTTCTTTTTTTTACTTCCCAACATATATAACCCTGCTGCGAGTACGATTGCTATACCAACGATATGCAAAGCGTCTAATAATTCGCCGTAAAATAACCAAGCGAACAACATTGCCCAACCGATCAAGGTATAGTTATAAGGTTGCAGTAATGATGCTGGTGCATACTCTAATGATTTGACAATCAATAAATGGACGACAATACCGGTAACGGTAACCAGTGCGAGCAATAACCATACCTGTGGCGGAACATTGGACTCCCACGAGGTGACTCCCACCGGTATTGACCACAACAACCCCACTGTTGCCATATACACTAAACTAATATCAAAGCCGTCGCGTGCCGTGGCGCGACGAGTCAAAACGTTATATAACGCAAATAAAAAGGCAGCACAGAGGACAATCAACAGCGCCGGTTCAAATGCTTGACTTCCCGGGCGGATAATCAACAAAGCGCCGATAAACCCTAAAAATAAGGCGATCAGTTTGCGTTTGGTCAATGCCTCCCCCAGCAATAGCCACGCCAATAACGTTGCCAATATGGGAAACAACATGAATACTGCATGCGCTTCGGCAACGCCAACGTAGCGCAGTGCCGAAAAGAAAACCGCAATTTCTAATACCATTAGTGATGAACGCAATATCTGCATGGGGATATTACTGGCGCGGCGAAATGCCGAGAAAAAATTGCCAATACCATGCCGCCGAGATAGCCACCAAATCGCAAAAAATAAAAATACCACCTGACGAACAAAGATAATCTGCCCGATGGAAAAATAACCGAGAAGTTTTTTAGACATAATATCTTGCAGTGCGATACAGATGGTTGACAATATGCACAAGGCGATTCCTTTTTTATCGTCGGCAGTCAACATAC
>JAHZKE010000115.1 GCA_022600535.1 Pseudomonadota bacterium
CCATACGCTCACCGTGCAAGAAAGTAGCATTGGTGCGGTTTATACGGTCGCGGCAGCGGCAGGAGCGGGGCTTTATCAATATACGATTGTTTCTACTAATCCGCCCGCACTCACCACGCTATTGCAGTTGGATAATGTGGCGCCTGCCGCCCGTGCAACGTTATCTGTTATTGGCAACGGATTGAATGCGGGCATCGCGAGTATTCACATTCGCGCTGCCGATTCCTACTCGGATGCCACTTTGCAGTTGGTGGTAGAAACTTCCCTGCAAATTCGTTTTGCCCCGCCGGCAATTAGTGTTTATATCAACAGGCAAGAAACAGGGAATATTTATACCGTGCAAGCCAGTGCCGGACTTCCCCCTTATGTCTATGCCGAAAAGGCAGGCAGTAGCAATAATACGCTTCCCTATAACGTGTCTGCCGATGGGGTGATTTCGCTCTCGGCGGCGATTACCACCAGTAATACGATTAGTATTTATATTGAAGCGAGCGATCAATTTGGCACCACTGCCGAACTGACGGTGGATCTGATTGCCGTCGCTGGCGTACAATTTGTTGAAAAAGCGCGAACCGTTACTTTATTGGTCGGCAATAATAGTGGCGTTGTTTATAATGCGGCAACGGACTCTGCCTTTGGTAGTGTGTCTTATACCATTGTCAGTAGTGCGCCGACGGAATCATTAAGCAACCTTTCTATTGCCGCCAATGGCGAGTTACATCTTCAAAATAATGTGACCACCCCGCAAGAAATTGAAGTGGTACTAAAGGCAACAGATGATGTGCGCGAAGATTTAGCAACGGTATTGCTTGATATTAACAATGCGGTTGGTTTTGCTGCCGATAACATTACCGTCAGTGTGCACCTCAGCGATCAAGCGGCAGTCATTACCAGTGCGATTGGCGGCGGCGGCGATTACACGTATAACCAAGTCAGTGCCAACATTAGTAATTATGTGGCGCTGTCGTTTGTGGCGAATAATATCGTTGCTTCTGTCAATAGCGCGGCGCAGTTGGGGCTCTTAACAGTTGTTGTTGCCGCGACCGATGTCCTCCCCGGGAGTGCAACATTAACCATTAACTTAGAAATTATCCCCGATGTAGAATTATTAGTAACGACCTACACCATTGCGGCGAGTGCCAGCGGTAAGGTGGGCACTTTAGTCGCCAGCGGCGGCGATGGCAATTACACTTATCGCGCGCAAGATAGCGCCGGCAACGGAAACGACACTCCCCCCGTGAATGAAGGCGAAGGCGGAAGTATCGGGAACAATGCCCCCGCGATAGTTTCCATATTTGCCGATGGGGTGGTTAGCATTACTGCCACATTAGGATACGGGATTACCTTATCGCTGACCGTGCAAGCGAGCGATAGTATTGGCGGTGTTGGGGGTCATAGTGAAGCGTTGCTTTCTATTGTCGCCCCGCTCAAACTTAACTTCCCATCGGCGACTATTTCTGTCGTGGCAGTGTTGCCCGATGACAACAACGGCGTTTTAGCGACCATTCGCGTGAGCAATGGTAGTGGTAATTATCAATACGATTTAGAATCAGTACTGCCGAATGAATTACAACTGGGAGCAGCATTTGTTATTGATGCAACCACGGGGATTATTAGCGATAACGGCGGCTTGAGTGGCTTTAATGCTGACTATGCCGGGCCCCTTCCCATTTTGCAAATTGCCGCGAGCGATAGCTTTGGCAACGATGCCACGGTATTCGTTGAGTTGTCATTTACGACACCAGTAGAATTAGCCAACGGCGGTAGTATTACTTTATTGGTAGATGACAGCAATGGCGCGGTGCTCACCCTCGCGGCAAGTGGTGGCGTCGGCGATTACAACTACACCATTATTAACACCAATCCGGTGGTAGATAATTTGCGTTATCAAAACGTAGGCGGCGAGGGAGTATTAACCCTCACCAGTGCAATGACGCAGGTGCAAACGATTACCGCGTTTGTCCGTGCCGATGACGGCAACAGCGGTGCCGACAGCCAAATTATCATTATTGTTGTGCCGACCGTATTGATTTCGCCACTCACGCTGACTTCACCGTTCAATAGTACCGAGGTGATTGGTAGCATTGTGGTGAGTGGCGGCAAAGCCCCGTATGTTTATAGTTTAGTGGCAACAACACCGGCAGAAGAGGTGGCTAATATCAGTGTATTCGCCAATGGTGCGGTGAGCGTCAAGGTCGGCAAGAGCGCTTTTGCCGATGTGAATTTAGAAGTTGCGGTGGAAGACGGCTTTGGCAAACAAACGACGGCGACTATTCTCGTGCGTTTTCAAGAGAGTTTGACATCGGATAATTTATTTGGCTTGGGCAACATCATGATTATCGGCGGTAATGCGGGATTAAACGGCGACGCACGAAATGTTTGGGTCAGTAACGATACCGCGTTGACGAGTTGGGTAGAAGCTTATACCAATACTAATTTTGTAACGGGTCGGGCGGCGGCATCCTTTAATGGCAGCGTTTATTTGGTGGGGGGCACCAACGGGGGCGGGACGGGCTTTAGTGATATCGTCTATGCAAGCCCCAATAGTAGCCGCGGGAGCACTTGGGTTAGCGTGGGGATAACTCCCGAGGCGGTGCATGAACAAGAATTAGTAGTATTAGGGCAGCAGTTATTAATGTTTGGCGGTCAAGACACTTCAAAAGCAGCAGTAACTGAAGTTTGGCGTAGCACAGATGGCGCCAACTGGCAGTTGGCAACAAACAATTACCCAGGGGAGGTCTATGTAAAAGCGGCGGTATTTAACGACATCTTATATGTAACGGGGAGCGGAACGGAGCTATGGTCTACCAGTGATGGCACGAACTGGACCGCAAGCACGACACCAATGCCAGTAGATTCCTCTTTCAATAGTAGGGTTGCTGTATTTGACAATACTTTCTACTTACTCGACAGAAATGTTATCTATTACAGTAGTGATATGGTCAGTTGGTCTGATTATCCTTTGAGCGATGCGATTGGTCTTCGTGACGGCGCTGGATTTTTGGCATACGAAGATCGTTTAGTTCTATTCGGCGGCGGAATCAACGATGGCGGGAATGAGCGCAACGATATTTGGGTGAATACAAACCCAACAGACGGTACCAGCTGGACGCAGGCGGAAGATTCTGCCGATTGGGTGGAACGTAAAGATTTCGTTGCTCTGGTGATTGACGATGAACCTTTGGTCGCGCAAGTGCCGCCGTTTGCAGCGAATTTGCAACAAACACAATTTACCATCATTGCCGGGGTCGTCACCGAAGTGGCTTCTTTGGCTGTCAGTGGCGGTTATCTTGCCGGTGGCGATTACGAAATTATCATTAGCGGTGATGAAGATGACTTTAGCATTGTGGATGATGTAATTACCTTTACCAATACCGCCAATTTGAATGACAACACGACCTTGACGCTCAACCTCACGTTAGAAGTGAATGATCAATTTGCTGCCAATGCGGCACAAACATTGTCGTTGGCGCTGGAAATCATTCAACAAGAAGATTTATCCCTTGAAAATAGTGTCTATGTGCAGTTGCCTTCTACCAATACGGGGCAGGAAATTTACCGCGCCGAAACCACCGGCGGCAGTGGCAATTATAATTATAGTTTGGGTAAGGTGACCCCGGCGTTGTTAGCTAACGCCATTGCCTTAGATAGCAACGGTATTATTAGTGCGGCTTCGCCACTCAATACAACGCTCGTCGGGCAGATTGAAATCATCGCCAGTGATGTGACTTTTGTGGATCTGGTCATTACCGCAACGATTGATGTTTTTGTGATTGATAAATTACATGTAGAGGTGATTCCATATTGGCAGGATGTTGAAGTGGGAGCGAGCCGTATCGTCGCCGAGGTGAGTGTTGTCGGCTTTGGTGCGCATACGGTGTCGGTGATTAGTAGCGCCAGCCAACTGAGTTTTGATAAAACGAATAATCAAATTGTGGTCAATAATGCGGTCGCGGGGCTGATGGAAATATCGTTAGCATTTGCCGATGCCGATGGCAGCCCCGCCGATTTGTTGGCAACGGTGGTGTATCAGTTGAGTGCTTATAGCAATAACACGCCGATAGCAGGAGAGAGCGGTTTTTATCTGGCGGGAGATAAAGTAGATGGTAAATTGTGGCGCAGTCGTGATAACGGGGCGACTTGGGAAAATATCGCCACCAACCGCGATGCCTTGGCACGTAGCGGTTTTGAAATGGTGTCGTGGAACAACAAACTATGGATACTGGGCGGGAGTGATGGCTTTGGCGACAATAACGGCAGTAAAAGTTATGGCGATGTCTGGAGTTATAGCGAAGGCGGTAGTTGGGTATTAGAAGCGGAAAATGCTTTCCCGCCGCGCAACCATCATGGTGCGGTTGTCTATGACAATAAACTATGGGTAGTGGGGGGCAGAAGTAATGCCGATAGTATTTATAACAATACGACTGCCAATACCTACGCCGATGTTTGGAGTAGCACCAACGGCAGAGATTGGGTGTTAGTTTCAGAGGGTCAATTCTCGGGAGTTTATGGACATGGTTTGTTTTTGTATGATCACCAACTCGGCAACGGCATTGAATTAGTCGTCTATGGCGGTATTGTTACCAATGCCAATGCGGCTTACAACAGCGCTGGCGTAAGTAATGAAAATTGGCATTCTAAGGATGGAGTGAATTGGACTTCACTTTTGCCCGATCTCCCCAATACGGATGCGACAACGGCACTAACACATCCGGGGATACAATTTGTCGCGGATGAAGATAGCAATGTTTTGGCTTTTGGGGCGCCGTTTGCCGCCACGGATAACTCTTGTTATCACATTGATGCAAACGGCGGTGGTGTTTGGGCGAGCGATTGTAGCGGTACTTTGCCGGTCAATAGTGTTTTCCCGCGTTTGTTACAGCATGAGGATAACTACTATGCCTTGTTTGGCTATACTGCCGCCCCCGGGCAGGCGCGTGTTGCCAACAATACCATCGGCAATATCACCCAACGTAGCACAATCGCCTATACGCCCGCCGATTTGGGCAATCGCTTAGCATTTGCGGCGGTGGTGCATCAACCGACATTGAACTATCTCCCCGGGTATCAAATTATCGCCAATACCGCTCCCGCCGAGCGCGTGGGCGTTGCGCGCGGCAATTTGGCGGTGTTTGCCAGTGCCGACGCGACAAATGGCAACGGCGGTCCTTATCAATTTGCCTTACAAGTGCCGGCGGCATTGCAAAATGTATTTTCCATCAACAACGGCAATGGTGATATTTCTTTGGTGGGGGATATTCTCCCCGGCGATTATCTCTTGACGATTGTTGCCAGTGAGAGCGGGAATGACACCTTAGACGGCACCGTTGCCCTAAAAGTGCAAATTGTAGAACCGTTTGCTTACGCCACCCCGCAAACGCTGACCTTAGACAATGCGCGTAGTGGTATTGTCCATACCATTGCGGTTGCCAACGGTTATGCCCCCGTGCAACACCAAGGCATTAGTGCCGCCCCGGCAGCATTTTCTACGGCTTTGAGTGTCTATAATAATGGCGCGTTGGGCTTAGCGGCGCCGTTGGCGATTGGCTTGGCAACAGCAGTGATTGCCGGCACCGATGCCTTAGGCGAGCAATCTACCCTAACGTTAGCGGTGGAGGTGTTCCAAGCCATAGGGCTGAGCCAATCTACATTAACGCTGTATCGTTATAGCGGTGGGGCATCGCTTGCCTTACATACCATTGCGGTCAATGATGGGGTAGCGCCGTATCGTTATACGATTGTTGCCCCTGATGCGGCGGGTGCGATTTTATTAACGGTAGATCATACGGGAGTGTTGTCGCAAATCAGCGCGGTGGCAAGCGAGCGCCGTGCCACCATCGGCATAGCCATTATTGACAGTACCGGCGGACAAATTACCCAATGGATAGACCTCACCATTCAACCCAATGCGGGAGGAAGTTATGTGCCGACGGAGGGGCGCATGAAGTTGTTAGGCGGTATCAATACGGGAGATGGTGCAGGATCTTTTGAGCATGAAGGGCAAGGAGATCTATATACAAGAACGAGCGATAATTTTGGACAATCAGATCCGAATGCTTATAGCGAAATCCTTGACCAACTTTTTGCTGTAGATACCTATCATATACAAGGCATTTCCAATCACCGACTGATTGCACATGAAGGGTTTTTATATGTCCTCGGCGGCAGACATACACGTAGTACCAATCAACAACCGGATAATTTGATCGTGCGTTGGAATGGTCAGTATGATGCAAATGGCGCGCAATTTGAGGTGGTTCAACGCAGAGGTGTTTTTGGCGCAATACAAAATCACCATACGCGGGTTGCCCCCGCTGCCGTGGTGCATAACAATCAAATATTAGTATTGGGCGGTGCTGTAGGGAATTGGTCGAATGATAAAAGCCAAGAATCAACATATTTTGCTGGCGGGTTTGTTATTGACACCCAAGATAATGATTTGTTGAGTGATGTCTGGGGAAGTTACGATGGAGAAAATTGGAATGTACTGAACCCCAATGCTTTTAGCGCACAATTTGGAATGGCAGCCGTACAGTTTAGAGATAAAATATGGATGTTGGGCGGTAGCTATGATGACAATAGTGGCAACGGCGCACCGCATAACGATATCTGGTCTTCTAACGATGGAATTAATTGGAGCAAAGAGACCAGCGCAACGGGGTTGCCGGTCGGGTTTTTGGGTTCGGCAGTGGAATATAAAGGGTATTTGTATTATGCAATGCACCAAACAGAAACATACCAAGATAAGGGTTTCTATTTCCAACGTACACAAGGTTCAAAAGAGGTCTGGCGTTCTGCCGATGGTCTTAATTGGCAGTTGGTAACGGATAGCGCGCCGTGGTATGGGACGAGTAACGGACAACTGATTGTGCAGGGAGATGAATTGATTGCAATCCCCGCAGAAACAATAGCGGAA
>JAHZKE010000026.1 GCA_022600535.1 Pseudomonadota bacterium
GGCACTTGCGCCCAACACTCGACTCAAGCGGCACAACAACGCTTAGCCACGGGGGCCGCTGCGGTTTGGCGTTTTCGTGTGCCGCGCGATACCACCGTAACGGTGGATGATTTTGTCCGTGGGCAAACGGTTTATGCGACTGATGCGATTGGGGATTTTATTTTACGCCGCTCCAATGGGGATTTTTCTTTTATTTTTACCAATGCGTTGGATGATGCGCTGTTGGGGGTTAATCGTGTCTTGCGGGGCGAAGACCATACCACCAATACTCCACGGCAACTGCTACTACTGCAAGCGTTATCGCTACCGGTGCCGCAGTACGGACATATTGCTTTGATGGTGGCTGCCGGCGGCAAGCCGTTGTCTAAACGCGATGGACTAACCCCGGTGCGCGATTGGCGCGCCCGCGGGTATTTGCCGCTGGCACTGTTGAATTATCTGGCACGTGTCGGGCACTCGTATCGTCATCATAATGCCGATGCGCTCATGACGTTGCAAGAATTAAGCAGCCATTTTTCAACCGCCGCCCTCGGACGCGCCCCGGCACAATACGATGCCGCGCAATTATTACACTGGCAAAAAGATGCCGTCATGGCGCTATCAATGCAAGAATATCAGCAATGGTTAGGCAATGCGCGCTTGCAGGGAATTGCCAATCAAGAAATGTTTTGCCAACTCACGCAAGAAAATGTTGTCTTACCCGACGATAGCGAACCCTGGCTACGCCTGTTGCGCGAGGAGGCGCTTTCTACCTATAGCGAAACGGCGCGCGCAGCAATGCAAGCAGCAGGGAATGAATTTTATACCATCGCGGCAGCAGCGGCGACAGCGGCGCATTGGCAAGATTTTTGCTCTACTATTAAAGAAAAAAGCGGCAAAAAAGGCAAGGCGTTATTTTTACCGTTACGCGCGGCGCTCACCGGTGCCACCGACGGACCGGCAATGCCGTTGGTTTATGAAATATTAACACCGCAACAACGGCGCACGCGTCTTTTGCAAGGGGTGAATTAGGGCTTTCTTTTAGGCGTTAAAACCCAACTGGGCGCGGCGTTGCTTTTCGCGCCAATTTTGACTTCTATTTTATGGCAAAAAATAATTCGCTGGCTATTGATTTTGTATTGTTTTTAAAATAGCACGCGCTTGCGCATTGCCTTGTTCGGCAGATTTTGTCAGCCACTTAATGGCTTGCTTTTTATCCTGTAACACGCCTGCGCCTTCTAAGTACATCGCCCCTAATAATGCTTGGGCATTGGCGTTATTGCGCTGTGCGGCTTTACGCAACCACACGGCTGCCTGCTGTTTGTTTTGAGCAACGCCGGCACCTTCGTAGTACATCGCGCCTAATAATGCTTGGGCATCTACACTGCCTTGTTTTGCCTCTTGCATACAACTGGTAAATGCTTGCTGATAATCGCGCTGTGCTAAATAAGATTCGCAACTGTCTGCCGCCGATGCCGATGCCGTCAGTAGTAGGCACAAACAGCAAGAGGACAAATAATAAAATGGAGTACTACGCATTATTTTTTAATTCATTAGTATGATGGTATTTTAACACTACTGTCGGCAATAGGCAAGATTGCACGCTATTTTAACCTCTATCGACTGTTATTTTTTACCCGACCTATACCCATCTGGTAATTTGGGAAAAACAATCGGCATAATAATCTGCCGGCGGCAACATTCCGGCGCGGTGGTAACCATAGCGCATACAAATAAATTGACAACCGGCGGCAACGGCAGCACGACTATCGGCAATGGAGTCACCGACCATAATCGTATTTTCTGCCGTTACCGCCAGGTGCCGCATCGCTTCTTGCAGGGGGGCGGGGTCGGGTTTTTTCACCGAAAGCGTGTCGCCACCGACGACGACGGAAAAATAGTGAGCAATGCCGCTTTTTTCTAATAGGGATTTACTATAACGCTCGGCTTTGTTGGTCACGCATGCCATGGGGAGTGCGCGGGTTTTAAATTGCGCTAAGGTTTCGGGAACATGCGCATATAAATTGGAACGATTGCAATAATTTTGATAGTGGTGGGTCATGCGTTCGTATGCCTGCCGATAAAGGTTTTCTGTCGGCTCGCCCCACCATTGACGTGTGATTAATCGTTTCAAAAAACGCGGCATGCCATCGCCGATGTATTCGCGCGCTTCCTCAAAGGGAACGGGGGGAAGTTGTAAATCGCTTAATGCGGCGGCGGCGGCGGCGTGTAATTCAGAGGCGGTGTCGGCAAGGGTGCCGTCTAAATCAAATAAAAGCGCCGGCGTCATTGATTGGTTAATGGGTTAACTGCTGCGCAAGGCGCGAATGGTGGCGGCATAGTCGCTACTGGAAAAAATGGCGTTGCCGGCAACGAGTGTATCTGCCCCCGCTTGCCGACATTGTTGCGCGCTTTCGGCGTTAATGCCGCCGTCCACTTGCAAGCGCACGGGTCTGTCCGTGGTATCAATTTGTGCGCGTAGCGCGGCGATTTTTGTCAGCACGGAGGGAATGAATTGTTGCCCACCAAAACCGGGGTTGACGGTCATCAGCAACACTAAATCGACTTGTGCGATTAATTCTTCAATCCACGCTAACGGCATTGCCGGATTGAGCGCAACGCCGACTTCCATTCCGGTGACGCGAATCGCTTGAATCATGCGGTCGGCGTGGGCGGTGGTGTCGGGGTGAAAAGTAATGCGCGCGGCACCAATGGCGGCAAAGGGTTCAATTAATGTTTCTACCCGCTCGGTCATTAAATGCACGTCTAACGGCAATGTGCTGGCGCGCGCCAACGCACTGCAAACGGGAAGCCCAAAACTTAAATTCGGCACATAATGATTATCCATAACATCTACATGCAACCAATCGGCACCTGCTGCCGTTACGGCGGCAACTTCTTCACCAAGTTTTAAGAAATCTGCTGCCAAAACACTGGCGGCAACAACTATATTTTGTGCTAACATAAGGATAAATCCATTATACCGAATTTGCTCTATTTTTTATGACTTGTCGCGGCTCTGCCACTATTACTCGCAGCGAAGA
>JAHZKE010000004.1 GCA_022600535.1 Pseudomonadota bacterium
GTCAGGCGTTGCCGTTGGTTGTTAAAATAGGAAAAAGCAACGGCGGGGGCGGAGAGGGCGGTTTGATACACTGCCGCCGTGCAGTGCGCGGCTTCGGTGGCGGCAGTGCGTAAAAAACGCCGCCGTGCCGGCACATTGGCAAATAGTTGGCGTACATAAATTTCACTGCCGATTGCCATTGGGCGCGGTTTGGCACTGGTCATATTGGGGTGATACTCCCAACCGTGGGCGGCATCAGCTGTGCGGGCGCAGAGAGTAACATCAGCAACTGCCGCTAAACTTGCCAGTGCTTCACCGCGAAAGCCAAAGGACTGAATCGCATTGAGGTCTTGCAAATTACTGATTTTACTGGTTGCATGGCGGGTGAGTGCCAGCGGCAATTCAGATTCTAAAATACCGCAACCATTATCACTGACCTCTATTAACTCTATACCGCCTTCGCCGATACTAATGCGGATCGTGTCGGCATTGGAATCTAAGGAATTTTCTATTAATTCTTTCAGCGCGGTTGCCGGTCGGTCAATGACTTCTCCCGCGGCAATTTGCGTTGCCAGTAACGGCGGTAAAACGTGGATGTGGCGGGGCGGGGAGGACATGAAAGCGATGGCAGAGATGCCGTGCGGCTATTCTACCGTCCAAATGGCTTCTAAAACGCTGTGTTGTGCAACTTCCCAATCGGCGATGACTTTGTGAATGGCGGCGGCATCCACGCAATCGGCAATTTGTGCCATGCAATTTTCGTCCGCTAAAATGTGCGAAAAAATGGATAATAATTTTAAATGCATCTTGCTTGCTTTTTCCGGCACAATCAAAAAAAACAAGGTATGCACCAACGAGGTCGGGGCATTGTCGGCATCGTATTGAATCGGTTGCTGCAAACGTGTCAGGACGCACAACGGTTCTTTGACATTCATGTGCAGGTGCGGAATGGCACCAAAAAAACCGATAGAGGTAGAATTTTTTTGTTCGCGTTGCATAAATAAGCTAAATAACTCATCGCGCGGCATCCCGCTAACGTTTTCTAACAATAGGGTCGCTTGTTCAAAGGCACGTTTTTTGCTTTGGCAAGTCGGCAACAGTAAAATATGCTCCGCCGGTAGCAACGTACGTAAACAAATAGAGGTAGACATTGTGAATGTGTTAATGACGGCGGGAATCTTTTTGGCGGCTTTTGATCTTTTCCATTTGTCTGCGAATTTTATCAGCAACGCGGTCAATTGCGGTGTACATATTATCGGCGTGATCTTTGGCAACAAAATTATCGCTACCAATTTGGATTTGCATATCGCATTGGTGCTGTTGTTTACTCACCTCTAATATGACATGTGTGTGTCCAATGGGCGAGTCGGTATGTTCGTCTAAATGTTGAATGACTTCGGCAATCCGTTGACGCAGTGCATCGGTGATTTCCATTTGGTGTCCAGTGATATTGATTTGCATAATAAGCCCTTTCTGAGTGATTAAAATGTTAGCCGTTGATACGCTTACGATGAGCGGCAGCGGTAAAGCCGGCAGTGGCGCGGTGCTTAGCAACGGTACGACGGGCAAGCAGCATGCCTTGCTGTTGCAACAAGTGGCGCAGTTGTTCATCGCTGAGCGGTCGGCGTGAATTTTCGTTCGCAATCATTTCTTGAATTTTATGTTGTACGACAGTACTGCCCGTATTTGCTCCATAGAGGTATTTTAATGGAAATTCCCCGCCAGCGAAAATGCTGCGCTTGTCGTGAATGATATGGGAGAGTAGCGGCAAGCTAATGGCTAACTCCAACGCTGCTTCTTTTAGGGGTAGGGCGCGTAGAGCGGTGCTTCCCTGCGTGAAAAAAGCACTTTGACAATCGGCAGCATATTGAGCGGCGGCGAGTACCCAACGGCGGCGCGAATTGACCGCCGCGGTAATTTCGCCGGCAATGCGCCATTCGGACAGCGAGGCGTTTTTATTTTTTTGTCGACTGGCGCGAATTGCCAAACCACTGGCAGCACGGGCACGCCACAAGCCCCCACTTTTAACAAACATCACATCCGGTAATGACGGCGTTGCTGCGGCGCTGGCAATATCTACGGGGGGCAAATTTTCTATCAGTGCCAAGGCGGCATCGCGCCCGCGTGGCGGCAGTTTGTCCCAACGTTTGCGCTGTAACCACTGCCAATAATTTTTGATGAGATTTTCTGCCTGTTGGCGCACCGGTAGCGCTTCGGTTTGTTGCAGTAATAGCAGCAAACGTTCGGCAGCCGTGCGGGCAGCAACGCCGGTGGGGGCAAGTGCTTGTAAATGTGCAATTGCGGTATCTATTTCGGCGGCAGGGGCGGGGAGCGTTTCCGGTAGCGCTAAAAAACCGTCGTCATCGACGCATTCAATCAGCCATTCTAATAACGGGCGCATTTGTTCGGGTGCCGGTGTGGCGGCAGATTCGGCATGGAGGCGGTCGCGAATCGTTTCGCTCTCTTCCAACCTTGGCGGCGGTAAGCCGTAGGCGAGCAGACAAGGGTTATTGTGTTGCGATAAAAACTGCACTAAGGAGGGGGCACTCATGCGTAAAATTTTCACCGCGCGCATTAACTGCGGTGAAAAACTATTGTGTGTACTGATGGTAATTTTCATCTTGATTGATGGGAGCAATAAGCGAAGAAGTTACAAAAAATAATCAAAGAAATTATTTTTCAAACATATCGCCAGAATACACCTCTTGGACGATTTTACTACTTTTAATCGTTTCGGGAGGACCGTTTAACAATACTTGACAATTATGCAAAATATAAGCGCGATCGCAAATTTCTAAAGTTTCGCGAAAATTGTGATCGGTGATAAAAATGCCGATACCGCGCGCGCGCAGCGTGAGGATGATTTTTTGTAATTCGTCCACAGCGACGGGAGATAAGGCGGCAAAGGGTTCATCCATTAATACAAAAGCGGGGTTGAGTGCTAATAAACGGGCAATTTCTACCCGCCGGCGCTCGCCGCCGGATAATGTTGCCGCTTGCGATTCTGCCAAATGGGCAATACTCATTTCGCCGAGCAAATCTAAGGCAGTTTTGCGGTTGTATTCGGCTGAGTGTTTGCTGTTGATTTCTAAAATCGCTTGCACATTTTCTATCGCGGTTAAATCGGTAAAAATAGATTTTTCTTGCGGTAAATAAGCCACCCCGCGTTGCGCCCGTTTGTGAATCGGCAAACTGGTGATATTTTCGTCATTAAGTAAAATCGTGCCGTGGTCGGCGCGTAACAGCCCGACAATAATATAAAAACAAGTGGTTTTCCCCGCTCCATTCGGACCAAATAAACCAACGACTTCGCCGCCGTTGACGTTAATGGAAACTTCGCCCAATACTGTTTTGCCGTTAAATTTTTTCGTTAACTGCTGTGCCGCGAGTGTATTAGCCATCGCCGCCAAAGGTTGCCTGTACGCGTTGTTCGGTGGACGATTCGGCTTTTAGTGCACCCGTATTAACATTAAAGTGAATGGCGGTGCCGGTAATCGTATTGCCACCGCGCTCAATTTGGGCATCGCCGGCGAGTTCCACTTCGCCCGTATCTAAGTGATAAATCACCTGCTGCGCTTGCATGTTAATCGTTTCTGTGGTCTCTGGTAATTGCCAGGTGCCGTGCACCGTTGGCGCGCCGCGCAAGGTTAATTTTTGTTGTTGCCAATCGGCACTGTCGGCGGTAATTTTGCCGCGTTGGCAAGCATCGTCAGCACAAACCGAAAGCCCGCCGGTTAATTGCAAGCGATTATTTTCATCATTAAACACGGCTTGTTTTTGAATATCGGCTTGAATCACAAAATCGGCGCAATCGTTGCAAGTGAGTAACAGCGGCGTCTGTTCGCCGGCATTGGCTTGATAGGTGCGGGATTCTCCCTCGCTATTGACTTTAAGCGAAGTCGCTTGCAGTTGCAAACCGCCAGCATTGACTTGCACATTGCCGGTGAACACAGCACCCGTGCCATCGCTACTATATTGCACTTCATCGCTGGAAACATTAACCTCTCGGCTTCCCTCAGCAGCAGAGCTGATGGGGGTGCCAATAACAAACAGCATTAAATAAATAAGTTTATCCACAACCGCTATTTTACCCTTAATAGCTCCCCTCGTGCGTAGAATTAAAGGCGGGAACGTCGCTGTTGCAGCCAACAACAACGCCAAATTGAAAAACTTGTCCTCTATCCAATCCTACGGAACTGTACACGCCGGCGGGGAATCTAATTTTGCCTGTTTTGCGGGCGCTTGAAACTATACCGGTAAAATTTGCTACAATGCAAAAAAAGGAGAGTTGTTTGTTATTTCATAATTTACGTTTAATCATACTATTACTAACAGCATCGTTGCTGTTGGTGGGAGCACCGGTAAAAGCCGCTGTGGACGAACAGAAATTAATCGTCCAAGCAGAAAAAAATTATCGTCGCGATAGACCTCGTTCTTTTGCCAGTGCAGTGCGACCGATTAAACAAGACAGTGTTTATTATCCCTTAGTGCGTTATTGGCAAAGCATTATGAAATTGCGGCGCAATCATCCCGAGGCAATTGAACAATACTTGCCGACTGCACAATCGCCGTATCTCGCCCAACAAGCGCGGCGTAAATTATTAGAGTATTATGCGGGTAAAAAACAGTGGCAGCAATTTCGTGCCGCGGTTGCAGGCGCGGGGGATTGTCCGCAACAAATCGCCGCTTTGCAAATGGGTAAAGCAGATCGTAAAAAATTGCGGACATTGTGGCGTGAGGATACTAAAATGAATAGCACCTTGTGTTTGTCGCTTTACCAACAGGCATACAAGAAGCAAATTCTGAATAAGGATGATGTTTGGATTAAAATCCGCTCACTTGCCGGCGATAAAAAGTTATCGGCGACAAAGCGCTTATTGCGTTATTTTCCCAAAATAATTTCTTATAGCAAAGTGCGTAAAGTTGTCAATCGTGCCCGTCGTTACGTGCAAGGCAAGCATTCTTTAGCCGGCCGCGCCAACCGCGAATTAGTGATGATTGCCGCCATGGCGGCAGTACGCGGCAACCCCAAAACTGCCATTAGTCGTTGGCACAAATTTTCACAATATTTTTCGGCAGAAGAAAACGACCATGTATGGACGGTGCTGGCAACATGGGCGGCGCGTTGGCATCGAGAAGATGCACTGGCGTTATATAGGGCGACGACGGGTAAATATGCCGATGAACACGCGCGCGCTTGGTTTGTACGTGCCGCCCTACGCAATAACGATTACGCCAAAGTATTGCGCGGGGTGGATGCCATGCCACCGGCAGAAGCCCAATTATCCGCTTGGCGTTACTGGCGAGCGATTGCCCTACAACAACAGCAGCAACACGCGGCGGCAACTGCCGAGTTGGTGGCATTGGCAACAGAGGAGGAAGATTTTTACGGCTTATTGGCGCGCGAAGAAGTGGGGCACGAGTTAGTGCAAAGCCAGCCGCCACCGGCAGCTGCGACTGCTGTGAATGCTCCGTTTGCGGGTGATTTTGCGTTGGCGTTGGCAGTGCGGCAAGCGGGGCTTGCGTCGTTGGCGCGGGGGCTCTGGCGCCATGCGGCGCGCGTGGAGGAAGTCTCGGAAACGCAGCTCATCGTCGCCGCGCACAAAGCCGCGCAAGCCAAGTGGCCATTGGCATCCATTGATGCCGCCAACCGTATTGATACTGCCGCAACGGCACATCATTTGCGTTTTCCTTTTCCCTACAAGCAAGAAATTTTATCGCACAGTAAAAAGCGCGGATTAGACCCCGCATTTGTCTATGGTTTGATTCGTCAGGAAAGCCGTTTTATGCCGAGAATCGTTTCTTCGGCAAAAGCGCAAGGGTTAATGCAGGTGATTCCGCGCACGGCTCGTGCCGTTGCCCGTGCTCACGGGTATCATAAATATCATGTTTCGCGCTTAAAGCGGGTGGATACCAATATGACTATCGGCACCACTTACTTAGCTAATTTGGCGGACAATTTAAACGCTGCGCCGGCAATGGTGGCGGCGGCGTATAACGCCGGTCCCTCACGGGTTAAAAAATGGTATCGTTCTTCGGAAGAATTATTAATTGCCATTGAAAATATTCCGATTACCGAAACGCGCTTGTATGTTAAATATGTTTTGGCAAACCGTTTGCACTACCGCCATCGTTTAGGGTTGGAAGTGCCGCCGATGACGCACAGTATTAGCCAATCCATACACAGCGCTGCTTTATAAAATTGTTGACGCCGACGGTACTATGCGACGGGGGTCACTTCAATTTTCCCTTGTATCAGTTGCCACAGTTGCGTGGCGGGTAAATCGTTGCGGTGCGAGCTGATAATTGCCGTCGCCCCCTCTTGTCGTAACGTTGCTAGCAACGCCCGCACCCGTGCTTTGCCGTTGTCATCTAAATGCGTTAACGGTTCGTCTA
>JAHZKE010000027.1 GCA_022600535.1 Pseudomonadota bacterium
GCATTAATTACTGAAACGCAGGCGGCAGAAATTGCACAAAGCGCGGCAGAATCCGGCGGCGGTGCAAGCGATGAACAAAAAAGATTTATATCTCTTTTGTTAGAAAACGGTAGAGTATTCGCGCTGCCAGAAATTGCCGAACGCTTTAATGTGTTGGGCATGGAACATGCGGGGGTGATTCCCGTGCGCGTTGAATCGGCAATGCCTATAAAAGACAAAGCAGGGTTTGACAAGCATTTAGCGCAACGTTTTGATAAAAAAGTGCAAACGACCTACGAAGAAAACAGCGAGTTATTGGGTGGTGTGCGCGTTTATGTCAATGATGATGTCATTGATGCAAGTATCCGCGGGCGTTTAGATCGATTAACGCGTGTGTTGACCACGGGCAAGACACAATCATTATGAAATACAGGTATTTTTGGAGAACAAAATGAAACAATTAAGTCCAGCAGAAATTAGCGACATAATCAAAAGCAAAATAGGGGATGTTAATTTAGATGCCGAAACCCGCAACGAGGGTACGGTATTGTCGGTGAGTGACGGTATTGTGCGTATTCATGGTTTGTCGGATGTGCAACAAGGAGAGATGCTCTCTTTTGCCGCGGGCGGATTTGGCTTGGCGCTGAACTTAGAGCGCGATTCGGTCGGGGCGGTTGTTTTAGGACCGTACGAACATATTTCAGAAGGCGATCGTGTTGCTTGCACCGGGCGCGTATTAGAAGTGCCGGTCGGCGAAGCATTAGTCGGACGTGTTGTTAACGCCTTGGGTGAGCCGATTGACGGCAAAGGGAAAATAGAATCAGAATTAAGCGAACCAGTAGAGAAAATTGCCCCCGGGGTCATTTGGCGGCAATCGGTTTCGCAACCGTTGCAAACCGGTCTGAAAGCAATTGATACCATGGTGCCGGTCGGACGGGGGCAGCGTGAGTTGATTATCGGCGATCGCCAAACCGGTAAAACCGCCATTGCTGTTGATGCCATCATTAATCAAAAAGGGCAAGATTGTATTTGTGTTTATGTTGCAATCGGGCAAAAAGCATCTTCGGTCGCCGCAGTGGTACGCAAATTAGAAGAACACGACGCACTTGACCATACGATTATCGTATCGGCAACTGCTTCCGATTCTGCCGCTTTGCAATATGTTGCTCCTTATGCGGGTTGTACAATGGCGGAGTACTTCCGCGACAGCGGGCGCGATGCTTTGATTATTTATGATGATTTAACCAAACAAGCATGGGCGTATCGCCAAATTTCACTGTTATTGCGTCGTCCGCCGGGACGGGAAGCGTATCCCGGGGATGTGTTTTATTTGCACTCGCGTTTGCTTGAGCGGGCGGCACGGGTGAACCCCGAATATGTCGAAAAAATGACAGACGGTAAAGTCAAAGGTAAAACAGGTTCGCTCACCGCTTTGCCGATTATTGAAACACAGGCAGGGGATGTTACCGCATTCGTGCCGACCAATGTGATTTCCATTACTGACGGACAAATATTTTTAGAGACCGACTTATTTAACGCGGGTGTGCGTCCGGCAATGAATGCCGGTTTGAGTGTGTCGCGTGTCGGTGGCGCCGCACAAACAAAAGTCATTAAAAAACTCGGTGGCGGAGTGCGTTTAGCATTAGCGCAGTATCGTGAGCTTGCCGCCTTTGCACAGTTTGCCAGCGATTTAGACGATGCCACACGTAAGCAGTTGGATACCGGTAAATTAGTCACCGAATTAATGAAGCAGAAGCAATATGCGCCATTAAAAGTATCCGGCTTAGCGGTTGTTTTGTATGCCATTGAAAAAGGGTATTTTGAAAAAACCTCAGTAGAAGACGCGTTAAAAGTAGAAGGCGAGATGCATGGTTATTTGCACAGCAAACACCAAGATTTATTAGATAAGTTAGACGCGCAACCGGAATTGAATGAAGCAATAGAAGGTGAACTCAAAGCCGCTTTGAGTGCGTTCTTTGATACACTGGGTTAATTTAATATTGCCGTTTAACTCTCGTTGCGTTTTACGCGCGGTCTAAATTTTTCTGTCTATTGCGGCAGTCGCAATATTATTTATAATAGAGTATGGCATTGCGTACTTTTGCACTGCGTGCTTTTCGCCCGCATCCGTTATTAACGATTATTGCTCTTATACTGGTGGCACTAACATTAAAATTGGCAGTTTGGCAGTTTGATCGCGCGGAACAAAAACGTGCTTTAGAAACCGCAGCAGTATTAGCACTCAGTGCTACCCCCGTTCCCCTACGGCAACCGCAACCAGTGCACCCTTTTCAACGGGCGGCAGTGGTGGGGCATTATCAACCGCAACAGGAAATTTTATTAGATAATCGCGTTTATCAACGGCGCGCCGGTTATCATGTGGTTACGCCGTTTATCCTTGCCGAGGGCGGCGCCGTGATGGTGCAACGCGGTTGGATTGCCGGTGACGGTAGCAGGGCGATTCCTGATGTTCCCCAACCTGCTACGGTGCAAATGACAGTGCAAGGTGTTTTTTATACCGATGAAGCCAGCGCTTTTCGTTTGTCGGAAACGCCGGAACAGGGCACGGTGCGGCAATATTTAAATTTACAAACCTACGCCGAAGAAAGTGGCTTAGCATTGATGTCGCTGGTGTTAATTAAAGAAGCAACGGCGGATGATTTATTAACGGTAACGGCGTTGCGTACTGACTACAAATCTAACCGTAGTACAATTTATGCATGGCAGTGGTTAACTTTTTGCTTGCTGACGGTGGTTTTTTATTGTTTATTGGCATTTAGAAAAAAATGAGAAGATTTCCCCTAATCGCTATTTTATTAATCGGTATTTTAACGCCGGTCTTTTCAACCGCATTGTTTTTTTTCTGGCGCCCGAGCGAGCAAGTGAATATCGGCGAGTTGCTGTTGCCCCCGCAGGCGTTAGCGGCAACGCATTGGCAAAATAGCGATGGTAGTGGATTTTCGCCGCAGCAGTGGAATGGGTATTGGGTGTTACTTAGTGCCGGCGGCGGGGCTTGCGATGAGCAGTGCCGCCTGCGTTTATGTAAAATGCGGCAGTTGCGTTTAATGTTGCCCGGGAATTATTTGCGCTTACGCCGCGCGTGGTTGGTTACTGACGATACCTCGCCGCCGTTGGAATTATTACAAAAAACCGGCTGCGGTGAAGTAGAAAATACTGCCCTGCAACTCCGCGACAAAGACACATTAGACGGCGTAGAAATTATTTACACGCAAGCCGACCTCCCCTCATTTCCGGCAGGAGAAAGTGAACAACCGTATTTATATTTATTAGATCCAGCGGGGGTTTGGGTGATGCGTTTTTCGCCCGAACTGGGGACTTATCAAATTCAGAAAGATTTAAAACGGTTGCTCAAAATATCTAAGGGTAGGAGAATCATTGAGCAATAACTGTTGTTGGGCAACGATTTGTATGACAGGTAATTACATTTATTGGCGGCAGAAGTGTAAAATTATCATTATGTATAAGCCATTATTTAATATCTTGTTCTCCTTACTCATTGGCGGCAGCGTTGTGATTCCAACATGGGCAGAAGACCTTTCGGGGATTATTACCACGCCTGCCCACACGGCAACCGAGCAGGCAGCAAAAGGCGATTGGGTGGGACTGGAAGTGACCGCTAAGGAGTGGAAGGAAACAGACGGCGCCAACTGGGAAAGTTGGTATTATTATGGCTGGGCGCAATTAAATTTAGGTAAAGCCGAACAGGCGGTTAAAACGTTGTCAACTGCATTGCGTCTCTCTTCGCGTAAAAATGATAAATTATTATTATTAATTGCTGATTCTTACGTCGCGCTGTCGGATTGGGGGCAAGCAGAAATTGCTTACCGCAAATTGAGTATACAATACCCGAATAATTCTGAAATTTTAAATAAATTGCGTAACGTTATTGAGCAATATATCGCGACCAATCCGACGAATCGTCTTGAAGCGGAAACGAATTTAATTGATATTTTGAAAAAACAGTTAACCTTTGGTGGCTTTATTAACAATGGTGAGCTGTGGGGGCGTTATGCTGATTTATTAACCGCGCATCAAAAAAACACTGAAGCGCGTAAAGCTTATGCCAATGTATTGCGCTTACATCCAGATCACTTAAAAAAATTAGAGTGGGTATTTCTCCACGACTTAGAACACGCCGAGGCACCGGTGTTGGAAAAGACATTGGCTCATTTAGAAAAATTAGATCCGCAAAATCCGATTATGCATATTTATCTGGCAGAGCAGGCACAAGAAGAAGGAAATAAACGACGGGCACGTGAATATTATGACATCGCCACTAAAAATCAGCACTATCCTTATCAACAAGCACAAGCGTACGGTGGATTGGGCGATTTAACCGGCGGCAGTGCGAAAATAAAGGCGTTAGAATATTATCAGAAAGCAATTAATATTGACCCGTCTTATGTGCGCGGTTGGCAGCAGGTTGCTGTGATTTTACGAGCGCAAGGGCAAACGCGTTTAGCGCAACGTTACTTTACGCGGATGCGGCGGGTTGAAAAAATGGTTTCCCAAGGAAAAGTCGTTCCGCGTAGTGTGCTTGTTGATATTTAAAGGTTGAAGCGAAAAAATATTCAGGCGTGGCTATGCGCGCATTTTAGTGCCCGCGGGGTCGTATGCAGCTTGTGGTTGTAAAGCGGCAGGGTATTGCTCGCCTAATATCTCCACTGCATAATCGCCGCCAGTGGCAAGTGCGATGCTATCAATATAGGCAATAGCTAAACTTTTTTCAACGGTGTGTCCATAGCCGCCGGACGTTACAAAACCGACAATTTCTGCTCCTTTAAATATCGGCTCATCGCCCACGCAATCGGCATCGTTACCGCAAATTGCCAGTACTACCATTTTACGCGGCGCGCCGATTTTTTGTTCTGCCAGTACTGCTGCTTTGCCAACAAACGCAGTGGCTTTGTCGGCATTCACAAATTGATGCAGACCGGATTCCAACGGGGTAAAATCTTCGCGATAATCTAACGCCCAAGCGCCATAATTTTTTTCTAAACGCATTGCCATTAATGCCCGCGCACCGAAGGGGTGCAGACCAAATTGGGCACCGGCGGCATTTAATGCTTGATACAGCGCCAGTTGATATTCGGCGGTACAGTAAATTTCATAACCGCAATCGCCGGTGAACGATACCCTTGCTACTGTTGCCGGCACGCCGCCAACGGTCATTTCGCGCACTTCCATAAAACGCATGGGGCAGGTATTGTTTGCCGTTAGTGCATTAAACAGGGCGGTGGCGTTTTTGCCGGCAATGGCAATGCCATGTAACTGCTGACTTTGGTTGTTAATATGTAGGTCGTTATAGGATTCTGCATATTGGGCGAAGTGGCGCGTATGGGCTTGCTGTGCGCTGGCGCTGCCGACAATAAAATAGCGGTTGTCGGCAAGTTTTGCGAGAGATAAATCCCCCAATAATTTTCCGCCGGCAGAAAGCATTGGCGATAGGCGCATTTTTCCAGTGGCGGGCAAGGTGCTGGCAAACACAGTGTCTAAAAATGCTTCGGCGTCGCTCCCGCTGACTGTATATTTAGCAAAATTTGCCACTTCAATAAAGCCAACATTTTCGCGCACATTACGCACTTCTGCCGCGACATAAGGGTGGGCGTTAGAGCGGCGAAAGGTAGGGGTTTCAATCGCTGCTTCTGCGCTCTCGGCAAACCATAAGGCGTGTTCCAAGCCGAAGGCAGCACCGAAAACAGCACCGCGTGCTTTCAGCGGTTCATACAGTGCGGTGGTGCGCCACGGGCGCATTGCCGGTAATTCTTCGTTCGGGTAGGAGATTTGAAAGCGTCTGCCAAAATTTTCAATCACTTTGTGCAAGGTGTACTGCGGTGTGGCAAAACTCCCAAAGCGGGCAACATCCATAGCGAATACATCCATTCCCGGTTCGCCGTTCATCATCCAATCCGAAAATACATCGCCAATACCCGCCCCCTGACAGTAACCCGCCATGACCGCACAAGCCGCCCAGTAATTTTTCAATCCCGGCACGGGTCCCACCAATGCATTGCCATCGGGGGCAAAAGTAAAGGGACCATTAACGACTTTTTTAATACCGGCAGTGCCCAAGCGTGGAAAATGTTGAAACGCCATATCCAAACGGTCAGCGATGCGTTCTAACTGATTGGGCAGTAATTCGTGTCCGAAATCCCACGGCGTGCTGTTCACTGCCCATGCGCTGCCGCCTTGTTCGTAAGTGCCGAGCAACATGCCCATGCCCTCTTGTCTGCCGTAAGCGTTGCCGTCAAAATCTACCATAGAAGGCAATTCTTCTTGCAATGCTTCTATTTCCGGTAGCGCTTCGGTAATCAGATAATGATGTTCCATTGCCATTAATGGCAGTTCAATCCCCGCCATGTGTCCGACTTCACGCGCCCACAAACCGCCGGCATTAACGACAATATCGGCATTAATTTCACCTTGTTCACAGCCCACCAACCACCCGCCGCTGCGGGTTGGGGTCAGGGTTTGTACCATCGTTTGCTGCAAAATAGTCGCCCCGGCTTTGCGGGCGGCTTTGGCGTATGCCTGCACAACGCTTGCCGGGTCTATGTAGCCGTCTAAGGGGTCGTACAAACACCCTAAAAAATGCTTTTCGTCTATCAGCGGGTGCATACGTTTGGCTTCGGCAAGGTCAATAAATTCCATTTCGGGATTGGTGCGCCGATTTTTTGCCCGTTCTTGAATCAAATAATTTAATCGCTCCTGTGTGGACGCCAGATAAATGCCGCCGGTGCGATGCAGTCCAATATCCTGTTCGGATTCTTCCTGTAATTGCGGGTAAAATTTGAGCGTATGCAGTTGCAATGCGGATAAATTGGCATTGGAATTAATAATATGAAACTGCCCGGCGGCGTGCCACGATGAGCCGCAGGAGAGTTCCCGCCGTTCTAAAAGCACGCAATCTTTCCAGCCCTTTTTTGCCAGATGATACAAAATACTGGTGCCGATAACGCCGCCGCCAATGACGACAACACGTGCGTGAGAGGGGAATTCTGACATGGGGCGCGTACTTATAAAATAGAAAAAGTGGAAGCAAAAATGGAGATAATGAGGAATAATAATTTTACCAGTTTCGTATTATTATCAACAATGCGAAGTGGGGGATGCAATCGCGCTTTTTTCATGTAGCACCAACCCTAAAATTAATGGTTAAAATTTTATCTTTGCACGCGTTAACTGCTAAAATGCCAATAATTAATCCCTTTTAACCAAATGGCAACATAATGGCAATGGCAGAACAACAAGCAGCGGAACCAACATCTGAACTCACCAATCAAGTGCCTACGGCAGAAATCGCCGAGGGGGGCGTTGGTGGTGGTATGGTCTTTACCGAAAACGCCGCTCGGCGCGTAAAAGAACTACTGGAAGAAGAAGACAACAGCCAACTCATGTTGCGGGTGTTTATCTCCGGCGGCGGGTGTTCCGGTTTTCAATATGGCTTTACCTTTGATGACGAACGTGCCGATGACGATACCGCATTAGAAAAAAACGGCGTTATCGTGTTGGTGGATCCGATGAGTTATCAATATCTGATTGGTGCCGAAATTGACTACCGCGAGAGTTTAGAAGGTTCGCAATTTGTCATTCGCAATCCAAATGTTACCTCCACCTGTGGTTGTGGTTCCTCGTTTTCGGTATAACTATTAACATTTTTCAAATGTTTTTAGTATAATTATTAGCACTTTTCAATCTTTAATTAATGGATATTAATATTATGAATTTTTCACGTCGCTCTCTTTCTCGTCGCTCTTTTTTAACTGGCTTAGGTGCCGTTGCTGCGGGTTTTTCTTTTCCTAAAGGCGCATTCGCTGCCGAAGAAAAAAAATTATCATTTTATAATTGGGATACCTATATTGGCGAAAACACGTTAGGTGATTTTAAAAATGCATCAGGCATTGAAGTTAAAATGGATTTATTTGGCGATAACAGCGAATTATTTGCCAAAATGCGCGAAGGCAATCCGGGTTATGATGTTATTGTTCCGTCCAATGACTATGTACATCGCATGAGACGTAAAGATGTTGGTTTATTAGAGCCGTTAGATCATTCCCAAATCCCGAACTTTAAAAATATTGCACCCGCTTTTCAAGAGGCGCTCTTTGATCCTAAGCGTGCCTACTCTATGCCTTATATGTGGGGTACGATGGGTATTGGTTATCGTAAATCCAAAGTGGCGAAACCAACTTCCTGGTCGTCTGTTTGGGGCAAAGAGTCCGCTAAATATGCCGGGCGTATCGCTTGGATTAGCGAACCAGAATCGATGTTGGGTATGGTGATGAAATATCACGGTAACTCTTTCAATTCTGATAATGAAGATGAAATTCGCGCTGCCGCACAGCAGTTAATTGATTATAAAGGAAACGTTAAAGCCATTGCCGAAGATAATGGTCAAGATTTATTGGCATCCGGCGAAGTGGATATTGTAGTTGAGTGGAACGGTGATATTGCGCAGCTCGCTGCCGAAGATGATGACATCGGTTACGTGATTCCTGAGGAGGGTTCTTACTATTGGGAAGATTGCCTGTGCATTCCTGTTGATGCCCCTCATCCGAAAAATGCGCATCACTTTATTAACTATTTATTAGACCAAGAAGTCGGACGTGATTTAGC
>JAHZKE010000028.1 GCA_022600535.1 Pseudomonadota bacterium
GCCAAAGAGTTGTTCGCGGATTTTCCCGCGCCAGTTGCGACAGCCGCGCTTGGATAATTTAACACGGTTATCAATCGTAAAATAAGCATTCGGCGGGTCGCTATAGACATGGACTTTATTATCGCGCGGTGCAAATACGATTTGCTGTGTTTTAAAGTTAACGATTAACCCGCCGGCACCGACGTTGTAGGGCTTGGTGCTGGCGCCGTCAAATTTTGCCGGATTATGCGGCGGCAGCATAAAAATACTGTCGTCAATGATAATATCGCCGCGAATTTCGTGAATGCCCTGACTCCGCAGGGAGTTGAGTAAATACAAAAAATTATCTACCGTCAAATACGGGTCGCCACCGCCGATTAAATATAAATCACCTTCTACGACGCCTTTTTTAACCCTGCCGTTGGTGGCGATTTTAGTTTGCCAAGTAAATTTAGTTCCCAAAATATCCAAGGCGGCAAGTGTGGTGATAATTTTAGCTACCGATGCCGGATTGAATTTTCGCTCGGCTTGATGGGAGGCGACTATCGTGCCGTCTTCGCGTTGTAGCAATAAGCCAATATTTTTTTTATTAACTTTGTTGATTTTAATAAATTTTTCAATTTCGGGCGGTAAAAAATCAACTGCCGCTGCGTTTTTTCCTGCCGAGAACAAACACAGCAAGCACAATAGCAAGCAACCATAATAGCGGTACCCACTATGTTGCATGGGTCGTCGCGCTTGCTAATAGGGTCAGGGCGTATTGGGTGGCACTTTCGCGTACGCGGTCGCGGTCACCGGCGAATTGCTGCCAAACGGCATCGTGCTGTTGCGGTGTAATCAATCCAAAGCAAACTAACCCCACGGGTTTTTTGCTATTGTCGCCGCTCGGTCCGGCAATGCCGGTAATGGCAACGCCGACATCCGCCCCCAATTTTTTCAATCCTGCAGACATCGCCAGCGCACATGCTTCGCTGACGGCGCCGTGGGCGGGATTGTTAAGAATAGTATCGTTGTCCACTTGTAGCAGTGATTCTTTAATAGTGTTATCATAAGCGACAACACTGCCGCGAAACCAACTGGAGGCACCGGCGGGCGTACTAAGGGCAGTTGCCACCATGCCGCCCGTGCAGGATTCAGCAGTCATTAGTTGCCACTTAAAACGGATGCAGTTATTCGCAATGGTATTGACAAGATCAGAATAAGGAAAAGTAAGCATATATTATTAACTATAGAATTATACAGAATATACTTTTAGCTGACTTGTTGTACTGACCTGCTGCCTGCCAGCGGTAAGGGGGCAGGGCGGTAGCAAGAGGGCAATTGATGTTGTTGTTCGTAAGAAGCGCCGTTAAAGTACAGCCCGCTTGCCGCGGCAGTGGGCGGTGCTAGTGTGCGGTCGCCGCTAAGGCGTAACTCGCGTAACCATGGTACACTGCGCCGTTTTCGTCCGACATACAGCAAGGCGCCGACGATATTGCGTATCATGTGGTGCAAAAAACCATTGCCGCAAAAATCAAAAACAATCCATTGCCCGCGTTGGCGAATGCGTAAATAATGCAGTTGTCGTACTGATGTTTTTGCCTGACAGGCCGCCGCGCGAAATGCCGAAAAATCGTATTCGCCGCGCAGCGAACGTGCTGCTCGGCGCATGGCAGGGACATCTAAATCCGCATGACAATATCCTATCGCATTGGCAAATAACCCCGGCGGTGTCGGGCGATTGAGTAAAATATATTGATAATAACGCCGTTGGGCACTGTAGCGGGCATGAAAATTTTCTTGTACGGGTTTTGCCCAAAGCACTTTGACCGTGGCGGGCAGGTGGGCATTACAACCGCGCACCCACATTGACGGTTGCCGTTTGGCATTGCTGTTGAAGTGTACCGGCATTAAGGCGGCATGTACGCCGGCATCGGTGCGACCGGCAGCGGTGGTCGTAATGTTTTCTTGTGCCACTTGCGCCAATGCCTGTTGTAAGGTATTTTGCACCGTTTGTCCGCATGCCTGTGCTTGCCAGCCGCGAAAGGCAGAACCATCGTATTCTATTGCCAGCGCAATTTTCATTAATACTCGCTTATTGCCAGTGTTGAATGATGTCTAACGGCAGTGTTGCCCCGCGGTAAATAAGACCGGTATAAAGTTGCAACAAATCGGCACCGGCGGCTAATTTTTCTTCCGCATCGGCAATGCCGGCAATGCCACCAACGCCGATAATCGCAATTTCGGGGGGCAGTGCGGTGCGTAAGATTTTAATAATCGCCGTGGCGCGTTCTTTCAGCGGGGGGCCCGACAAACCGCCGCTTTGTTGTCCGTTCAATAATGCCGCAACGGCGGGCGGGCGGGCGGTGGTGGTGTTGGTGGCAACCACGCCATCGGCACCGGTATCGCCAATGACGGCGGCAAGTTGTCGCACATCGTCATCCGTCATGTCGGGGGCGATTTTCACCGCAATCGGTGCGCGGCGTTGCTGTTGTTCTGCCAGTTGGTCGCGTTTTTTTAATACGGCAACTAACAGGCGGTGCAAGGCATCGCTTTGTTGCCAGTCGCGTAAATTTTGCGTATTAGGAGACGATACATTCAGAACAAAAAAATCGCCACCGCGATAGAGTGTTTCTAAACAACTGGTGTAATCATCAATGGCAACGGCATTGTCCGTTGTTGCATTTTTACC
>JAHZKE010000029.1 GCA_022600535.1 Pseudomonadota bacterium
ATATTAACGGCGACGATTCCTTGATAGCGGCGTTTTTTTAAATTGGCGGCAACGGCAACCGCCCCGATGTTATTTAACCCCATGCGGTTAATAATTGCTTCGGCGGGGGGCAGGCGGAAAATACGCGGGGTTGGATTGCCCGCTTGCGGCAACGGTGTTACGCCGCCGACTTCAATAAAACCAAAACCCAAGGTTGCCACGGCATCAATATGGGCAGCGTTTTTATCAAACCCTGCGGCTAATCCTAAGGGGTTGGCAAACGCTAACCCCATGACTGTTTTTGCTTGTGCGACCGGCGGCGGGCTTAGCCCTTTGAGTGCTAAGCGGCATTCTAATGCCTGCATTGCCAAGCAATGCGCTTGTTCGGGCGGGAGGGTAAATAACAGCGGACGGGCGAGAGAATACAAGAGCGTTAAGGAGTATTATGTGGCGGCAACGGGTTGGTGGCGTTTGCTAATAATTGCAACAATAATTTTAATCACCGATGCTAACGGAATGGCAAAGAACACGCCCCAGATCCCCCATAAATTGCCAAAAAATATTAATGCGGAAAACAGAGCGACGGGGTGGATTTTAATCACTTCCGAAAAAAGCAGCGGTACTAAAATTTGCCCGTCAATCAATTGCACTAAACTATACAATCCGACAATCCAGAAAAATTCACTGCTCCAACCAAATTGTAAATAGGCAAATAACACGATGGGAAAAGTTACCGCAACGGCACCGACAAAGGGAACGAACACAGATAAGCCGACCAAGATTGCTAACGACAGCGCGTAGCGCGTTTCAAAAAATAACAAAAATATCCAAGTGGTCGCACCAACAATGGCAGCTTCTAAAAATTTACCGCGAATATAAGAGCCAAATTGTTCGTTGGCTTGTTGCCAAAATTCGGAAAAAATAGGAGAAGTTGGGATGAAGCGACTGAGATAATTGACGATTTGTAATTTGTCGCGCAGTAAAAAAAACACCAATAACGGGAGCAATATCAGATAGATAAATAATGAAAATAAATTGCCGGCATAACTAAATAAATTATTAAATAAATAAGCGGCAATGGCACTGAAAATCTCGCCGCTTTTGCTGGCTAATACGGTGCTGTCCATTGCCGCATATTCGGGCAAATAGGAATTAATTTTTACTGTTGCATTGGCTAAGGTATTTTCTAATTCTGGCAGTTGCGTGCCCAGTTGGCGCAGTTCTAATAAAAAGCGCGGCAGCGCGTAGAGCGCGATGATTGATAAAAATAGAGTTAACATGACCATCAGCATGACCGCGGTGGAACGGCGACAGCGCAACCATTGATGTAATTTATTGACCCCGCCGTCTAAGATATAAGCGAGCATGATTGCCGCTAAGAGAGGGGCGAGTTCATCTAGTAAGAACCATAAAATAGTACAAAAACCGGCGATGACTAAAATTAATTTATTGACATCGCTATTGGCAAAGATATCTTCAAGCCACTGATTGAGTTTTGTTAGCATCCCTTATTCTACTACAACCTTTCGGTGTGCATTGCTATCGGGAGTGATACTCTGTTATAGTTGCTCTTTTATGTCAGCTGTTTCCAATCGCCCCGTCTACAGTCGCTCTACCTGTTGGTTGTTGGGAGTTATCGGGATTATTATTTTATCGCCCGATTCGTTGTTATTGCGCTTAGTTGATGCGGATCATAATGCATTGGTGGCGACGCGGGCGTTGTTTTCGGCATTGTCGTTGTTGCTATTACTCGCCGCTCTACCGTCGTTGCGGCGCGGTTTTTTGTGGCGACCGCAGTGGATTTACGGCGCCTGTTATGCTTTAGGATTATCTTGTTTCCCCCTCTCTATTAAAACCACACACGTTGCTAATACCTTGGTGATTATTTCGGCAGCGCCGATGATTGCCGCCGTGGGTGCCTACTTTATTTTGGGAGAGCGTACGCGACCGGCGACATGGTTGGCGGCGATTGTTATTTTTTTGAGTATGGCGCTTATTTTTTCTGACAATATTGATGGCGCGGGGCAAACGGGCGATATATTGGCAGTATTTGTTGCCATTTCATTGGCGTCTACCAGTATTACCGTGCGCCGCTTTCCGCAAACGGCGATGTATCCGGGTTTAGTGATTGGTTCTCTTTTGACTGCTTTGATATTTTTACCGTTTAGCGAATGGCAACAAATGGACGGACGCAATATTGCGATCCTCGCGCTGGATGGCGCGGTGGTGATGACGATTTCATTTGCACTACTAATTACTGCTGCTCGCGGTTTGCCACCGGCGGAATTAAATTTATTATTTTTATTAGAAACTATTTTGGGACCACTTTGGGTATGGTTGTTTTTATCGGAAGCCCCACCGCTGACGACAATTGCCGTCGGGGTGATTATTGCCGTGGTATTGCTATTACATATGTTGTGGTTGCTGCGCGACCGCCGCGATCGCCGCAACGGACACACGGGTGATTCCAATGTGTCCGGTAGTGTGCCCTAAGCGGCGCCAACGGCGGCGGTAAAGCGTTTAATAATTTCTTCTAAACTTTCGGGGCTGCAGGCAAAGTTTGCCCGCATATAGCGCGCATCGCCAAAATCTTCCCCGGGCGACATCGCTAAACCGTGGCGAAGAAAATGCGCTGGTGCATCCGCAAGTTGCAACGCTTCAACATTAATCCACGCCAGATAAGTAGATGCTAAATGCGGCATGGTAACGGCAGGCAGTTCATTAATTGCGGTCTGTAAGCGTTGACGGTTGGCGCGTAAGTGGGTGCGTTGTGCCAACCACCATGCTTCGCAACTGCCGTTATAGGCGGCGACCGCCGCGTTGTAACCAAAGGGGTTTAAATGTTCTAATACTTTACCGCGTGCGGCTTGTTGATAGCGTGCGCGCAGGGCATCGTTTTCAATAATGACCACGGCAAAATTGAGTCCGGCAATGTTGTATGCTTTGCTCGGGCTTTGTACCGTAATGGTGCGTTGGGCAATTTCCGGTGCTAACGAAGCAATCGGGATATGCGTTGGTTCGGAGTCCAAAATCAAATCCGCATGGACTTCATCAGAAAAAATAATTAAATCGTGGCGTTCGCAAAATTCAGCAATCGCTAATAACTCATCTTTGCTATAAACCTTGCCATTCGGATTGTGCGGGTTGCACAGTTGGAATACTTTACTATTGCAAGCGGCATCATTATTTTTGGCATTTTCTAATGCTTGCATGGGCAGCTGCCAAGTGTTGCCGTCGTATTCCATGGGCACATCAATGCGCTGTGCCTGTGCAAGCTGCGGCGCATCGCGAAATACGTGGTAAATCGGTTGCGGGGTGAGAATTGCGCCCCCTGCTGCCAAGCGGCAACTATTGTGAATGGCAACGCCTAAGCCGGGCGAGTAATTAATCCATTCCGGTTGAATGTTCCAATTCCAGCGGTGCGAAAAATATTCGCAAATCGTTTGCGGCAGTTCGGGCGGGGCGGTGCTATAACCAAAAACACCGTGGTCTAATCGCTGGCGCATGGCAGCGATTATCGCTTTGGCAGCGGTATAGTCGGCATCGGCAACCCAAGCGGGAATGACTTCTTTCGGGTATTTTTCCCATTTTTCACTGTCAAGGTTGCGCCGGTCGGTAAAAATTAAATTTTCCATTAATAATTTATCTCTTTGAATTTATTGTTTTCGCTAAAGTTTCTGCCAACCCGCAGTAAGTCGCCGGCGTTAGCGCCAATAAGCGTTCTTTGGCGGCAGGGCGGAGGGTGAGGGTTTGGATAAAAGCGCGTAAAGATTCTTCCGTAACGGTGTTGCCGCGGGAAAGTGATTTTAATTGTTCGTAGGCATTTTCTACCCCTTCGGCACGTAAGACCGTTTGTATTGCTTCGGTCAATACCGCCCAATTATGGTCTAAATCGTGTTGCAGTTTTACGGGGTTCACTTCTATTTTGTCAAGCCCGACGGCGGCCGCTCGCCAAGCAATCAGGGTGTGCCCAAAAGCAGTGCCGATGGCGCGTAATACGGTGGAATCGCTTAAATCGCGTTGCCAGCGGGAGACGGGCAATTTATCGGAAAAATGCGCCAGCAAGGCGTTGGCGATGCCGAGATTGCCTTCGGCGTTTTCAAAATCAATCGGATTGATTTTGTGCGGCATGGTAGAAGAGCCGGTTTCTGTAGCGCTACCGCGCCGTTGGACAAAATATTCAATACTAATATAGCCCCAGCAATCGCGGCATAAATCTAACAAGATGGTATTGCAACGGCGTAGCGAATCAAAAGTGTCGGCGATATCATCGTAGGGTTCAATTTGTGTGCTGTACGGGCTGTAGCGTAACCCTTGTTGTTCAACAAAAGCACGATTGACCGATTGCCAATCGACATCGGCAGCGGCAACGAGATGTGCGTTGTAGTTGCCGACGGCACCGCTAAATTTTGCCGGCAGAGAAACCGCCGCTAAGGTTGTTAAGCGCGGGGCTAAGCGGGCGACATAGTTGGCAAATTCTTTGCCGACGGTCGTTGGCGATGCCGGTTGCCCATGCGTGCGTGCCAACATTGGAAGGGCGGCATCGTTGATTGCGCGTTGTTGCAGTTGTTGGCAGAGGGTCTCCATTGCCGGCAACAATACTTTGTTAATCGCTGCGGTGACTTGCAGTGCTAAGGCAACATTATTAATATCCCAAGAGGTGCAGGCAAAATGTACATACGGGCACAAGTGTGCCAGTTGGCGTTGGGTCAGTTGTTCGCCAATCCAGTATTCCACTGCTTTAACATCGTGTTTGGTTTCTGCTTCAATCTGTTTAACGGCAACGGCGGTGGTATGTGCATCCGCTGCCGCGACTGCCGCGATTTCATCAATTTTGTTGATCACGGCGGTCGTGTTTTGGTCCGCTGCTAATAACGGCAACACCGTTTTTAGCCACGATAATTCAATTTGAATGCGGTGCTGTATTAAAGCGCTCTCGCTAAAATAGGCACTGAGCGCTTGGGTTTGTTGCTGGTATCTGCCATCCACTGCAGAGAGCGCCGACAGTGGCGACAGGCGAGTATCGCCCTCCATGTTAAAGCGATTGTTGTGTTTCGGGTAATGCCGCGGGTTTGGCGGCGGGCTGTCGCTCGTCGGCAATATGAGCAACATCGCGAACATCGCCGAATAGTTTGGCACCGGCACTTTCGGCGCGTTGTACACTGCGCATGGCGTTGTTAACATGGTCGCCAATTTCAAGTAAACGGTTTTCAAATTGTTGTGCTTCTTGTACCACCTGCTGCAATGCCACTCGCATTTGCTCTAACTGACCGCGTGCTTTTTGATCTTTTAGTGCACTGCGTGCCATATTGAGTGCTGCCGCCAAAGTGGTTGGTGACACCATCCATACTTGCCGTTCTGCCGCTAAACTGACGGCATTTTTATGGTGTGCTTGAATTTCGGCAAAGGCGGTTTCAGAAGCGACAAATAATAATGCGCTATTGCCTGTTACCGGCGGTTTGATAAAATTATCCGCGACCGTATTGATGTGTTGAATTAACGAATTGTTAAATGTTGCGCGCGCTTGTTCTACATCGCCGGTTAAAATGTCATCAAAATTTTCCAAAGAGAAATTGTTATCAACCACTACCGCGCCGCGATCGCCGGGGAGCATTAATTGTGCTGCTGCCGAGTGTCCCTCAATGACCGGGTTGAGAATGTAGGCGTCGTCGGGGAGCATTGCCGCTAACATATCGGGTAAGTGTCCTTGGGTAATACCACCACTGTCTTTTTGTAGCATCATGCGTGCCAATGAAGAAACATCCTGTCCTAACGAATCAATATCGTTTTTCGCGGCAATCAAGGCATCAATTTGCTGTTGTAAATTATGGAAAGATTGCATTGTGCTGGCAAGGTTTTCGTTAAAGCGGTTGCTGACTTTATCGGTGACCATTGTCAGTTTGGCATCCATTTCATTCGTCAAACGATCAATGGAGCCGCCAATTAGCTGTGTCATTTGTGATTGCGTTTCCTGTTGCAAGGCGCGTTCTTTCATCATTAATTCAACTAATTGACTGGTGACCGCATCACGGATTGCCTCAACACTCTCGGAGGACTTGTTTGTTTGTTCTTGCAATAATTGTTGCAGTTGTTCAATCCGTCTGGATTGTTCGCTTACCGCACCGGATAATGAGTGCTGAATTTCTTGCTGTACATTTTTATTACTGGCAACGAGGTCGCCAAAATTATCATGGAGAAAAACGCCTTGTTTTTCCAGTAGTGCCTCCAATTTGCTGTTGCCGGCGGTGATTGCTGTAACTTGCGTAGCGACTGCTTCCAAGGGAGCACGTTCGTTGGCATGCGTTTCAAGCACAGAGGTATTCATTTCATGAATGCCTTCCTTTATATTTTTGCGGACAAATTCAGATATTTGTTGCAGGTTGCGTGCATTTTTTGCAAAATGTTCGCGTATATCTGATTCTGTTTCTTCAATGGCTAAGATTGTGTCTTTGCTTTGATTGAAAATACGATTAAAATGATGGGTATTTTCTTTATTGAGGCTTAAGAGAACATAAAGGATGACCAGCATCAATGCAGAAATAGCGATTAAAAATAAATAATCGTATTTAGCAAGAAAAGTTAAATTATTAAGAAGTGTTTCCATAGTCGTCTGCTTTTATTAGATAAATAAGAGGAGTAAGATTATAATTTTACAGCAAATTAATTATTTTTACAGTAAATTAGGAATTAAATAAAGCAATGGTGTGTATTTTTAGAGGAAGAAAACTTTCTTTATGCACCCCTTATTATGTCAGTATTTATTGTTGCCAATAGCGTTGTTTATTGTCGCGTGCGCGAGTAATGGTGAGTTGGGCGTCTAATAAAATTGTTAACGCGCCGTCTTGGTCGGTGCGATAGATAGTCGTACCAGTGCCATTGAGGCGTGCCAGTGTGTCGGGGTGCGGATGTCCGTATTCGTTACGTCCGACCGAAATCACTGCCATTGTCGGATTGACAACTTGTAAAAAATTTTCTCCACTGGAATAGCGGCTACCGTGATGGGAGACGAGTAAGACATCCGCCGCAGTAGCAACGTGCGTTTCTGCGGTTGCCGATAAATCCCCGGTGAGTAAAGCCCGCTTGCCCGCCGCACTGGTAATTTGTAAAACACAACTGCGGTCGTTTTCATTTTCTGCTAGCGGTTGCTCGGCGAATGGATAAAGCACTTGAAACTGTACGCCGTCATATTGCCATTGTTGTTGGTTATTACAACGGCGATCGCCATCTGAAGCCAGCACGGTGGTAACATCAATTTGTTGCAATAGAGCGGGGAGTCCGCCGCGGTGGTCATCGTCATCGTGGCTGATGAGCAGTTGATCAATGTGATGAATACCTTTAGCGCGTAAGTAATCGGCAATTGTTCGTCCACCAAAATAGCGTCCGGTATCATACACGACGAGGTGTTCGCGGGTTTGCAATACAACAGCAGTGCCTTGCCCGACATCCAACACGGTCATTTGCACGCTACCGGGGGCAAGCGGTGGCGGTTGCCAGAGTAGCATGGCGGCAATCGGCAAAGTGCCGCACCACCGCCACGGCACCGCCCGCGGCAATAACAGCCAAGCGCTGCCGCCCAGTGCCAACAAAAACAACCCTAGGGGCGGTTGTGCCGGAGTCCAAGTGGCGTAGGGAAAATCTGCCAACCAGTGCAAGTAGACCCATGTGTAATGCAGTAACCAACCAGCAAGATGCCAACACCAGTCGCCGAAAAATACCCCTAACAGCGATAGCGGTAAAACTGCCAAGCCGATGACCTGTATCGCCAATACATTTGCCAGCGGTGCAATTAGAGAGGCTTCGTTAAAAAACCACAAGGTCAGCGGGATGGCAACAATGGAGAGTAACAACTGCAAGAGTAATAACCGCCCCCACCAAAAGCGTCCATTGCGGGTATGTACCACCATCAACACTGCCGCCGTGAGTAGAAACGACAACCAAAACCCCGGCGCCAGTAATGCCCAAGGGTCTAACAGTACCACCATTAACATCGCCAATGCCAAGGCAGCGAACACCGTTCCGGTTCCGCCTAACAGTAGGGCGACGGCGGCGACGCTCGCCATTAAAAAACTGCGTTGCACCGGCACCGCAAAACCGGCAATCAAGGCGTAGGCAAGCGCTAACGGCAGGGCAACACACAATGCGGCAGCGGTAACCGGTAATAATTGGGTGCAGCGGCTGCTACTGCGCCAAATTACTGCGGTCAACAAAGTCGCTAACAGAAAAATAAAACCGATGTGCACACCGGACACACTGACTAAATGCGCGGTGCCGGTACGGCGCAACACACGCCATTGATCTTTTTCAATGCGGCTTCTATCGCCAATCACCAAAGCAGCAATCAGTTCGTTATGTGTTGCTCCGCTTGCTTTGATGCGTTGATGCAGCCAGCGCCGCGGTTGCCAAGTGGAAGTATCCAGTCGCGTGATTTCTTCCTGCGGGCGCACATAACCGACTAAGCGAATATTATTGGCAAATAAATACCCGACATAATCAAAATCCTGCGGGTTGCGGGTTGCGGTCGGCGGACGCAAACGCACGGCAAAGCGTAGACGATTGCCGTGGGCAATCAGCGGGTTTGGCGGGGCTTGGCGGTGATAGTGGGTTAAGCGAACTTTAACGGGTAGGGCAACGGGCAGGGGGAGCCGCGCTTCTGTGGCGGCGTGGTCAACGACAAAATCAAAGCGTGTGCGCTGTTCGCTAATATCGGCAAAGTCATCTACCACGCCTTCAACAATCATATCCTGCCAAACTAAGTCGGGCGGTAACACTTCGGTTAAGCGCCATTGCGCCCGCGCGGTCGCATAACTAACACCAACGAAAAAGAAAAGCAGTAAAACAATCCAGTGTCGGTGGGCGGCAAAGCGCCAATATCCCCCCGCCATTAATAAGGATAACAACAACAGCGGCAGGAGCGGGGCAAGCACCGGCATTAATTGCACGCTGCCGGCACCGGCGACAAAACTCAAACATAATAACGGCGAGAGACGACGCATCAGTGGAGGGAGCCGCTTATGCCGTGTGGCGCAGGGTGCGGTTGAGCAAGACCATCAACAGAAAAGAAAAAATTACCCGCCCAAAAAACACACCGCTAACATGCGCCCCCACCAACATGACCAATAAAGTATCTTCAAAAATAGAATGGCAAATAGACAGTAGCACAAGGGTACAAATCACATCGCGGCGTTTCATATCGTGTTTTCGGCTTTCTTCAATCAGTAACCCGCCGCCGTAAGACAACCCCAATAACATGCCAATCATGGTCATCGTAACCGCTTTTTCACCAATCCCGAGTAAGCGTAAGGGCGGGGCTAAAAGCCAAATCAGCAATTTTTCTGCGTGCGTTACACGCAAGACATTAACAAATAAAACCAGCACTTGCACAATTAAAAAGATACCTGCCCAGTTGCGCGCTTGCATCAATGCCCATGTTGTCCAAGTGTTGTCAGTTGCAGTCGATGTAATTTCAAAAGGCAAGCTGGCAGTTTGTTGCAAATAACTATCGCCATAAATTAAATTCAAAATGCCGCCTAATAAAAAAGCCGACCCCAAGCGCAAGAGCAGGGCATATTTTGCCGGCAATCCGGCACGGTGAGTAATGCGTAACTCTACCGGCAGGGCGTGTGCAATTAATATCATTGTCATCAGCACGGTAACTTGTGCGGTGGTTAGTTCTAATTGCGCCCACAACGTTATTAGTACCAATAAAGAGGCATAAATTTGTAAAAATAACGCGGTGGCAAAAACAATCGCCGCATCCCCCGGTAAGCCGACCAAATGCATTAACGGTGCCAATAGGCGACCACTATGGGCGATTAAGTCAAAATGTTCATCTAATATGCGGATGATGATGAGTAAGGGTAAAGTAAGCCGCAATAATACCCAATAAATAGAAATACCGCTGGTAAAAGAATCGCGTAAAAAGACGCCGATTCGTCTACCACTGCTCATTGTGCGTTTGCAGATTTTCGCCTCACGGAGATCCATTCCAATGCGAGTACGGATAAAAAGCCACTCACAGTGAGAAGTGATACCAGTGCAATATCGGGAGCGGCGGCAAATTCAGCGGGCATGACATTTTTTTGTAAAATAATTTTAACGCCCTCGCCGGCTTCTTTCCACGGCCAGAGTTTAGGGGAAGCACCAATCATAATACCGACTAAAACCATCATCGTTGCGGTATAAAAACGCTTCAATAACGCCCCGAGCACGCGCGAAAATAAAAGCAACCCAATACCGCAACCCGCGGCAACAACCAACAAAGTAACAATATCGCGTTCGTGTACCGCGGTAATGACCGCCGGATACAACCCTAAAATAAGCAAGATATAACTGCCGGAAATACCGGGCAAGATCATCGCGCAAATGGCAACCATGCCCCCGGCGAACAACGCCAATTTGCTGATGTTTTGCGGTTGTAAGGTATCAACCGAAACCGTATACAAAGTAAGTAGTGTAGCAATTGCTGCCAGTAGTATATGCACTGCACGTATACGATGCACGCGGCGCGAAACGGCAACAATAGAAGCCAATACCAAACCAAAGAAAAACCCTAATAATAAATGGGCGTGCATGGATAATAAATAATGCAACAATTTTGAAAACAACAGCACGGCGGATAATATCCCGCCAAACAGCGCCAACAAAAAATAAACATCGGTCAGTTGCCATACCCTACGCCACTGTAAACGCAATAACGCTTGCCACCATGCCGGTTGCGAAAACACGGTGATGGCGGCTAATAACCGTTGATAAATTCCGGTAATAAAGGCAATCGTGCCACCGGATACGCCAGGGATTAAATCGGCAATTCCCATCGCGATTCCGCGTAAGAAAATAGCGAAAAATTGCTGCATATTCATAAAGCGTATTTTAACAGTTAAAAAGAAAAAACAGGTATTAGTCATAAAATCAAGAGTGTCAAAATCAATCAGAACGCACAGCAGAGCGGTATAATGTGGTATGAAATTGTTTGTTCGTTCTGCAGTCATTATGGTGATATTGGTGGCAGTTGCTGTATGGGGCGTAATGGCAGCACTTGATGCTCGTGTCCCCCCGAAAGTAGAAAAGCGCGCCGAACCGACACTTTCTGTACGCACGATACAATTACAACGGCAAGAATACCGCCCGTCATTATTTTTAATCGGCAGAGTAGAAGCCCGCGATTACGCCACCTTAAACGCCTCCATTGAAGCCAATATATTAAATATTCACGTGCGCGAAGGCGATACTTTCCCTAAAGGAAAGCAATTAATCAATGTAGATCAACGCGAATTACAATACACCATTGCCGGACAACAAGCCGCAGTAGATGAACTCAATGCACAATATGCTTCGCTACAACGCAACCGTATTGCCGATACCCAACGCTTAAGCGAAGTTTCGCGCTTATTAGAATTGACGCAAAAAGATTATGAACGCAGCCAGCAACTTTTTGAAAAGCAAGTGCTGCCGGCAAAACAATTAGAGCAATCCGAACAAGCGTTACTGTCGCGGCAATTAGAATTTACCGCCATGCAAAACCAAGTGGCAGATTACGACACCCAACAATTACGTTTGAACGCGCAAATTGATGCAACAAACGCGCAGCAAGAACAAACCGAATTACTACTGGAACGCGCACAATATAGCGCGCCATTTGCCGGCAGAGTGGCAAAAGTCCACACCGCGATTGGGGCGCGTCCGGCACGCGGGGCGCCGTTGCTCTCTATTTTCAATCCCTCGCATTTGCGTTTGCGCGTTGCCGTGGCGCAACGTTATGCCGCGGCAATTAAAAGCGGCAAAGTGCAAGCCATTATTAACAATAACGGCAATTCACTGACTCTCGCTTACGTTGGTTTAGAACCGCAAGTAGAAGCGGGCAATAGTAGCATTGATACCTTTTTTGCCCTACCGCGCGGCGATTGGGTCTTAGGTGCGGTGCATGATGTCGTGTTGGAATTAACACCGGTCAATAGCGCCGCGGTGCCGATTGATGCCATTTATAACGATGAATATATTTATCGCCTTGACGTTGAATCCCGCGCCGAAGCGGTGGCGTGTCAGCGTATCGGCTTAGCCCGCAGTGATGCCGAAAATTTGCAAGTGCTCGTGACCTGCCCGACCCTGCAAGAAGGCGACCGCGTTGTCATTGACCAACTCCCCAATTTATTAAACGGCGTGTTGCTCAAAGTCATCAATAGCAGCGAATAAATTGGTGTCTGTTCCGCCCTTTTGCCGTAGTCGTCGCTTGCCTTCGGCGCATTTAGAAACGATTGTCGCCGCCCTGAGCAAAAAACCGCAAGTGCAATATACACGTGAAATTATCCAAACACGCGATAACGATGAAATTGCTTTAGATTATTTGCGCGGCGAAAAAAATAAACCCTTATTGGTTTTATTTCACGGCTTAGAGGGATGTTCGCAAAGTCGTACCATGCGCGTCTTAGCTCGTTATTTTTCCAATCAAAATTGGACTGTCGCCGTGCCGCATTTTCGCGGTTGCGGCGGGCACGCCAACCGTCTGCCCCGCGCCTATCACGCCGGTGATGCAACCGATGTAGAATGGATGATTGCCTACTGTCGCACTTATTTTCCCCACAGCGCAATTTATGCGGTCGGTGTTTCTCTCGGTGGGTCGGCATTAATTCATTTTTTAACCAAAGGAATCTTTACCGCTCCGGCAGTAACAATTAGCACGCCGTTTGATTTATCTACTTGTGTTGAAAAATTAGACAAAGGTATTAATCGGCGTATTTATGCGCGCCATTTTCTCAAAACACTGCGGCCGAAAATTATTGCAAAATCGTATCGTTTTCCCAGTATTTGCGATTTGAAAAAATTAAATTCTGCCCGTACCATTGCCGAAATAGACACGTTGTATACCGCCCCGGTGCACGGTTTTGGCAAAGCAGATACCTATTGGCGCCGTGCCTCTACCACCCGTCTAATCGAAAAAGTCACTTCGCCGTTACTGTGTATTAACGCATTAAACGACCCATTGATTCCTGCCGCAACATTGCCGGCGAAAACAAACAATAAACTGGTGCAGTTCTCCCGTCCGCAACACGGCGGGCATGGCGGCTTTATTGGCACCCCGACCGATTGGTTGGCAAATACTGTCCAAGATTTTTTCAACGCTCATACTTTAGTAGAACCATCTGCGAAGGAGTAACAAACATGCAGAAAGATTACGCCGGTATTTTCAAAGCCAACGATATTCGCGGTATTTATACAGAAACATTAGATGAAGATATTGCCTATCGTATCGGATTGGCATTAGCAAAAAGTGCGACCCATGCAGCAGCGCCGACATTGGCAGTGGGGCGCGATGGGCGCTTATCCTCGCCGGTATTAGCACAAGCGCTGATAGAGGGGTTAACCGCCGGTGGCATTGATATTGTGGATGTCGGATTAGTGCCGACGCCGGCATTGTATTATGCCGCCGTAACCCAATGCAACGGTTGCGGAGTGATGGTAACGGGAAGCCACAACCCGAAAAATTACAACGGAATGAAAATGATGCTCAACCGTCAAGTGCTGATGGGGGAGGCGATGGCGACTTTGCGCGAAAATGCAATGGATTCCAATGCAATGGCGGCTAACAATACAGAGGTAAGCAATCACCGCGGTAACATTACTCCGGCGGCAATTATGGAAGAATACATTGCTGCTGTTGCCGCCGCTAACCCGCTGTCGCGTAAAATTAAAATCGTCATTGACGCGGGTAACGGTGCAGCGGGCGAATATGCACCTGCTTTATTTCGTGCAATGGGGTGCGATGTTGTACCGTTATTTTGCGAGATAGACGGCAATTTTCCCAATCATCACCCCGACCCCGCGCAACCGGAAAACTTGTTAGACGCTGCCGATTCCTTAGCTGCTTGTGCCGGTGAAGTGGCGTTTGCCTTTGATGGCGATGGCGATCGTTTGGGTGTATTGCCGGCAGGGCAGAAAGCCGTATTTTCCGACCGCATGTTAATGCTGTATGCTCGCGATGTATTAGCACGCAATCCGCAAGCGCGGGTAGTTTTTGATGTTAAATGCACTTCGCACTTAGCGCCGTGGGTAGAACAACACGGCGGCATTGCCGATATGCAACCGACGGGACACGCTTTTATTAAAGCACGCATGGCAGAAACCGGTGCCTTATTAGGCGGCGAAATGAGCGGGCATTTTTATTTTCGCGAAAATTGGTACGGCTTTGACGATGCACTGTTTGCCGGTGCGCGTTTGGCGGCAATCTTGGCAGACAATCCCGATGTTTTTAGCGATATTCCCGACTCGGTTTCCTCGCCCGAATTACAGGTAGATATGAGCGGCAAAAATCAACACGAATTTATTGCAACACTGAGCCAACAGGCAGATTTCCCCGGTGCAAAACAAGTCGTTACCATTGACGGCTTGCGTGTAGAATACGAATACGGCTTTGGTTTAGTGCGGGCGTCTAACACTACGCCGACATTAGTGCTACGCTTTGAAGCCCGCGACAATCAGCATTTAGAGCTTATCAAAGAAACCTTCCGGCAGATATTGCATAAAGCCGACAGCAGTTTAATTTTGCCGTTTTAAGCAAGTGCGGCGTGTCAAGAAGATTGCACCAGCGCCTGCTCTACATCGGCAATAATATCGCTAATGTCTTCAATCCCTACCGAAATACGCACTAACTCAGAGCTAACGCCGGCGGTTGCCAATTCTTCATCATTCAATTGTCGGTGCGTGGTAGAAGCAGGATGACATGCGAGCGATTTGGTATCACCAATATTAACTAAGCGATAGATCAGTTGCAAGGCGTCAATAAAACGCTCCCCTGCCGCAACGCCGCCTTTAATGCCAAAGGAAATAATCCCCGATGCTTGCGCGTTAGTGATTTTTTTGCACAACGGATAATACGGGCTATCCGGCAGAGCGGCGTAGTTGACCCATTCAATTTTATCGTGCGCTTGCAGATATTGCGCCAGTGCTAACCCGTTTTCGCAGTGCCGCTGCATACGCAACCCCAAAGTTTGCAACCCTTGTATAAAGTGAGATGCATTGGTCGGCGATAATGCCGCTCCCATATTGCGTAGCGGCACCACACGGCAACGCCCGATATAAGCTGCGGGTCCCAACGCTTCGGTATAAACAACGCCGTGGTAAGAGGGGTCGGGGTCGGTCAGCATTGAAAAGCGTCCCTTCTGTGCCGCCCAATCAAATTTACCGGAATCAACAATAAGCCCGCCAATACTGGTGCCGTGTCCGCCGATATATTTGGTCAAGGAATGCACGACAATATCGGCACCGTGCTCAATCGGGCGGCACAAGTACGGCGTTGCCACCGTGTTATCTACAATCAACGGCACGCCGGCAGCGTGGGCAATTTTCGCCAATTCGGCAATATCCACAATATTTCCAGCAGGGTTGCCAATCGTTTCGCAAAATACCGCGCGGGTATTTGCATCAATCGCTTTTTTAAATCCCTCGTAATCGTCATGTGCGACCATGCGGGTTTCAATTCCTTGTTTGGGGAAAGTATGGCGAAATAAATTATAAGTGCCGCCATAAAGCTGACTGGTACTGACAATATTGCAGCCGACATCGGCAATCGCTTGAATCGCGCAGGTAATCGCTGCCATGCCGGAAGCCAATGCCAATGCACCAATCCCGCCTTCCATCGCGGCAATCCGCTCTTCTAATACCGCGGTTGTCGGGTTCATAATCCGCGTATAGATATTGCCGGGGACGGCTAAATTAAACAAATCGGCACCGTGTTTGGTGTCGTCAAACGCATAGGCAACGGTTTGATAAATCGGCACTGCAGCGGCTTTCGTCGTCGCTTCAGGTTGATAGGCGTGGTGAATAGCTAAAGTATCAAGTTTCATGGAAATCCTTTATTAATATTTTTTTAATGGTAGTGAATAAGAGGCATTATACAGATTAATAAAATAAACTATAAAAACTCTATTTTATTCTTTTTAATATCAAAGATAGATTGCAATTTCAAAAAATAGCGCTGTGGTATATTGACTTTTGTAGTTAGCAAAATGGGCATGAAATTATAATGAAAGGGAATAGGCAAAAAAAAGCCGTAGCGGTGCTACGGCTTTTTTTTTGAATAGAACAATCAACGTGAATAATATTGTTCAAACTCAATCGGCTGCGGCGTGCGACGGATCGCATGCACTTCTTCCCATTTCAATGTCAAATAAGAATCGATCATCTCGTTAGAAAACACACCGCTTTTGATAAGAAAATCGCGTCCGCTATCTAAGGCGTTTAATGCCTCGCTCAACGAACCACAAACTTCTTTCACCACGTTTTTATCAACGCCACGCCGACGATTGGCATATAAATTATAATCCGCAGGTTCCCCAGGATCAATCTTATTTTTAATGCCATCTAAACCGGCAACTAACATGGCGGCAAAGCATAAATAGGAGTTTGCCATCGGATCAGGAAAACGTAGTTCTACGCGCCGTGCTTTATCGTTCGATACGGGAATGCGTACCAGTGCCGAGCGGTTGCGGGCAGAATAGGAAATTTTCACTGGTGCTTCAAACCCGGGCATTAACCTTTTATAGGAGTTGGTCGCGGGGTTGGTGATGGCATTGAGTGCACGGGCGTGTTTTAGCACCCCGCCGATATACCACAACGCTTCTTGCGATAAGCCGGCATAAAGATTGCCGCGAAAGATATTCTTACCGTTTTTGCTAATGGATTGGTGCACGTGCATACCGCTACCATTATCATCGCGTAGCGGCTTGGGCATAAAGGTCGCCGTTTTGCCAAATTGGTGTGCAACATTGCGAACGACATACTTAAAAATTTGATTGTGATCGCCGCGCTCTACTAACGAACCGCAACGGGTACCGATTTCGCACTGCCCACCAGTTCCTACTTCATGGTGGTGGACTTCTGCTTCAACGCCCATTTCGGCTAATTTAATGCACATTTCATTACGCATATCGGCTAATGAATCCACTGGCGGAAGGGGAAAATAACCGCCCTTAATTTGCGGGCGGTGTCCGGAATTAAAGCCATCATAAGCATTGGCAGAAGACCACGCCCCTTCTTCGCTGTGAATGGTGAAGGAAGTCTCTTGCATCTCGTTTTTCCATTGTATCGAATCAAAGACAAAAAACTCCGCTTCAGGACCAAACAACGCATCGCTACCAATTCCTGTTTTTTTCAAATAAGTGAGCGTGTTATTGGCGATAGAACGCGGACAGAGATCGTAGGGCTTGCCATTGGGTAACAATACATCGCAAAATACTGCCAATGTCGGTTCGTCAAGAAACGGATCAACCACCGCCGAAGAAAAATCGGGTGCTAACTGCATGTCCGAATCTTCAATACCGCGCCAACCCGGGAGAGAAGACCCATCAAAACTTTTATATTCTTGTAACAATTCGGCGGGTTTAGCACCAATCGGTGTGGTAATGTGATGACAAACGCCGTGGGTATCGGTGAAACGATAATCTAAAAAGCGGATTTTTTGATCTTTGATGAGTTTGAGGATTTTTGCAGACATGAATGCTCCTTTCTAATAAGCAGAGGTGAGATTATATCATAACAAACATGAATTAAACTAATGCGTGAAATGACGGTCATCGCATGGCGACACGGTTATTGTGCGGTGTTAAGAGAGAAGCTTGATATAAAGGCGACATGCTTTATCGAGCAAAAGGGGGTGTGCCAACAGCAGTCAATGTTGTTAGCGAGTCAGTGCTATTTACTTTATTTGTTGTTGGCTAAACATTGCTGGATTCTTTCCACTGTCCGAATGTTCGCCAGCGTGTTTGCCGCTTATCTAGCAGTACATTGGTGTCTAAGCGCAATAAACGTTGCATGGCGGTCGTGATAGAAGTTTTTACACTATCAATCGCTTCTTTGTGATAACGGTGTGCCCCACCAATCGGTTCCGGAATAATTTCATCTATCAGACCTAATTTTTTTAATTTAATGGAAGTGATTCCCAGCAAGGTTGCTGCCTCTTCCATGCGAGAGCCGTCTTTCCACAAAATAGAAGCCCCGCCCTCTGGGGAAATGACCGAATATACCGAATACTGCATGATGGCGATGTGATCGCCCACCGACATTGCCAACGCACCACCGCTCCCGCCTTCGCCAATCACCACAACAATAAATGGCGTACGCAAACTGGCAGAGCGTAGCAGGCAAGTGCCAATTGCTCCGGATTGTCCGCGTTCTTCCGCGCCAATTCCCGGATAGGCACCGGGGGTATCTACCAAGCTAATAATCGGTAGATTAAATTTTTCTGCCATCTCCATTGCCCGCAATACCTTGCGATAGCCCTCAGGTCCCGACATGCCGAAATTATGTTCTACACGTCCATCGGTATCGGTACCTTTTTGGTTGCCAATCAACATTACCGGGGTATCGTTAAAACGGGCAATCCCGCAAATAATTGCGCGGTCATCGGCATACAGGCGGTCGCCGCGTAGCTCCATAAAATCTTCAGTCAGCGCATTAATATAATCCAGTGCTTGCGGCCGTGCTGCATGCCGTGCCACTTGACAAACCTGCCAATCGCTCAAATTTTTATAAAGATGCTTTAATTTACTAACCTTATCTTTTTCCAACGCGTTGATTTGCTTGAGTGTATCGCTGGTATTGTCATTATCCGATTCGCGTAAGAGTTCAATAGCGGCTTCCATTTTGCCGATGTCGCTCTCAAAATCTAAAAGAGAGATGGCACTCATGCCTTAAAATCGCACGCAGCAGCGGCAGGGAAAATAACTAAAAATACGTACATTAGGGTTATTTTACTTTTTACGCCGTATCTGCGCAAATTAATTGTAGCAGTGCGTATAATTTGCCGTGTGTTACAAGTCACCACTTTAAATTTAAACGGCATTCGCGCGGCATTTCGCAAAGGGTTGGCGCAATGGTTAAAAATACAAAAACCCGATATTCTTTGTGTGCAAGAACTCAAAGCGCAACAAAAGGATATTTCGGCGGAAATGGCGACAGTGGCAGGGTTACAGGGCTATTTTTCCTATGCCCAACGCCCGGGATACAGCGGCGTTGGCATTTATAGCCGGCAGACCCCGCAAGCAGTTAGCACAACATTTGGCGACAGTGCAATAGACAGCGAAGGGCGTTTCATCCAGTTAGATTTTCCCACTTACAGCATCGTTTCGTTATATGTGCCATCGGGCACCAGCGGGGAAGCGCGCCAACAAGTTAAATATCAAATCATGGAAAGAGTCGCTCAGCGGTTTGCCGAATATCGCACCGAAGCAGCAAACAGCGGGCGTGAATTTATTATTTGCGCCGATTGGAATATTGCTCACACTCAAAAAGACATCCGCAACTGGCGCGCCAATCAAAAAAAATCGGGCTTTTTACCAGAAGAGCGGCAATGGGTTAGCACACAACTCGCCGACGGTTGGGTGGATGTTTTTCGTCAACTCAACGATAATGAAGATGAATATACATGGTGGTCTAATCGCGGCAACGCTTGGGCGAATAATGTCGGTTGGCGTTTAGATTATCAGCTTGCCACCGCGGGATTAGCACAACAAGCAGAAAGCACCGCAATCTATAAAGACGAGCGTTTTTCCGACCATGCGCCTATCACTATTTGTTATAATTCTCTTTAAGTGTGTATTGCTATTGGCTAAAGATGCAAAAGGCAAAAGTGTACATTTCCTGTATTTTTCTGTTAAAATAAAGACATTAGCGGGTCCGTAACGGGACGCAATTATGCTAAAAAGAGGAAACGAACATGGCTACTATTTGGGGCATCCATAAATTTTAACTTTACCTGCGTGCGCGCAGGTAATAAAACCAATAGCATTATTCTAATGACAGTAGCTCAAGCATATTTTTTGTTAGCAATAACAGCAGGTATTGGCTTGGCGAGTATCTGTATTGCAATATGGAATATTAGAGAAAACAAAAAAATAGCGAGGGTACGCCACACATTAGAGTTTCTTGAAGCTTATAATAGAAATCCACGAATTGACGAAGCGCATAAATTTATTAGAGAAATTAAAGATAAGGGCAATTCAGATCAAATTAAAGAATTTGAAAACAAAGAGAATCGCGTTCCTTTTTTATTTTTATTGAATCAATTCGAAATTTTAGCGATTGGATTATCTCAAGGTATTTACGATAAAGAATTAATTGAAAAATCTTTCGGGTACGATGTATATGAAATATACCAAAATTCAGAAAAATTAATTAGCTATATTCGGCAAGAAAAAGGTGATGATGGTGCCTTTCGCGAATTAGAAAAATTAGCGACAACCACTAAATTTGAGTACATATCAGGAAAAAATCAGACAAAACACTCAAATAAAAATTCAAATTAGGGTAACAAACACAAAACTATTGACAAATTGTATCCAGTAGGATACAATTTTATCATAATGAAGGTCTACCAAACGGATGTTTTTTCTAATTGGGTTGATGGTTTAAAGGATGAGCAAGTGCGTAGTCGTGTTCTCGTAAGGGTAGAGCGGCTTACACTAGGGAATCCGGGCGATGTTAAACCAGTGGGAAAGGGCGTTTCTGAGTTACGCATTCATTACGGGCAAGGGTATCGCGTTTATTATAAACAGGAGGGAAAGTATTTGTTATTTTGCTTGCGGGTGGGAATAAAAAAACGCAACCGCAGGATATAAAAAATGCCATAGATCTTGCCGAAAATTTAGAGGAACCCATATCATGAAAAAGACAAAAATCACTCGTTACGATGTTGCCGAACACCTGAAAACACAGGAGAGTATGGCGGCGTACTTAGAAGCGTGTTTAGAAGAAGCTGAAGAAAATTCGGCTTTTATTGTAAAAGCGCTTGGCGATATTGCCCGGGCGAAGGGCATGACACAAATTGCAAAAGATACCGGCTTATCGCGTGAGAGTCTTTACAAAGCGTTATCGGGGGAGCGTGCCCCCGCCTTTGATACCGTTTTAAAAGTCGTGCGGGCACTCGGGTTGAGTTTATCCGCAAAACCAACTCCGTCGCCGCTGGAGGTCAGGGAAAAATCATAATTTTCCGCCCGTCCCGTCTTTATCAGACAACGGGCAAACTGCTATAATAACCGCTATGCAGTCATCCTTATTGTGGCAAGCCGCAAGCATTGAAATCTTTATTTTTATTGCTGCTTGTGCCGTCATGCTGGCAGATTTATTCCTGTCTATTTCTTGGCGCACCCGTTTGCACTGGGCAGTTATTGCTTCCCTGTGGGTTGCCGCCGCCGCATCATTCGCCGCCGTCGGTAACGATCCCATTGTCGCACTGCACGGCTTTTATGTTGCCGATGGCATTTCCAACGCTGTCAAAGGGCTGATTCTCGCCGCCGCCGCCGGTAGCTTAATGTTTTCGCGCCATGCCTTGCGCGTCAATCGCATCTTCAATGGCGACTTTCTCGCCTTAGTCTTATTTTCCGTATTAGGCATGTTAGTCATTGCCTCGGCGGCACATTTATTATCCCTATACCTCGGCTTAGAACTAATGTCGCTGTGCTTGTATGCACTCATTGCGATGCGGCGTGAAAACACCAGTGCCAGCGAAGCCGCCATTAAATACTTTGTTTTAGGCGCCTTAGCATCGGGGTTACTTTTATACGGCATTTCCATGCTTTACGGTGCAACCGGAAAATTGAACATTGCCGATATCGCTTACGCCATCGCGAATTTAGATGAAACCAACACTGCCATCCGTGCAGTATTAATCTTAGGCGTTGTCTTTACTGTTACCGGCATGGGCTTTAAATTAGGCGCGGCACCGTTTCACATGTGGCTGCCGGATGTCTATCAAGGCGCACCGGCACCCGTTACCCTATTTATCGCTGCCGCCCCTAAAATCGCCGCCCTCGCCATGATGTTGCGCGTATTACCGCAAGCCCTGCCCCTGTTTGTGAATGATTGGCAACAAATGTTAATGGTACTGGCATTAATGTCCTTAGCCGTCGGCAACATTACCGCCATTGCTCAAACCAATCTCAAACGCATGCTCGCTTATTCTGCCATCGCCCACAGCGGTTTTATTGTCTTAGGCGTTTTATCTGGCGGTGGCGGGGCGGCATTATTTTACGTTGCTGCCTATGCACTCATGACCATCGGCGGTTTTGGCGTTATCGTCTTTCTCTCTATCGGCGGGCGCGAACGCGCCGAACTCGCCGACATGCGCGGCATGGCACAACGCAACTGGTTAGTTGCTACCACCGTTGCTATTTTAATGTTATCAATGGCAGGCGTGCCGCCCTTTGTCGGCTTTATTGCCAAACTCACCGTATTAGAATCTGTTATTAGCGCCGGCTTTATCTGGTTAGCCGTAGGCGCTGTATTACTCTCTGTTGTCGGTGCATTTTATTACCTGCGCATCATTCGTTTAATGTTTTTTGAATCCGCGCCGGCAAGCGACAATAAAGCGATTGTCTTGCGTCCAAGTGCGACTCTCCTACTGGCAGCCATTGCCATATTAGTAGTGTGGTATGGTTTATTCCCGGGGGATTTACTCACCTTTTTTGAGTTAGCGGCAAGTACCATCTAACCTTAAATAAGTGCGGGGGTGGCAAGCCACCCCCGCAACTCAAGCAAAAAAACTTACGAACTTACGCCGAACGATACAACTTCGTCATCACAAATTCGCGATGCCCCAACGCTTCCGCCGCAGTGAGTCGTCCGTTAGCAGTGCGCCGCACCATATCAATCAATAAATCGCCGGCAGTATCTAAATTAATTTCGTGCTTTAGAATCCCGCAAACATCCACATCAATATGTTCCGGCATCGTGCGTAGGGTGCGCGGATTACCGCTGATTTTCACCACCGGCACAATCGGATTACCAACCACATTACCCTGCCCGGTGGGAAAAGTATGCACCACATACCCCCCGGCTGCCATCAGTGTGACACATTCGGCAGCAGCAGAAGAAGTATCCATAAAATACAACCCCGCCCCTTGTGCAGGCGCTTCTGCAGGTTTTAGCACATCAATATAGCGCGACTGTTTACCGATTTTTTCTAAATTGCCGAGCGCTTTTTCTTCAATCGTCGTCAGCCCGCCTTCAATATTACCTTTCGTCGGTTGGCTATCCGATAAATCGGAAGTTTTATGCGCTTCAATCACATCATCCTGATACGCTTGAAATGTTTGCATAAATTTTTCTGCCGCCGTATCGTTCGCGGCACGGGCACGACACAAATGTTCGGCACCCGTCAATTCGGACGTCTCGCCGAAACAACCGTAAATCCCGTGCGGCAACAACTTATCGTATAAATTCCCCACCGTCGGGCAAGAAGCCAAACCGGTAGTCGTATCCGACTCGCCGCATTTGGTAGAAATCCACAATTCGCTGATACTGCATTCTTCGCGTTGTAATTCGCTAGCATAGTGCACAAACTTTTTCGCCTGCTGGCTGGCGGCGGCAATCGTGGCAATATCGCCATTTTGTTCAATCCAAAAACCTTCAACGGGCTTGCCGCTGGCGGCAATACCATCAACAATACGCTTCGTCCAGCCGGGTTCAATCCCAATCACCACCACCGCGGCAACATTCGGGTTACAACCGGTGCCAATTAAAGTACGAAAGTGTAACTCTAAATCTTCACCAAACTGCAACCGCCCGTAAGCATGCGGCAGGGCGAGTGTGCCTTTGATATTATTGGCAACCGCTTCACACGCCGTATTTGAAATATCATCCACAGGTAAAATAACAACATGGTTACGAACACCAACACGCCCGTTATCGCGGCGGTAGGCAAAAATAGAAGGAAGTGACATAGAAATTACCAACGTTTCGTTTTAAGATTATGAGTGTGAACATGGTCACCGATTTTGATAGGAGCAACAATTTTGCCAATATCCTCGCCATATTTAATGGCAGTCGTGCCGTCGGCAACATCGCAAATCGCCACCTTGTGCCCGATAGGAATATCAGCATTCGCAGTAACAGAAGGGGTCGCATCCGTTGCCATCACCCAGCCCGAAAGCGTTTGACCGGCAACAATTCCTTCCACGACAATAACACCGACATTATCATCGGCTTCGTGTACAATAAAATCAGGTTGTTTCATAATAAGTTAAATAAAGTAAGATAAGAAAAAAAAGAGTGAAATTTATGTTTTATTGTTCTTCGTTGAAACCAGCAGTGATATGAAAGCCGGCATCAACATGCACCACTTCACCGCTAATCCCGCGGGATAAATCCGAAAACAAAAACGCCACCGCATCGCCAACTTCATCGGCGGAAATATTGCGTTTCAGCGGTGCCTGTTGCTGCACCTGCTTTAAAATTTTACTAAAATCGCCAATACCAGCCGCCGCAAGCGTTTTTACCGGACCCGCCGACACCGCATTAACCCGCACATTATCCTTGCCCATACTAAACGCCAGATAACGCACACTCGCCTCTAACGCCGCCTTTGCCACCCCCATAACATTGTAATTGGGGAGGGCGCGTTCAGCCCCCAAATACGTAAGCGTGACCAAACTACCACCAGCAGACAAGTGCGGCAAAGCTGCCTTCGCAAACGCCGTCATGGTGTAGGCACTAATATCCAACGCCAAAGCAAAACCATCGCGATCAATATGTTCATGATACCCACCGCTAATACTCTCGCGGTTAGCAAAAGCAATCGCATGCAGCAATCCATCCAAACCGCCCAAAGCAGTCGCCGCCGCCGTTACCGCCGCTTCAATTGCATCATCATTCGCCGCATCGCATTGCAAAACCGGCGCGCCGGGAAAATCTTCATTAAGAATCGCAGTTGTTTTATCGTGTGCCTTATCTACCGGTTGCACCGCAAACGCCAACTGCGCCCCTTGCGCCAGTGCACTCACCGCCACCGCATGCGCTAACGAACGGCGATTACGCACACCAGTAATTAATAAACGTTTTTTCTGTAAAATCACTCCTGCATTATAAACTAAATTAAAATATCATAAAACTATGCCCACCGCTCCCGACCTCACCGCCTTGCACGATAGCTTATTGATGCGCACCTTGCGCTGTGAGCCCACTCCCCGCCGTCCCTTGTGGTTGATGCGACAAGCAGGGCGCTACCTCCCGGAATACCTGCAAGTACGCGCCGCCGCCGGTGATTTTTTAACCCTAGTCAAAACCCCCGCCGCCGCAAGTGAAGTCACCTTACAACCCATTGAACGCTTTGGTTTAGACGCCGCCATTATTTTTTCTGATATTTTAATCGTCCCCGATGCAATGGACTTAGGGCTGGGCTTTGTTACCGGCGAAGGACCCAAACTCGCCAAACCCCTCACCGCCGACACCGTAAAAACACTAAGCGCCCCGGCAGCCGACCATTACCACTACCTCTACGATGCCATCGCCCTCACGCGGCGCGACTTACCCGCCACCGTCCCCTTAATCGGCTTTGCTGGCGCCCCCTTCACCCTCGCCTGTTACATGATAGACGGCAGCGGCGGTGCCTTTTGGCGCACGCGGGCAATGTATCGCGCCGACCCCGCATTATTCCATCAAATTTTATCCATTACTGCCGACGCCGTCGCCACCCTATTAATCGGGCAGCTCGCCGCCGGTTGTCAAACCGTGATGTTATTTGACAGTTGGGGCGGACTATTAGCAGACGACCAATATGAAACCTTTTCACTACAATACATTCGCCGCATCATTCGCCAAATCAAAGAAAAAAGCGACGCCCCGATAATCGTTTTCGGGCGGCAATGCGCCTTATCCTTAGCCGCAATCGCCAACAGCGATGCCGCCGCCGTTGGCGTAGATTGGCAAACTTCTATCGCCAGCGCGCGCAAACTTACCGACGGCAAAGTCGCACTGCAAGGCAATATGGACCCCGCCGTCTTACTCACCGATACCGCCACCATTACCGCTGAAGCACAACGCATCCTAACAAATTACGGCACCTCCCCCGGGCATATCTTCAATTTAGGACACGGCATCGACAAAAACACTCCTCCCGAAAATGTAGCCGCTTTAGTCGCCGCCGTCAAAGAACACAAAATATAAAGAAACAGAAAAATAATCGTTCATCCATTTTATGAAATCACTTCCCTTAGATTAATGACAACCGTATGCCCGTGGCACGAAACCGTGCTTGAAAATACAACAGCAACAGCAGCAACTCTGCTCCTGAGCGATGCCGGCAATGGCGGCGGCGAATTAGCATTAGCATTGGCAGAAAAATTTTGCGGTGAGGGCAGCGGGGCAGCAGATTTACTCATCACCCTACCGGAAAATAATCACATTTCAGTCGCCGCGATTCGCCACTTAATCACCTTTTTATCATTCGCCCCCGTTAGTCGTCAGCGTCGGGTCGCCCTCGTATTGCAGGCGGAATGTATGCAAGCGGCAGCCGCGAATGCCTTGTTAAAAACCTTAGAAGAACCGCACCACGACAAAGTATTATTATTGTGGGCATCGGTCAATGGGCAGTTACCGGCAACTGTGGTCAGCCGTTGCCGTATGCTCATGCCGGCAGCACCAACAAAAGCGGCAGCAGCGACATATACAAAAACGCACGGCAATGTGGATTTATTAGCATATTGCGCCCATCGCCCGCTGGCAACCACGCATTACCCGCCCAACTGGCAAATAGAAATCGCCAATTATTTACAACAGGGCGCGGAATTAGACATCAACGCAGCATTGCCGGCGCTGACGGCAGGCGTTGAACAACAACTAGCAACATGGCAGCAGCAGGTATTAGAATACATAAAACAAGGCGCGCCGTTAAACCCGCATTGCGCCGAATGGGAAGAAAGCAAAATCATCGGCGGCATTAATGGCTTAGACGGTTTGTTAAAATGGGTATCTGACGGCGTGCGCAGCACCTATGCATTAGCACCGATTTTTTTCCCCGCCCACGCAGCAGTATTACAACAATTAACCGAAGGTAAAAAGAAAAAATGGTTAGATTTTTATCGTTATTTAATTCAGCGGCGCGCATTACAAACCCACCCCTTAGTAAAAGATTTATACATGCGAGAAATCCTCTACGCCTACCAACGCCTCTGCATTTAAGTTAACTAAAGTGACACTAATTGACTCACATTGCCACCCGCATTTCCCGCCGCTGGAAATCCCCGCAGTACGCGCAGCAATGCAAGAGTGCGGCGTTGCCGCTGCCTTAGCAGTAGCAACATCAACGGCAGAGTTTGAAACCGTATTACAACTCACGCGCGATTTTCCCAATGAATTTTTTGCTGCTTGTGGTGTGCATCCGAATACCGATGAATCACTAACAACAGCAGAACTTGTTACCATCTGCACCCCGCCGGCAGTGTTGGCAGTAGGCGAAACAGGGTTGGATTATTACCGCCATCAAGACGAGGAAGTTAAGATTGCTACCGATATACAACAGCAACGATTTGCCGCCCACATTGAAGCAGCGCGTTTGTTAAACAAACCGCTCATTATCCACACCCGCGACTCATTAGCGGATACACTGGCAGTATTACGCGAATGTAACGGAGCAGAGGTAGGCGGAGTATTTCATTGCTATGTGAGCGATGTTGCGGGATTGCGTTCTATTTTAGATTTGAATTTTCATGTTTCATTTACGGGAATTGCGAGTTTTAAAAACGCCACAGTAGTGCAGCAAGCCGCAGCGTTTGTGCCGGCAGACCGCTACATGGTAGAAACAGATTCTCCTTATCTGGCACCAGTACCATTCCGCGGCAAAACAAACACCCCGGGCTATGTGCGTTATGTTGCACAAGCATTAGCAAAAATAAGAAATTGCAGCGAAGAACAAATAGCAAAAGAAACCACAAAAACATTCTGCAATTTATTTAAAGTTACTTTTTAAATTCCCCTCCGCCGGTGTGGCAGGCGCACTGACGGGGGGTAATGACAAGGCGCAAAACGTAAAAAATTAAGTTACCAGAGGAAAGCGCTCTAATCCAACAACTCCGCCAACCCCCGCGAATCCGCCGCGGGCGTATAGCGCCGCAGTTCATCTAAACATTGCACTAACGAAGCATGGTCGTCTATATCGGTTAACGTTGGCAACAGTTCAATTTGCGGGTCGTCTAAGGCGCGGATTAGTTCTTCTCGCGTTGTGTTACTGCTGTATTGCGGTGCTGTCCATTGTTGTTGAAGAATAGAACAACTACTGGCAAAAAGATAAAAACCACCATCTTGCGCCGCTCCAATAACAGTGTGCTCGCTGTTGGCAGCTTGTAAAATCAGCTCCGCCGAAAGTTGCGGGCAGTCAGCACCGATGAGAATAACCCGCGGCGCGAATTGTCGCAGGTGTTGATAAACTTGATGCAAACGCTGCCCTAAATCGCCATCGCCAGTGTGAAAGGCGGGGTACTGTTGCCAGCAGGGAGCGCGAACCCCCGCCGCTTCGGCAACGGCGTAGTGGACGGCAACCCCCGCATTAGCGGCGTGGTGTAATTGCTGTTGCAACAGGCGTAACGATTCGCGATAGACGGCAATGGCGCTGTCTTTACCCAAAGTGGCGGCAAGGCGGGTTTTTACCGGCGAGAGTTCCGCAGTTTTGACAAATACGGCTAAGGCGCAAGGTTGTGTTAAGGGTGTTGTTGCCACTGTTTCCACCATAGGCGTTGATATAAAAAGATAGTTTTCCACCAACCCTGTTGTTGATAACGGCGCGCACTAGTGCCAATGTGAGCGGCTAAACAAATCAGCGGGATATTTTGCCGCCGCGCACCAAGGGCAAGGAGGTGGTCTTCGCCGTAAGGCGCACGACTATCGTAGCCCCCTAATTGCTGCAATAAAGAGGCGGCTAAACATAACGCTTGGTCGCCAAAGGGGTTGTGAAATAAACGGCAACGCCACCTCACGCCGATTTCATTAATACGCATTTTCCAACCGCCGTCATAAAATGTTAAGCGAAAATAATAAAGCGCGTGCGGTTTGGCGGCGAGTGCTTGCCGCAACAGTGGCAGGGCGTTAGCGGCGGGGCGGCTATCGGCATGGACAAACCACAAATACGGGTTTTGGGCGGCGGCGGCGGCGGCGTTCATTTGCGCGGCTCTGCCACTGCGACTACCACTATCACTATCATCGCCGTTATTATCTTTGCGGCAATCAAGCCAACGGGTGCGCGGCGGGGCGTGCCAATCGGCAGGGGTGGGTTCGGCGGCAGCAAGGATAATTTCATCTCCCGCCGCGGTGTGCAGTAAGGGTAAGAGTTGTTGCCACAGAGGTTCGCCTGCCGCTAAGGGAATGATAATACTAATTGCTGGTGCGCTGTCGTCGTTCATGCTTGCCCAAAATTTTGACCGCCATCAGTTAAGTAGGCGATTTCCGCCGCCGTGCTATCGCGTTGCAAAATACGGTTGCGATGCGGAAAGCGCCCAAACTGCGCGATAATCACGCGATGCTGTTCGGCATAGCGCACGTTTTCTGCCAGTGATGTTTTGTGTTGCGGGTAGTCGTCCACTAATTG
>JAHZKE010000030.1 GCA_022600535.1 Pseudomonadota bacterium
ATCGATTCGACAGCGCCTTTAAACATCAATGAGTTAAATTTCTTCGCCCGAATGTCTAAGGCGGCGCGGAATAAATAGGGAAAGCATACGGAATTATTAACTTGATTCGGTAAATCAGAACGTCCGGTGGCAATAATGACATCGTCACGCACTGCTTTTGCTACTGCCGGCATAATTTCAGGGATGGGGTTTGCCATTGCCATAATAATCGGACGGTCACGCATTTTTTTCAACCACTCGGGTTTAATCAGGTCGCCGCGTGAAACGCCGATAATGACATCCGAGGAACGCACTGCTGATTCTAAACTTTTAATGCGGGTGTCGCGGACAAAGCTCATTTTGTAGGATTCTAAGGTACTGCAACGCTCGGTGGTGAGTAACCCTTTGGAATCAAACATTAATATTTGTCGCTTTTTCAAACCAAAGATATTCATCGCCAAGCGAGTAATGGCGACTGCTGCTGCCCCTGCTCCTAATACAAGGACGCGAATATTTTCCGGTTTTTTGTTTTGTAACTCTAAGGCGTTTAGTAAGGCGGCACAGGTAACGACGGCGGTGCCGTGTTGGTCGTCGTGCATGATAGGAATATCTAAACGGCGGCGCAGGCGGTGTTCAATAAAAAAACATTCTGGCGCACGAATATCTTCTAAGTTGATGGCACCGAAGGTCGGGGCGATATTAGCGACGGTTTCAATAAACACTTCCGGCGATGGCGCGTTAATTTCAATATCGTAGGCGTCCACACCGGCGAAGCGCTTAAACAACATGGCTTTGCCTTCCATCACCGGCTTGCTTGCTAATGCACCGATATCACCTAAGCCCAACACTGCCGTGCCGTTACTAATCACCCCCACTAAATTGCCTTTGCCCGTGTATTGGTAGGCAAGTTCGGGATCTTTTTCTATTTCCAAACACGGCGACGCGACCCCGGGAGAATAGGCAAGGGATAAATCGTCGGCATTGCCTGCCGGCTTGGTAATGCCGGTTTCTAATTTACCCGGCTTGGGGTGAGAATGATAACGAAGCGCCCGCTCCGATAATGTGCTCGGATTATTATCCGAATTACCATCCGCACTCATGGCAATAAATGGCGCACTGCATCACGCTCTTCAATTAATTCTTGCTCACTCGCTTGCATCCGCGCGCGACTAAAATCGTTAATTGGTAAATTTTCTACTACGGTTGCTGCCCCACCGCTGGTGCGCACCGGATAAGAATATACCAACCCCGGGCTAATGTCGTATTGCCCACTACTAACGATTGCCATACTCAACACATCATCGGCGGCGGTTTCACCGTTATGCCAATCACGCATGTGGTCCAGTGCGGCTGATGCTGCTGACGCCGCACTGGAAGCGCCGCGTGCTTTGATAATCGCAGCACCGCGTTGCTGCACTTCTGGAATATAGGTATTTTGATACCACGCCTCATCTACCAACGACAACGCTGCCGCCCCCGCCACACTAGCGTGATGTAAATCGGGATATTGCGTTGCCGAATGATTACCCCAAATCATCACCTGCCGAATGGCGGAGAGTGGATTATTGGTTTTATCGGCGAGCGCGGCGATAGCACGGTTATGGTCTAGACGGGTCATCGCCGAAAAAGCGCTATCGGGGAGGTCGGGCGCATTCGCACGAGCAATTAAACAGTTGGTATTTGCCGGATTGCCGACGGCAATAATTTTGACCGTTTTTTTCGCCGCCGCATTGAGTGCTTTTCCCTGCGCCGAAAAAATCGCCGCATTGGCTTCTAACAGGTCTTTACGTTCCATACCAGGACCGCGCGGACGGGCACCCACTAAAAATACCACATCGGCATCGGCAAAAGCGGTTTCGGCATCGTCTGTTTTAATAATTTCGCGCAATAATGGAAAAGCGCAATCGCGCAACTCCATTTCAACGCCATCTAATGCCGGCAAGGCGGGAGTCACTTCTAATAAACGTAATGATACGGGTTGGTTCGCGGCAAGTGCACCCGAAGCGAGGCGAAACAGCAAAGCGTAACCAATTTGTCCGGCAGCTCCAGTAACTGCTATATTTATCGTCATTTATCTACAATCTCCCTGTATTAATGTTACAAATGTAACCATTTGTTTAAGTGTATAACTTTTCGCGTTAATAAACAAGTTTTATCGCCTATTTTCTGTAATTTAGGCGAATAAAGCGTGATTTTTCAAACTAAAATACTTTTTGCGGCAATCCCCTCATCTGCTCAAATTATTTTGCAATATTGTTAAATAATCTAACATCTTTTATTTTAAGCGATTTATTAGCTAATTTCATTTAAAATCAATCAACATCTGACCAAACAGCATACTCATTTCCATTCGGGTCACAAAAATGAAAGCGGCGCCCCCCCAGGGAATGAAAATATGTCGCGCACAATGTTGCCACCGGCGTTGATAATCTTTTCTTGTGTTTGTTCCAATGCCTGACTATAAAAAACAATCAAGGCACCGCCGCCGGTAGGGGTGGCAACATCCGACGATTTAAAAAAACCGCCTTCTACCCCTTGATAATCAAATGCCATATAATCGCTACCGTAATCGGTAAATTTCCAACCAAAAACGGTGCTAAAAAATTGTTTGGCTTTTTCCATATCCCGCGCGGGAAATTCAACATAATTAATTTTTTCGTGCTGGTGCATTTTATTTTCCCCGCGGGATTTGTTGCGTGATGCAGTGGATGCCGCCGCCGCCGCGGACGATATCTGTTGCAGCAACGGTGACGATTTTTCGTTGCGGGAAAAGTTCTGCCAATAGCGCACGCGCGGGTTCGTCTTCTGCCACGTCAAAAGAGGGCATAACAATGCCACCGTTGGTAAAATAAAAATTAATGTAGGATGCTAATAAATCGTTGCCCTGCTCGATCACTTGCGGGCGCGGTAATCGAATGATTTCGTAAGGGTTGCCGTTGGTATCTGTTGCTTGTTGCAGGCGTTGATGATTTTCAACTAACATCGGATCGTTATCATCGGCCATTAATAATATTTGTTCGGCACTACTAAAACAAGCAATGTTATCAACGTGTCCGTCGGTTTCGTCATCGCGTAAATCGCCTGCTAACCATAGCACTTGCTCGCCACCTAAATAGGTGCAGAGTAGGTGTTCTATTTCGCTTTTATGCAAACGCGGGTTGCGGTTTTTGTGTAACAAACATTGTTCGGTAGTCATAATAACACCGGCACCGTTGGTATGGATACTACCGCCTTCCATGACACAGGGGGCTAAAAAACGCCGTTGTTGAAAATGCCGTAACAGCGCGGCGGCGATTGCATCATCCGCTTCCCACGGGTTGTATTTATTGCCCCAAGCGTTAAATAACCAATCAATGCCGGCAACTTCATGACTCTTTTTATTCAGGACAAAGGTCGGAGCGGAATCGCGCATCCACGCATCATCTATTGGCAAGGGGATAATTTCTATCTGGCTGCCTAATTGTTGGCGGGCAGTTTTTTCGTCTTGCGGGCGCACGACCATAAAAACGGTTTCAAATTCGGCAATGGCGTGGGCAACATTGGTGTAGGCGGTGCGCGCTTCGGCAACAAAGCCACGGTGGGCGCTGTCGCGGCAGGGGTACGCCATTAGACACCCCGCGTGTTCTGCCCACTCCGCCGGCATGTGATAGTCGGCATCGGCGGGGTGGCGGTAATCGGTTACAAACATATCGGTAGCAAACATCGGCGCAGCCGGCGTATTGTTATTGTTCTAAAATGTCTAACAACGCCCGATGGGCATCGGTGCGCGCTGGCGGTGGAGTGAGCACAGAGGCGTGTAAAACACAACGGTGGGCATCGTCCACCGGCGGCGGGGCGGCGGCGATTGTTGCAATCACTTGTTTGGCGCGGGTAATGCTATCGCCAAAACGGCGGATGACTTCTTCTACCGTCACGTGCTGCGCCGGGTCATCTAACCAACAATCAAAGTCGGTCACGACTGCCAAGGTAGCATAGCTGATTTGCGCTTCTCGCGCTAAAAATACTTCCGGCACGTTGGTCATGCCGACAATATCAGCATTCATCGCATCGCGCAAAAAGAAACTTTCCGCTCTGCTGCCCAAACGCGGGCCTTCCACGCAGACGTATGTTTTATCACGATGTACGGTGTGGTGGGCGGCGGCGGCATCGGCAAGGGCGGTAGATAAGGTGGGGCATACGGGGGTGGCGGTAGAGACATGGGCGACTAAGCCGTTACCAAAAAAGGTACGCTCGCGTATGCCTTTGGTGTGGTCAATGTATTGTGTCGGTACAACAAAGTCCCCCGGGGCTAAATCGTGGCGTAAGCTGCCGACTGCCGACACCGCAACCAATTGCCGCACGCCGCAGGATTTTAATGCCCAAATATTGGCACGGTAGTTAATTTCTGAGGGTAATAAGGTGTGGCTGCCGCCATGCCGCGGGAGAAAAGCAATCTCGCTTTGTTTTTCGCTTTGGTGGCGGGCAATCACTAACGGTGCCGAGGGCGCGCCATACGGGGTTTCTACTTGCCGCTGTTCTATAATTTCTAATCCGTCAATTGCGTAAAAACCAGACCCGCCGATAATCCCTAACATGTTGACTCCTGCCGGTACAATTACTTATCTAACAAAGCACCGCCGCAGGAAGACCCCGCCCCCGCCGTGCATCCATAACAATGGTTATCAAAAGCAATCCCTGCGGGAATGTCATCGGTGCTGGTAATGTCCCACAAGGTGCGCGGTTTCCAGTTGAGCGGAATTTCTAACATTTGGTTAAAATCGCAATCGTACAGTTGCCCGTCCCAACCGACTGATAACATTTCGGTACACATCACCCCGGTTGCTGCCTGTACGTTAAAGTTGTCAACCAGCAGTTGCATGTAGCCGTCAAATTCACCTTCGCGCCGTAAATAATGCACATAGCGTTTAATCGGCATATTGGTAATGGTAAATAATTGGTTAAAGGTAATGCCTAAATGCTGTTGCAAGCGTTCGCGATAATCTTGTTCTAATTGCACTTGTGCCGGCGGCAGATGGGCACCGACCGGATTGTAGACCAAGTTTAAAACCAATCCGCTGTCGGGTTTGCCGTAGCCGAGTTCGTTTAAGGTATGCAGTGCTTTCATGCTTTTATCAAAAACACCTTTGCCGCGTTGCTCATCAACATTTTCCGGCGAATAACACGGCAGGGAAGCGACAATCACAATGCCGTTGTCTGCTAAAAATTGCGGCGTGTCTTCTTGCTCGGGTTGATAAAATACGGTCAGATTACAACGATCATAAACGGTTTTTCCCATTGCGCGCGCTTCTTTTGCTAAGTAACGAAAGTGCGGGTTCAGTTCTGGTGCGCCACCGGTGATGTCTAAAATTTCAATTGCCGGCGATGCCGCTAACAGTTCTAAAACACGTTCTACGGTTGCGCGCTCCATATTCTCGGTACGCTTGGGACCGGCTTCAACATGGCAATGATGGCACGCTAAATCGCATTTTTTGCCGATGTTGATTTGCAACACTTTAACTTGATTGCGGCGAATCCGTACTTTTTCTTGCTGTATCTTTTTTTCAAATGCGGGCAAATGCGCCGGCAACGGCAACATGGTTTCGGCTCGGGAATAAACGCGAACGGGGGCAGTTGTTGTCATTTGTTTTCTCTTGCGGTGTTGGTGGTAGCAGGGGCGAGATAAGAGCCGCCAATATACAATGCCGAACAAAGTAATAATCCATATAAATTCACGCCTAACGAGAGGGCGTATTTACCGCTCCCTAAGGCAAATAATTCGGGGAGTGCGCCGATGGCTAACAATACCCCTAAGGTCAGCCCGCACCAAAAGGACAGGTGAAAACTCAAGGCACCGGCGCGACGAATAAAAGCAAGAATAAAGACCGGCGCCAAGCCCATAATCATCGTGCCACTAATTGTTGTTGCTTTAATAATTGCCGGTCCGACTTGATCGCCCAAATATAAACTCAATAGCGGTAAGTTGCCGAGTAAGGCGATTGCGACAATAGCAATCCGCCCCCAACGAATATGATGTTCGGTAGGGTCTTCGGTTTTTTTAGAAAAATCTAAGGCGAATACTTTGGCAGTGGAAGAAAATGTTGAATCTAAGGTAGACCCCGCACTGGTCAGCATCATTACATTAAAGACAATCAACAACGGCAAAGCAACTGCACCGCCGATACTTGCCATAATGTTGCCACCGGAAAAACCAATGGTGCGCGCATACAAACCCGTCAAACCAAATAAGGCGATAAATGCCGCCCCGATGAGTCCGGCAACGGTAAATGCTTTTAACATGCGTTGCGGATTGGTAATAAAGGCGCGGTCGGTGAGTACCGGGTCGTGAAAGCCATACGAGGCAATTTGCACGGTGGCGAGTAAGGCGAAAGTAATGCCGCCGGCAACTTGTGCATCGGTGCTGACCGGAAAGCCGCCATCAAATGCGGGAAAAATCGCCGCCAGAATAATTGCCAATAAAACCGCGGCGAGTAGCATTTGCACGCTGTCGGTCATTAAGCTACCACGTAAGCCACTGCGTAAGGTATAAAAAGCGGTGAATAAAGTAAATGTCAGCACCGCAGACCAATAACCACCCGACCCTTCGTCACCAAAAAATAAACCGACGACTTTGGTGTTTGACCATACTTCGTTAAACAAACGAATAACGACGGCAAGTAAAAATAATTTCATGCACAAACCGCCATAGCGGGTAGAAATAAATTCCGGTAACGAACGATAACCGCCGCGCATTCGCAAAAAGTAAATGGTGATGGCAACAACAATAAACGAGATGTAATAAATGGAGTAACCGATACCGCCCCAGATACCAAACGCATGCGTCAGTGCGGCAGAATTGACAATGGATTTAGCAAAGATCCAACTGATTGCAGCACTAGCGACTAAAAGCCAAAATGTTGGTTCGGCATCGTTACTGGATTTGCCGTTAAAGAATTGCGCGCTACTAACGCGACGGGGAGCATAATACCAAACGGCTACCATATAGACAATACCGGAAAAAGCAAGATATAAAATATTATTCATTGATAGGACTATTATGAGAATCTATCATGTCATTATAAAGGTTTAATGCCCATATAACGATAGTTATCAGTAATTTACCATAATCGCGGATGTCTGTTGCCCCCATTTATCTGTTTTTTTACGATGGGGATAGTATAAAATAACTGGCAATGTTAAATACAGTTGCTTTTGAACGCGATGATTGGTGGGACAAAAATGGAGCGTTCCGCCTGTTGCACGATGTCAATCCGCTACGTCTGCAATGGTTGCAGGGGCAACTCAAAAGCGACTTACGCGGTAAGCGTTTGCTTGATGTGGGGTGCGGCGGCGGTATTTTTGCTGAAGCCGCGGCGACGGCAGGAGCGACAGTTTGCGGTTTAGATGCCGCGTCTCACGCAATTACCGTTGCCCGCCGCCACGCCGAACAAACCGGGGCAACCATTGACTATTATCACGGTGAATCGGTTACCGAATTACCCGCGGGGGAATTTGATATCATTACCTGCTTTGAAATGTTAGAGCATGTGGACGAACCGCAAGCGGTGATTAGTGAAATTACGCAACGTTTAGCCCCGGGAGGAATTGCTGCTTTCTCCACGATTAACCGCACACTACGCGCTTGGTCGCTGATGATTGTGGCATTGGAACAAGTGCTGAAAATTATCCCGCACCGCACACACGATTATGCACATTTTATTCAACCGGCAGAACTTGCGCGCTGGTGCCGCTACAACAATTTAGCGGTGCGAGATGTTTGCGGGATGGAATATTCTTTTTTTGGACACTTTTATCGGCTCACTGCCGAACGAATGCCGGTTAATTATTTTCTCTGCGCCCAACGAGAAACTGCGTGAACTGTACTACCGCACCCGCAGTATTGTTTGATTTTGACGGCACCCTTGCCGATACCGCTCCCGACATGGTGTTCGCACTCAATAATTGGTTAGCAGCACGCGGACGCGCACCCGTAGCGACAGAACAAGTGCGCGGGTTGTGTTCCGGCGGGTCGCGCGCTTTGCTTAATTTTTGCGGCATTGGCGAAGAAAGCATGGAAGCGGCAGTTCACGATTATTTGCAATGTTATGAAAAAACAGATTATCAAAATACCGTATTATTTGCCGGCATTCTCCCCGTATTACAACAACTCAATGCCGCCGGCATTCCTTGGGGGGTGGCGACCAACAAACCCGAAAAATATTTCAACCCAATTGCTGCGCGTTTATTAGCCCCGCTCAACCCCGCGGTGTTAATTGCCCGCAATGCGACCTTACCAGCAAAACCACATCCGGCAACGCTGCTGGCAGCGGCGCAACAGTGCAACAAAACAGCAACGCAGTGTGTTTATGTCGGCGATGATTTGCGCGATGGGCAAGCGGCACTGGCGGCAAAAATGCCGTTTATCGCGGTAACATGGGGCTATTGGCGCGAAGACCAATGGCGTGCTGCAGACACGCCGTTGATTGCCGCCTTGATTGCCACACCAGAACTATTGCTCCCCTCATTAGCGGCACTACCGACACTAAACTAATTAAAGTTAGTTGGATTTATTTTGTTCTAATTTTTTGCATAGCCACAACAGCGACGCACACAACATAAAATATAAACCCGCCGCGAGCAACCATGTTTCAAAAATTTGCTGTGTCGAAACGGCAGTTTCTTGCGCGCTAAAGGTTAATTCCTGCACCGAAATGACCGATAGAATTGCCGAATCTTTCACCAATAATATTAATTGCCCGGTCAATGGAGCGGCAATGCGCGCCAGTGCCTGCGGCAGCACAATAAAGCGCAAAGTTTGTATTGATGACAAACCAATACTCCGTGCCGCTTGCCATTGTCCGCTTTCTATGGACAAGATACCAGCACGAATAATTTCGGAAACAAACGCCGCCTCAAACACGGCTAAACATAACGCCCCGCTCAAGAGATTTTCTGCCCGTGCCAGATCGCCCAACAACAACCGCCCGACGCGATTATCGCTATATTCCAGTAGCACGCGCCAAAATTCTTCGCCGAATAATTGCGAGCTGATAAAGTAAAAGAAAACAAAGATAAAAACAATCGGCGGTAAGTGGCGTAACCCTTCAACATAGAGACGGGCAAAAAAACGCAATGCCCGCAACGGCGACAATGCCAATGTTGCCACCACTGCCCCCAAAAATAATGCCAACACCCCGCCAATGACCATCAGCCGTATGCTCATAATCAATCCATCTAACAATAAACCGCCGACCCAACCGTTCTCACCATAACTCACGATGTAACCGAACGGCAATTGCCAATTCCACTGATAATTTAATTGCGCCGCCGTTTCGCTAGCCACCCACACCACCACCACCACCAGCACCAGAAAAATGATGCTGTCGGCAATACTCCACGGACGACGAATAGGAATTTTCACAAGTTACCTTTTCTGCCGTAGGTGTAATTCCCATTGCCGCACCAACCATGCTAACGGAAAACAAATTGCCACATAAACCACCCCAATGGAAAGCCAAATTTCAAATGCTAAAAATGTTTCGGCAACCACGTTACGCGCCGCATCGGTTAAATCGGCAATGGCGATAATCGTAACAATGGAGGAATGTTTAATAATAGAAACAAACAGGTTTGCCAACGGCGGTAAAATAAGCGGCAGCGCCTGCGGCACAATCACCAAACGCCAACGGGCAAAACGTTTTAACCCCAAGGCGCAGGCGGCATCCACTTGTGTCTGCGGCACCGCCAAATAGCCGGCACGAAAAATTTCGGCAACAAAAGCACCTTCAAATAATGCCAATGCCAGCACGCCGGCACTAAAACGCGGCATACCGAAAACCGTGCCGAACATAAAATACAATAAATACAACTGCACCAATAACGGCGTGCAACGCATAAATTGCACGTAACCGGTGGCAATTAAACGCCCGGCAGTCAGCGGCAATAGGCGCATGGATGCTGCCAAAAACCCGATCCCCAATGCCGCCACCCCTGCCAAAAATGACAACTGCAAGGTAACGAGTAACCCTTTGGTCAGTACTCCTGACACCCATTCACCGTCGCGCTGGATAAAAAAGTAACGCGGAATACGCCCCCAACGCCATTGATATTCTATGCCGCTAATGCCGTTATACAATAGCCATGCGAGCAGCAAATACAGCAACAGCACCAATACCGTTAGAGGATGTCGCCTTAATGTCAATGCCGATGCCAACACTGAAAACAGCGTTGTCGGCAAACGAGCGGGGAAAATCATTTTCGCTATTGTATTGAATTTTTTTAAAAAACAGGAAATTTAACACACCGCAAGCGGATATTCCGGTCGGACGACAGAAAATATTGCGTTAAAAAATAGTAAAATAGGGGACATTATTTATCTTTATGACAACCTCTCTCCCGCCACGCCGTGCCGACCTCAGTCGGCAAACCAACGAAACGAATATCCGCGCACAATTTTCTATTGACGGGGCGGGCAACGGCGATATTCAAACGGGCATTGCTTTTTTTGACCACATGCTCATGCAAACAACACGGCATGGCGGCTTTGACCTGACCCTGCAAGCGACGGGGGATTTAAAGATTGACGCCCATCATACCGTGGAAGATTGCGGCATTGTCCTCGGGCAATTATTGGCGCAAGCGTTGAGCGATAAAAGCGGGGTTTGCCGCTTTGGCTATGCCTACGCCCCGTTAGACGAATCGCTAGCACGCGTGGTGGTGGATTTGAGCGGGCGCGCCAGTTTATCCTATCACGCCGCGCTGTCGCGCACCGATGTCGGCGGGATGGATACCGATTTATTCCGAGAGTTTTTTCAAGCGTTCGTCAATCACGCACAAATCACTTTACATATTGATCTCATCCGCGGGGTCAACGCCCACCATCAAGTAGAGGCAATTTTTAAATCTTTTGGCTTAGCGCTGGCAAATGCTTGCACGCGGCGCAACATGGATCACATCCCCTCTACCAAAGGTTGTTTATGACGACCATCGCCGTTGTCGATTGCGGCATGGGAAATTTACATTCAGTGCTTGCCGGTGTCCGCCGAACACAAACGACGGGCGAAGTGATTATTGCCACCACTGCCGCCGCTATCCATACTGCCGATAAAATAATTTTTCCCGGCGATGGAAATTTTGCCGCTTGTATGCAAGCCATTGATGCAGGCGGCTTACGGCAAGCCCTAATTACGGCAGCACAGGAAAAACCGTTTTTTGGAATTTGTGTCGGTATGCAAGTGCTGTTTAGTGGCAGTGCGGAAGCGAATGTTCCCGGATTAGGAATTTTTGCCGCCACGGTAGAACGTCTACCGCAACAAGCAACTATTAAAGTCCCGCACATGGGGTGGAATACCGGCAGGCAACAACACCCGCACACGCTGACTGCCGACATTAAGGATGAAGAGTATTTTTATTTTGTCCATTCCTATTATGCCCCGCTGGGCGATTGGACTATTATGACGTGTGATTATGGGGTGCGTTTTACCGCCGCACTGGCGTATGAAAATTTGGTCGCCACTCAGTTCCATCCCGAAAAAAGCGGTAAAAGCGGGATTCGCCTACTTGAAAATTTTCTCAACGGATAACGGACAATAAGATGACCCCGCTGATGCAGCAGTACCTTTCGGTCAAGGCGGACTATCCCGATAAATTACTGCTGTTTCGTATGGGGGATTTTTATGAACTGTTTTATCAAGATGCCGAACGCGCCGCGGATTTATTAAATATCACCCTGACCCAACGCGGCAGTAGCAATGGCAAACCCATCCCAATGGCAGGAGTGCCGTTTCATGCGGTTGAACAGTATTTGGCGAAATTGATTGAATTGAGCGAATCGGCTGTGATTTGCGAACAGATTGGCGAAGCCAACGGCAAAGGAATCATGCAACGACAAGTCACCCGTGTTATCACCCCGGGCACCGTGACCGAACCCGAGTTATTACCCGAAAAAGAAAGCAACTTGTTAGCGGCAATCACGCTACTGCCGGACAATACCATTGGCTATGCGTGGTTAGATATTACCCGCGGGATGTTTCGTGCCGGTTGCACAACACCGGCGGCGTATGAGGATGTCCTCGCGCGCTTACAACCGGCAGAATTGTTGCTCCCCGAACAAACGGAGTTAGCGGCAAAATTAACACTCCCCGCCTATACTGCCGTACAATATTTACCGCCGTGGCGCTTTAATGCCGAGGAAGCCGAACGCTTGATTTTGACACATTTTCAAATTCACAATATCGCCGCCTTTGGTTTGCAAGAGCACCCCGCTGCCGTTACCGCTGCCGGCGTATTGCTGCGCTACGCGCAAGAAGCGCATAAACAACCGCTCACCTACATTAACGGGCTTGCCTACGAAGACGGCGACGAATTTATCGGCATGACTGCCGCCACCCGCGCGAGTTTAGAATTAACACGAACGCTTGCCGGAGAAAAAACGCCCACTTTGTTTTCGCTACTGGATGATTGCAAAACGCGCATGGGCTCGCGCTATTTAGCGGAGTTATTACACCAACCGCCGCGCGACCAACGCCGTCACCAAGCCACTTACGATGCCATTGCCGCCTTACTCGCCAACAAACAAATTGCGCCTTTGCAAAATGCCCTCGCTGCCGTGCGCGATTTGGAACGACTGGCAACACGGGTGAGTATGCGTAATGCCAGCCCGCGCGAACTGGCACAAGTGCGCCAAACCTACCGCGCCCTGCCCGCCATTGTTGAAGTATTGGCGACCCTTGACGACCCGCTATTACAACAATACCGCACACACTGCCACTCGGACGGACTGGTAGAAGATTTACTAACGCAAGCATTGCACGAGGAACCGGCGGTTACCCTGCGGGAGGGTAATGTTATTGCCGATGGCTATAGCAAAGAATTAGATGAATTACGCAAACTCAAAAGCGGTGCCGATGAACATTTAATTGAAATTGCCGCCGCCGAACGCGCCAATAGCGGCATTGCTAATTTGCGCGTGCATTACAATAAAGTGCATGGTTTTTATATTGAAGTTTCGCGCGCCCAAAGTGCAGCGGCACCGGCAACATGGCAGCGGCGGCAAACGTTAAAAAATGCCGAACGCTACATTACCCCCGAGCTAAAAGTATTAGAAGAAAAAGTGCTGTCGGCAACGGCAAAGGCGAATGCACTGGAGCGGCGCATTTACGAAACACTTTTAGAAGCATTACAACCGCAAGTGGATGAAATGAAAGCGATTGCTGATGCGCTGAAACATAGCGATGTGCTGACCTGCTTTGCCGCCCACGCACTTGTCGGCGATTGGCAACGCCCTACTTTGAGTGCTGTGCCCGAGGTGCAGATAGAAGGCGGACGCCATCCGGTCGTAGAAGCACAAGTCGCCCATTTTGTCGCCAATGATGTGCGCTTGGATGAAGAACAACGTTTATTATTGGTGACCGGTCCCAACATGGGCGGGAAATCCACTTACTTGCGGCAGACGGCAGTGATTATTATTTTGGCGCATTGCGGCTCGTATGTGCCGGCACAGCGCGCGGTGATTGGCGACATCAGCCGTATTTTCACCCGCATTGGTGCCGCCGATGACCTTGCCGGCGGACGTTCTACTTTTATGGTGGAGATGATGGAAGTCGCGGAAATATTGAACACTGCCGACAAGAACAGCGTTGTTTTGTTAGATGAAATCGGACGCGGGACGGCGACCTACGATGGTTTAGCATTGGCGTGGGCAATGACTGAATCGTTACTGCAACAAAATCATGCATTAACCTTATTTGCCACGCATTATTTTGAATTGACAGCACTGGCGGCAGAACAAACGGCAGCGAATAATTGCCATGTGTCCGCACGCGAGCACGAGGATAGCATTGTTTTTTTACACCATGTTGCCGCCGGTGCTGCCAGCCGCAGCTACGGCGTGCAAGTGGCAAAGTTGGCAGGCGTGCCGCGCCCGGTGCTGACCCGCGCTTGGCAATTATTAGCAGAATTTGAACAAAGTGCTGCGAACAAAGACAACCTGTTACCGCTGTTTCATACCACGCCACCACCTGCACCTGCAACCGCCAAAGCAACCGCAGCAACACCCGCGCCTGCCCTATTGCGCTTACAGGAAATCGCCCCCGATACCCTCACCCCCAGGCAAGCGTTAGAGGCACTCTATGAACTCAAAACACTTGCCGAACATGACTAATTTATTGAACACAGGAAAATGACGATGACTAACACCGCACCGCAATGGAACACCATTACCCACGAACTCATGGCGCTTGCCGCCGAGCGTAAAACTGCCGATCCGACAACTTCTTACACTGCGCAATTATTACAAGGCGATGAGAACGCGCTGCTAAAAAAGCTGCTGGAAGAAGCGGGCGAAACAGCACTTGCCGCCAAAGATGGTAATCATGCACAACTATGTGCCGAGCTTGCTGACTTGTGGTTTCATTGTTTCATCGTCATGTCGCGCTATAATGTCGGTTTAGAGGAAGTGGCAACTGTTTTATCCAAACGGCGCAATGTGAGCGGTTTGGCAGAAAAAGCTTCTCGCACTACTTAATAATATAACATCACAATAGGTAACTGATATGGGAACTTTTAGCATTTGGCACTGGCTGGTCGTACTGGCTGTATTAGTGTTAGTTTTTGGCACCAAAAAATTACGCAATCTCGGCGGCGATTTAGGCGCGGCGGTACGCGGCTTTAAAAAAGGCATGAAAGATGACGAACACGTCAATAATGCAACGCTGGAAGCGGATGAACCGCTCACCACTGCAACTGCCACCGAAACAACCCACAGTGAAAAACACAAGCAAACGTCCTAACTGAAAAAGGCATTTGCTGCCGACATGTTGGGAATTAGCTTCGGCGAGATTTTAATTATCGCGACGATCGGGTTATTAGTGATTGGCCCGAAGCGTTTGCCGGAAACGGCGCGCTTTATCGGGCATTTAATCGGACGGGTGCAGCGACAGGTTAATTCGGTCAAATCCGACATTCGCCGTGAAATGGCAATGGAGGATATGAAAAGTATTAAAGAGGAATACCAAGAAGTCGGGCAGAATATGCGTAATGTATTTGACCAAGCCGCCAGCGGGATGTCGCCCGCGGAAACTTTACTCAATCAGGAATCTTCAAAAGAAAATACCGACACCGCTATCACGCCCCCCGAATCGCCGGCGGCGACAGTAGATGCCTCCTCCGCACCACCACCGCCCGATACCCCCGAACGGCAAAATCCATGATCAAGAAAGAAGCCACGGAAGCCAGTAGCGGCGAGGGATTATTTAGCCATCTGATAGAACTACGCAACTGTTTAATGCGCATCGTAATTGCGCTGTTGCTGTTGATGTTTTCTATTTTTCCATTTTCGGGCAAACTGTATTCGTTGCTGGCACAACCGATGATTGACGAATTGGCCGCGACTGCACAAAAAAGTGAATTAGTCGCAATCGGGGTACTCTCGCCGTTTATTATTCAAATTACCACCTCTTTCTTTTTTGCTTTTTGGATTGGGTTGCCGTATGTGCTCTTTGAGGTGTGGCGCTTTGTTGCCCCCGGGCTCTATAAGCATGAAAAACGTTTAGTATTACCGCTTATTGTCAGTAGTTCGCTGTTGTTTTCGCTGGGAATGGCGTTTGCCTATTTTCTGGTGTTTAAGGTGGTTTTTTCCTTTATCGCACAAATGACTCCGGAGGGCGTGAACTGGACGCCCGATATTAGCGAATATTTTAGTTTTATGATTAAAATATTTTTAGGGTTTGGCTTGGCGTTTGAAACACCGGTGGTGGTGTATTTGTTAGCGCGTTGCGGTATTGCCGATGTCCACAGTATGCGACGGGCGCGTCCCTACGTAATTGTCGGGGCTTTTGTTCTTGCCGCCATTATCACTCCACCCGATGTTATCTCGCAATTTATGTTGGCAATCCCCTGTTGGTTGTTGTTTGAAATCGGCTTATTACTTGCCCCCAAACCGCAAAAAACCGATGAGGATACCGACGACGATAGTGAAGAGAGTGAAGAGACGGATACCGCCGAGAGCAAATAAACAACCCTATGCATAACAAATAATAACGGCAGAAACACAGGCAATGGTCATGCCGCTAATTTCCCACACGCTGGTGCGCTCAGAAAAAACAGTACGACCCAGAAAAAATGCCAGCGGCAATTCTACTTGCGCCAATACTTTTACATACGCCGGATTGGTTAACCCAAACGCCCAAAACCAACATAAAGAACCGATTAAACTAGACGCCCCCACCCCTGCTGCCCGTTGCCGCACGTGCCAAATGGTCGCAAAATTTACCCGCCGTCCGTATAAATAAATCCCCAACAGCAACGATTGTAAAGTTACCATAATAGCTAATATCAACAGCGCTGATGCGAATGTTCCCGCTTGCACTTCTTGATAGGAGGAGCGAATCAACCAAACCGTCAAGGCAAATAAAAACCCTGCTCCTAAACCGTAGCCGATGACTTTACCGGTTGCGGTCAACTGCCGCCACGGACAGAGCAATAACACACTGAAAGTGCCCAAACAAATTCCCAACCAACCTAATGCCGATGGAGGTTCGGCAAACACCAATACGCCCAATAAGGCAACTTGTAATCCTTCGGTTTTGGCAAATGCCGCACTGGCGGCAAAGCTGCGATGTTGAAATAAGGTCAATAATAAAATAGTGGCGACAATCTGAGTCACACTGGCAGCCAAACAATAGACGAGTAAGGATAATGAGATTGACGGAATGCCCTCTTCTACAAAAAATACTGCCGCAAACAAAAACGGCACAAAGGGCATGGCATAAATATAACGGATCCACGTGCCGCTGACATTATCAACATCATGGGTGAGGGATTTTTGCAGACCGGTACGGATGACTTGCAAACAGGCAGCACACAAGGTAACAATCACCCATAACGACATAATAAAATATTAAGGCGCGTTATTGTGCACAGGGGGCGGAAAAATCAGCAAAGGGAGCGCCGCTGGCATGTTGTAAAATATCGGGGGCAATGCCAAATACGGCATACGCCGAACCTGCCGCTGCCCAAATGGTGTCAAAACGCCGCAGACGGTTTTCTAAAAATACGGTTAAAGGTTGCGGATAGGCAAGCGGGGCGACGCCGCCAATTTCAAAACCGCATTGCTGTTTAACAAAATCGGCATCCGCTTTACCGACAGCCCCTCCTGCTAATGTGGCGAGTTTAGCTGTATCCACGCGGTCATCGCCGCATAATACGGCGACCACGGCAGTGTTGTCTTGTTTGCAGCGAAATACAATGGTTTTTGCGATTTGCGCGACACGACAATCCAACGCTTGCGCAGCAAGTAAGGAAGTCGCGGTGTTGTCTTGCAGTTGGCGCGCTTCAAAAACGACATCGGCTTGTTGTAATGCCTGATGTACGCGGTTAATGCGTTCTGCTCGGCTACTCATTCGCGGTCAGTAGGCCAATCTGAAATATATTCTTTCAGCATACGGTTTTCAAAATCCACCGCTTTGGCAACACTACGGGCAACGTCATAAAACGAAATAACGTCCGTTAAATGTCCGTCTTGTACCACCGGTAAATAGCGGACGTGTTGGGAAGTCATAATATTGCGAATTTGATCAACGCTGTCTTCCGGTGTTGTGCAATGCCCACCGCGTTCGACAACATCGCCGCAGGCGATTTTTTCAGCGGAGGAAAATCCTTCCTTGTGGATCGCAATCAGCACTTCGCGAAAAGTGAGCATTCCGATAAATGAGTCGTCTTCATAGACGGCGACCGAACCCGTATCGTGCTCAACCATGATTTGCACCGCTTGTGCGACTTGATCAACAACTTGCACGCGGAGAATTTGACCACGTCTTTTTTTAGTTGCTAATATATCTTTAACCTTCATTTGATGTCTCTCCGATTTTGACTACAGGAAGGGTAGAATAACATTAAATTTTAATTTTATGAAAAAAGAACTGGCACATGAGCGGCAATCCGCAATCCAACAAGATCGGCGCTTGCGTCCGCAAACATTGGCAGAATATATCGGTCAACCGGCAGCACGGCGACAGTTGCAAGTGTTTATTACTGCCGCCAAACAACGACAAGATGCATTGGATCACACGCTACTGCATGGCCCCCCCGGATTAGGCAAAACTACATTGGCAATGATTATTGCCAATGAATTAGAAAGCCAACTGCACATTACCACGGGTCCGGCGTTAGAGCGCCCGGGCGATATTGCCGCATTAATGACCGGATTGAGCCCGGGCGATGTCTTGTTTATTGATGAAATTCATCGCTTGCATCCGGCAATAGAAGAAACGATGTATTCGGCATTGGAAGATTTTCGCTTAGATATTGTGATTGGCGAAGGCGGCGGCGCGCGCGCGGTGAAATTAGATTTGCCGCCTTTCACGCTAATTGGTGCAACCACCCGTGCCGGACGTATGACTTCTCCCTTGCGCGATCGTTTTGGTATTGTCTGTAATTTAGAATACTATAACGATGACGACATTGGCGCCATTGTGCGCCGCAGTGGTGGTATTTTAGATATTGATATTAGCGATGAAGGCGCAGACGAAATTGCCCGGCGCGCCCGGCGCACCCCGCGCGTGGCAAACCGCTTACTGCGGCGGGCGCGTGACTACGCGCAGGTAGAGGGGACGGGCAATATTGACGGCGCGTGCGCCCGCGCCGCTTTAAATATGTTGGAGGTGGATAACGCCGGTTTGGATAGCGCAGATAAACGCTACCTGAAAACATTGATAGAAAAATTTAATGGCGGCCCCGTTGGTTTAGATACATTGGCAATTGCCATTAGCGAATCGGCAGATACGGTGGAAGAATTTATAGAACCGTATCTATTAAAAGAAGGGTTCATCAATCGGCTACCGCGGGGGCGCACTGCTGCGATGCGTGCTTATCAACATTTTGGCTTGCCCCTGCCGCAATCCATGAGTCATGAAATTTCACAACCTTTGCTGGATAACGAACCTTCGTGAGCGTATCCGTACATCAACATCCTTTTCGCGTCTACTACGAAGACACCGATGCGAGTGGGGTCGTTTATCATGCCGCTTATGTTTGCTTTTTTGAACGCGGACGCAGCGAATGGTTGCGACAACTAGGAGTTTGCCATCACGATGTTGCGGCAAGCAGCGAAGTGGTGTTTGCGGTCAAAACATTAACGATTAATTATCAACGCTCAGCAGTGCTGGATGATTGGCTTGTAGTGCATACAACTGCCGAACAAAGTGGTCGTTCCCGTCTCTTGTTTAAACAAGAATTATGGCGCAATGATAATTTGCTTGCCGATGCCCGCATTGAAGTCGTTTGTGTCCGTGGGTATCCGTTCCGGGCAGTTGCTATTCCACAATCATTAATCGCACTGTTGCCGTCCCCCCATTAGCGACCCCTCTATTAACAATCCGTTACTCAACCGCGCGGATTGAAATTAACCGGCACCTGCCTTATATTAATAGAACCATGCTTGAACACTTAACCACCAAAACACAGCACGCCCTGCAACAAGCGCAACAACACGCCTTGTTGAATGACTGCCCCACCTTAGACCCGTTGCACATATTAGTGGCTTTATTGGAAGATACCGATAACGGTTGCCAACCCTTGCTGTCTTTTGCCGGCGGCGATAGTAACGCTATTTTGAACGAAGCACGGCAACAGTTGCAAAAATTACCGAAAACCAGCGACAACGGTGAAGTCAGTATTGGGCGCGACAGCGCGCGGATTTTAAATTTAGCATTTAAACAAGCGCAAAAAAGTGGCGATACTCATGTTGCCGCCGATCTGTTGTTAACTACCTTGGCGCGCGAACACAAAGTATGCAAGCAGTTATTCGAAAAACATGGCGTGGAGATGGCGCAATTAAAACAAGCACTGGAAAAAAACAGACGCGGGCAACCCGCCCAAGGGGCAAATGCCGAAGGGGGCTACCGCGCGCTAGAAAAATATACGGTGAATATCAGCGAGCAAGCACGACAAGGAAAGCTTGACCCGGTCATTGGTCGTAACGAAGAAATCCGCCGTACCATTCACATTTTACAACGCCGCAGTAAAAATAATCCGGTGCTGATTGGTGCCCCGGGTGTTGG
>JAHZKE010000031.1 GCA_022600535.1 Pseudomonadota bacterium
CGAGATTTTGCGTTTTTGTAAATCATTCATGTTGGAATTATTCCGTTATATCGGTCCCAACATAGATGTGCCTGCTGGCGATATTGGCGTTGGCGAGCGTGAGATTGGTTATTTATTCGGGCAATATAAGCGCATTACGGGAGAATTTGCCTCTGGCGTATTAACGGGTAAAGCGTTGGGTTCCGGCGGCAGTTTGATTCGCCGCGAAGCCACAGGGTACGGGGCAGTTTATTTTGCCCGCGAAATGCTACACCAACACGACGATAGCGTAGAAGGCAAAACATGTTTGGTTTCCGGCAGTGGTAATGTGGCGCAATACTGCACTGAGAAATTAATCCAATTAGGCGGCAAAGTGTTAACCATGTCGGACTCAGACGGATTTATTTACGATAAAGACGGCATAGACCAACAAAAACTGGACTTTATTAAAGAGCTAAAAGGCGTGCGCCGCGGGCGGATGTCCGAATACACTGCGCGTTATAAAAAAGCAACATATCACGCCGGCAAGCGTCCGTGGTCGGTTGCCGGGCAGTTGGCATTTCCTTGTGCCACACAAAACGAGTTAGATTTGGCAGATGCCGAAAAACTGATTAAGAACGGGTGCGTCGGCGTGATTGAAGGGGCAAACATGCCCTCTACCGAAGCCGCCATGCAGTTGTTACGCAAACACGGCAAAACAAAATACATGTTGTTTGCACCGGCAAAAGCGGCAAATGCCGGCGGGGTGGCAATCTCGGGTTTGGAAATGAGTCAAAACAGTTTGCGTTTGTCGTGGACACACGAAGAAATGGAGCAACGCCTGCAAGGGATTATGAAAAGCATTCACGGGCAGTGTGTGAATTACGGCAGTAGCAAGGCAAAATCGGTAGATTACGTCAGCGGTGCAAACATTGCCGGTTTTGTCCGCGTGGCAAATGCCATGTTATCGCACGGCGTATAAACGCATACAAACGCCACAACACACGCACCGCCCCAAACATCGGCGGGGGCGTGTTACTGCTTTCTCAGTAATAAGGTTTGCTATACTGGTACTTTTTAATCGGAGTATTCGGGTATGAGCAGTGTTCAAACAGTTGTCGCCAATGGCGTATTAGAAGTTATTTTAGAACGTCCGCCGGCAAACGCCATAGATATGGCAACCAGTCGTTTGTTGGGCGATACTTTTGCGGCATTCCGCGATGATGATTCGTTACGGGTGGCATTATTTTCCACCGCCGGCGAACGTTTTTTTTCAGGGGGGTGGGATTTAAAAGCCGCCGCCGGTGGCGAATCGGTAGATTGCGATTATGGCGTGGGCGGCTTTGGCGGCTTGCAAGAACTCCCCGGATTAAATAAACCCGTCATCGCTGCCGTTAGCGGTATGGCAGTCGGCGGTGGTTTTGAAATTGCGCTTTCTTGCGACATGATTATTGCCGCTACCAGTGCGCGTTTTTGTTTGCCGGAAATTAACGCCGGCACCCTTGCCGATGCCGCAACAATTAAGTTACCGCGGCGCATTCCTTTTCATGTCGCAATGGATTTATTGTTCACGGGGCGGTGGATGGAAAGCGACGAAGCCCTTGCCCGCGGTTTAGTGTGCGAAGTAACCGAAGAAGAAAATTTATTAACCCGCGCGCGCGCGATTGCCGCACAGCTGGCAGCAGGTCCGCCGTTGGTGTTTGCCGCCATTAAAGAAACCCTGCGCGAGACCGGACACTTACCTTTTCAACAAGCAATGGATTTAGTCACCAAGCGTCATTTGCCAACAGTAGATGCTTTGTATAGTAGCGAAGACCATAAAGAAGGACAAATCGCATTCACCGAAAAACGTCCGCCGCAATGGCGCGGCAAATAATTAAATAAGTGCCGGACATTGCTGAACTGTTTGCCGCCGAGGGCGTGCTGGCGCAGGCGTTGCCCGGGTATCGCCCGCGCGCGGGGCAAATTGAAATGGCGCAACAGGTGGAACAAACGCTGGCGAGCGGCGGGCAATGTGTTGTCGAGGCGGGCACCGGCACCGGAAAAACATTTGCCTATTTAGCGCCGATTATGCAAAGCGGCATGACGGCATTAATTTCTACCGGTGCCCGCGCCTTGCAAGACCAACTCTCGCAACGCGATATTCCGTTGTTGGCAGAAGCATTGGAGCGCAACATTTCGCTGGCAGTGCTCAAAGGGCGGGCAAATTACATTTGCAAACAAGCGCTTGACGACAATAGCAGCAAAGGCGAATTATTTGCCGATGAACAGCAACAGTGGCAAGCGATTATTGATTTTTCCGCCCGCAGTAACGATGGCGATATACGTGATATTCGCGGTGTGCCGGCGGATTCGCCGTTATTGTCGCGGGCGTTATCCACGCGCGAAAGTTGCGACACACAAAAATGCCCGCACTATAACGAGTGTTTTTTATATAAAGCGCGGGCGCGGGCGCGGCAGGCAGATATTGTCATTGTTAATCATCATTTATTTTTATCGGATATGTGCTTGCGCGATGAAGGCGTGGCAGAAATATTGCCGTCTCGCGATGTGGTGTTGTTTGACGAAGCGCATTTATTGCCGCAGTTAGCGCCGCAATTTTTTGGCGAGCAATTATCCAGTGTCCATTTGCAGCGTTTTTTATCGCAAATAGAACGCACCAGTAACGAGTTGGGAGCAGAAACCGAAGCTTTATTAGCCGGAGTGCGGGCGGTAAAAGCCGCGTTAGGTTCGCTACTGGAACAAACCTCGGAAACCTTAGGGAACGGACGCACCACCGCGGCGGCGGCGCGGCGTGATAGCGATTGGTTGCAAGCGGCAGAAAAATTAAGCACCGAAATAAAAGCACTGGCGGAGATGTTAATGCAACACGCAGCGCAAGAAAAAATCGCGCAACTGGCAGAGCGGGCATTGAATGACCAACGCCTGTTAACAACGTGGTTAGAAGCGCCGGACGTCAGCGACAGTCCAGCGCAAACGACAAACAATAACGACGATAGCGACGAAGAACAAGAACCGATTGTCTGTTGGGCGGAATACAATAACAATAGTAATAATCTTATTTTTTACATGACGCCAATGATGGGGCGCACCCTATTTAGCAAACAATGGAAGCAATTACAAACGGTATTATTTACTTCGGCAACGTTGAGCGTTGGCGGTGATTTTAATGATTTTTGCGAAGCCGTCGGGTTAAGCAATGCCAATACCTACCAGTGGGGCAGCCCTTACGATTTTGCCAAACGTTCGTTGTTATACCTGCCGAAAAAACTACCTTATCCGAATGAACCGCAGCACCCGATTGCCGTTGCCGAAGCCGCATTGCCGTTAATTCGCGCCAACAGCGGCAGAGCATTTATTTTGTTTTCCAGTTGGCGCGCCTTACGCATGGCGCATGATTACTTAGAACCGCTACTCACCGCCGATGGCATTAATGTATTGCGGCAGGGCGATGCGCCGAATGATCAACTGTTGGCGCAATTCCGCCAACAAGCGCGCACTGTATTGGTTGGTAGCCGTTCGTTTTGGGAGGGGGTCGATGTTCGCGGGGGTGCATTGTCGTTGTTGGTGGTAGATAAAATCCCCTTCACGCCGCCGACTGACCCCTTATTAGCGGCGCGTGATGAGTGGCGTAAAAAGCGCGGCGAACAGCCATTTATGCGTAACCAATTACCGTTAGCCGTGTTGTTGATGAAACAAGTTGCGGGGCGTTTAATTCGCGACTACGACGACTATGGCGTATTTATGATTGGCGACCCGCGCATTACCAGTAAAGGATATGGGCGCACGATACTCGCCGCCTTGCCCCCCATGCCCGTGTGCAACAACGGCGACCAAGCTGCCGATTTTTTACAACGATTCAGTGATGCCGACACCAGCACATAGAGTGCAGTGTTAGAATAATAGAATGCCCCGCTTATTATTAGTAGATGCTACGGCGTATTTATTCCGCGCCTATCATGCCGTTGGCGATTTACGCACCCGTGACGGCAAACCCACGGGCGGCGTATTTGGCACTTTAAATATGTTGGATAAATTGCGCCGCGTGTATCCGGCAGAAGTTGTCGCTTGTGTAATGGACGCCCCGGGAAAAACATTTCGCCATACGTTATATCGCGAATACAAAGCCACCCGCCCGCCCGCCCCGCAGGAATTAATCAGCCAAATTAACGTGCTACAAATGTTTATTCGTGCATTGGGAATGCCGTTGGTTTCGGTCAGCGGCGTAGAAGCGGATGACGTCATTGCCACTTACACCAAACAAGCCAGTGCCGCGGGGATGGAAGTCATCATTGCTTCCAGCGATAAAGATTTAATGCAGTTGGTGGCAGACGGGCAGGTGAATTTATTTGACGGCATGAAAGATGTATTGTATGACTGCGCCGCAGTAGAAAAAAAATACGGCGTACTTCCCGAACAAATTGCCGATTACTTAGCATTAACGGGGGACTCCTCCGATAACATTCCCGGGGTAACAAAAGTCGGGGCAAAAACAGCGGCGAAGTGGTTGAACCAATACGAAAACCTCACCGTATTGAGCGAACAAGCCGAACAAATTAAAGGCGTCGTCGGTGAAAATTTACGCCGCGCAATTGCCGACGGCACGCTAAAATTATCGCGTGAGTTAGTGGAATTAAAATACGATGTTGCCGTGCCGTTGTCGTTAGACGAGTTGCACCCGCAAGCGCCCGATAAAGAGCGTTGGCGGCAGTTGTGTATTGAATGCGAATTTAAAAATCTGCAAAAAGCATTAGACGATGTCGCCGCCGATGCACCAGATACCGCCCCCGCTCCGCAAGTAGAAATTATTACTGACGAGGCGGCACTGGCACGGTGGGCAGAAAAAATTCGCGCTGCCGGTTGTGTGGCGATTGATACCGAAACCGTTGGCGAACCCGTAATGGCGGCGACCTTAGTCGGTTTTTCTCTGTCGGTGACCGGGGCGGATGCCGCTTATGTTCCCTTAGCGCACGGCGATTTAACCGTTACGCAATTATCCTGTGCGACCGCAATGGCGCATATTGCCCCCCTACTGCAAGATGAAAAAATTACAAAAATTATGCACAACGGTAAATACGATTGGCATGTTTTTGCCAATGTCGGCGTGCAATTAGTCGGTGTATTAGAAGACACTAAAATCGCTGCATACGCCAACAATTCTGCCAGCGATAACACGCTGTCGCAGTTGGCACAAACATGGCTCGGGGTGAGTATGACGGAATTTAAAGACGTGGTAGATGGCAAAAAAATTATTAATTTTGCCGCGGTGCCAGTGGATGTAGCGGCGCACTATTCGGGTGAAGATGCTTGGGTCACACGGCGTTTGCACGATGAATTAATGAAAAATTTATCCCCCGCAGCAAGCGATATTTACACGCAGTTAGACCGTCCGTTAATGCCCGTGTTGGCATCCATTGAACGCGCCGGTATGAAAATCAACGCCCAAGAGTTATCCGATTTTTCCGATTCCATGCGCTATCAAATGGAGCAATTAGAAGAGCAAGCATACGAGATTGCCGGCGAATCATTTAACTTAAATTCGCCGCGACAGTTAGAAGAAATTTTATTTGACAAATTAGGCGCACAACCGCTGAAAAAAACCGGTGGCGGTGCGCGTTCTACCGATGAAAGCACCTTGGCAAAGTTAGCGGCAAATTTTCCCTTAGCGGCAGTATTATTAGAGTATCGCACTTTGGCAAAGTTAGTCGGCACTTATGCTGAAAAACTTCCCTTGCAGATATTGCCAGAAACAGGACGGGTGCATACGAGTTTTAATCAAACTGCGGTAATGACCGGGCGTTTGTCGTCTTCCTCGCCCAATTTACAAAATATTCCGATTAAAACCGAAGCCGGTCGGCGCATTCGCCGCGCCTTTATTGCCGAAGAAGGCAAGTGTTTATTATCCGCCGACTACTCGCAAATAGAATTGCGTTTAATGGCGCATATTGCGGGCGATAGTGCCTTGATTGCCGCCTTTGCTGCCGGTGCCGACATTCATCGTCAAACCGCTTCTGAGGTTTTTGGCATTCCATTGGCAGAGGTGGCAGACGAACAACGCCGTGCCGCCAAAGCAATTAATTTCGGTTTGATTTACGGCATGTCCGCCTTCGGCTTGGCGCGTAGTATTGGTGTGGGTCAAATGGAAGCAAAAATTTATATAGAGCGTTATTTTGGGCGCTATCCGCAAGTCGCCGCGTTTATGGAAAAAATCCGCCACGAAGGACCCGCGCAAGGATATGTAGAAACAATTTTCGGGCGGCGGATACCCTTGACAGTATTGCGCGGCGGTAAGCAGGCGGCAGAACGCGTAGCAATTAACGCCCCAATACAAGGCAGTGCCGCCGATGTAATGAAAAAAGCGATGTTAGCGGTAGATACGCATTTCCGCCGTCAGCGTTTGCCCGCACAGTTGATTTTACAAGTGCACGATGAATTAGTAATAGAAGTAGAGCAATCGGCAGCAGAAGAAGTACGCGCCTGTTTGCCCGCGTTAATGGCAAATGTAGCGCAATTAGCCATTACTTTAGAGGTAGATGTAGGCATCGGCAGCAACTGGGGCGAAGCGCACTAATTTTAAAACTCACGCTCTAGGGCGCTTTGATACTGCGGCAAGCTTAGCACTTAGCTGTTATAATCCACCTATGGCAAAATACCGCCGCTGGAAGATATGGGCAACTGTGCTGCTGTTGGTGCTGTTTGCTGTTGTTTTCTTTTTGTCGCCGATTTTATTACGTTGGTAGTTCTATGTATTCCATTCTCTCTACGACTGCCCTTAAACTGTTTTTTTTCGCTATAGTGATGTTTGCTTTTGGCTATGCGATGGTGCCGATTTACGAAAAAATATGCCAAGTGACAGGGATTAATAATTTACTCAATCCGCAGGCGGATAGCGATGATTTTACGCCTGATTTGAATCGCTTAGTGCGCACCGAATTTGATACCAATGCCCGCGGGATGGTGGCGATGACGCCGTCAATGGAGTTGGCGCAGTTGACGCCGGGGAAGACCTACAGTGTTGTTTACACGCTGGAAAATCTGACCAACCAAGCGCTGACAGGGCAAGCAGTGCCGTCGTTTAGCCCGCGCCGCGCCGACCGTTGGTTTAAGAAAATACAGTGCTTTTGCTTTGACCAACTGCAAATGGAGCCAAATGAAGTGCGGCAAGCTCCCGTCGTCTTTATCATTGACCCGTCAATACCGCCGGAGATTGAAACGTTGTCTATTTCGTATACCTTTTTTGAGGTTGAAGGCAACGGGTGAAAATCGGGATTTTTTTTCGTGCCGTGTTAGCCGTCCTGTCGGGCTTTATCGGCATTCGCAAACGGCAAAGTGCCGATGATGATATGCACTCCATTCATCCGCTCCATATTATTGTTGCTGGGGTTTGCATGTTGCTGTTATTTATCACTCTTGTGCTATTTGTTGTAAAATTAACGTTATCCTGAGTTGATTTCTTCTGAAAGATAAAAAAAACATGAATGACCACAGCAGTTCGCCGCATTATTTTGTTCCCGACAATTCGCGCTGGCCTATTTTAACTTCACTTGCTTTGCTTGCCGTCGTTAGCGGTTTTGTAATGCTATTTAACGGGGTCACCGGTGCAACTGCCGTCTTTGTGATCGGTTTGCTGTTCACCTTTTATACGATGTATGGTTGGTGGCGCACGGTAGCGTTAGAGAGCGAAGATGGTAAATATAAAGAATGGGAAGATGCTTCTTTCCGTTGGAGTATGGGGTGGTTTATCTTTTCCGAGGTGATGTTTTTTGCCGCATTTTTTGGCGTGTTGTTTTATGCGCGGGTGTTGTCAATTCCCGATTTGGCAGCGATACACAGCAAAGTTATCTGGCCTGAGTTCGCCGCAATATGGCCGACGGCGGGTCCCTACTTTACCGATGAATTCGGCACCATTCCAGCATTTGGCGTGCCGTTGGCAAATACCCTTATTTTGCTCACTTCCGGCGTTACGGTAACATGGGCGCATTGGGCGATTAAATTAAATAATCGGCGGCAGTTGATTATCGGCTTGGCGCTCACCGTATTGTTGGGAGTGTTCTTTTTAATTTTGCAGGCAGAGGAATACGTTCATGCCTACAGCGATTTAAACCTGCGTTTAGATACGGGGATTTACGGCTCTACTTTCTTTATGCTGACCGGATTTCACGGGATGCACGTTACCATCGGCACGATCGGGTTGATGGTTATTTTAGCGCGTTCTGTTGCCGGGCATTTTACTGCGGAAAATCATTTTGGTTTTGAAGCAGTGGCTTGGTACTGGCACTTTGTTGATGTCGTCTGGCTGTTGTTGTTTATTTTAGTTTATATTGTTTAAATAACGTGGTGTTACGTCTGCTATTGATAGCAGCGATTGCGTTGCCGGCGGCAATTGCCCAAGATTTAATTTTACTTGCAGACGGAGACGTTAGCGATTGGCAATATCAATCGTTTAGCAAGATTCCCGAAACACAGTACCAAACAGTTGTTAGCGATAACGGTAAATCGGCACTGTTGGCGGTAAGCGATGCGGGGGCATCGGGCTATACCCGCCGGCAAGACATCTCCTTATACGACACGCCGTGGTTACATTTTAGCTGGCGGGTGGATGAAATTTCCCCCAATAACGCCGAACAAAGCCGCCCCGGCGATGATTTTGCGTGGCGTTTATATTTTATCGGTAGAAGCGGTTTAGAGTATCGGGCGCTGACCTTGGTGTATTCGCAAACAATGACTGCCGGCACGAGTTGGAAAAGCCCCTATGCCAGTTGGTTTCGTAATTTACATTTACACGCCTTAGCCCAACACGATGTTAATACCGTTGGCAAGTGGCAATCGGTTACGGTGAATGTGGGCGAATTGTGGCGCGAGATGTTTGCGGATGACGGAGAAATCCGCGTGGTGGGTTTTATGACCGATGCCGATAATATTGATGCCATGATGCAGACACAATACGGCGAGATTCGCTTATCTGCAGAGGCGGCAGCGCAATAAACTGTGCTACCAACGGCGCATCCATTTTAACAATGGCGGGGTGCATGTTTGCATTGCCAGCACGGTGCCAAATAAAATAAAGGCGTACGGGGCGAGTTCGCGCGGCATGGCATAGCGGGCGATCGGGGTGATTAGTAAGAGTAAAGCCAGTGAAGCACGCGGATATAAAATAACGCGGTAAAAAATCAATCGGCTGATTAATGCCCCGGTTAACACGGCTAACGTCAACAGCAAACCGTTGGCACTCCATAGGCGGTGCGAAGAAAGTAAGATGAGAGCAATGCCTAAATTTAACGGGTGTAACGAATACCAAAAGCGGCGCGGTTGTATGGCAAAAAATAATAAACCGAAGAGGATAAACGTAAAATACGCCAGCAAACCGGCAAAATCACCGCCGACATAAATAAAACCGACCAAGTCGGTGGTAGAAATTTCATAGTGCCAAATAAAATTGGCGCAGGCGCCTAATAATTGCGCCAGTAAAATAACATCGCCGAGCCCATGGCTAAAACGGCGCAATAATTTACTGCCCCGTTTGCCGTAGCGGCTGCTGTGCGCTTTTACGGAACGCGTGGCATTCATGGTATTTATGCGGTTGTTGCTAACATGCGCCCGAGTGCGTGCCCGCCGACAATATGCGCGTGTAAATGCGGCACTTCTTGAGCCGCATCGCCGCCGGTATTAATGAGTAGACGATAGCCGCTATCGGTGAGTCCGAGTTGTTTGGCAACATCAGCAATCAGTGCCAACCAAGCCGACATTTCGTCTGCAGTTGCCATCGCGGCAAATTCGTTAAAGGATTGATACGCCCCTTTGGGGATAATCAACGCATGTTGCGGCGCTTGCGGGTTGATGTCGTAAAAGGCGAGCGCGTGTTGATTTTCAGCAATTTTATTGCATGGGATTTCGCCGCGTAAAACTTTGGCAAAAATGTTATTGGTATCGTAGGACATAGGTTTGCGGAGGGAGGATGTTAATGTGCTTGTCGCAATAAGGCGGCAGCGGTAAGAGAAAAATAACTGAGCACACCGGCAGCACCGGCGCGTTTGAACGCGAGCAAACTTTCTAATGCCGTGGCGTTCAAATCCAACCAACCGTTATTGGCGGCAGCGTGTAGCATGGCGTATTCGCCCGACACTTGATAGGCAAAAACCGGCACGGCAAAATTTGTGCTGGCTTCGCGCACAATGTCTAAATACGGCATTCCGGGTTTGACCATCACCATATCCGCGCCTTCTTCTATATCTAAGGCGATTTCACGCAACGCTTCGCGGCGGTTGGCGGGGTTCATTTGATAGCTGCGTTTATCACTGTTGCCGAGTTTGCTTGCCGAACCAACGGCATCGCGAAACGGTCCATAAAAAGCCGAGGCGTATTTTGCCGCGTAGGCGAGCAGTTTGGTATTGGGATAATTCGCCGCTTCCAGTGCTTGCCGAATAACACCAATGCGTCCGTCCATCATATCCGAGGGCGCAATCACATCACTGCCGCTTGCCGCTTGCAACAACGCTTGCCGTGTTAATATGTCAATGGTGGCATCATTGATAACATAGCCGTGTTCATCGGTAATGCCGTCTTGTCCGTGGCTGGTGTAGGGGTCTAATGCAACATCGGTCATAATGCCTAATTCCGGCAAGCGTTGTTTTAATCCCGCTACGACTTTTGGCACAATGCCGTCGGGGTTTTCTGCTTCACTGGCGTTGGCATCTTTTTTGTCGGCAGGCACAACAGGAAACACGGCAATCATCGGAATGCCAAGCGTTAACGCTTGTTCGGCGTGGCGATAGCAATCGTCTATAGAGAGGCGTTGTACTCCCGGCATAGAGGGTACGTTCACGCTACGGGCTTCTTCGTGCACAAACAACGGTAAAATTAAATCGCTTGCCGACAGCGTGTTTTCGCTGGTGAGTTGGCGAATAAAATGGCTATCGCGCAAACGACGCATACGGGTGGCGGGATAACGGCTCATTGCATACCTTCCAATATTTGTAGAACTAACGCGTTATCGGCTTCGCCCATAAAGGCATCGCCAATGCCGCGCATTAAAATAAAACGTTTGCCGCCGGTCACATTTTTTTTATCTAAACCCATCGCCGTTAATAATTGCGCCGCAGTCACATTTTTCGGGGCGTGAGTGGGGAGCTTGAGAGCGGTCAGCAAAGCAATAATGCGGGCAGTGTCGCTTGCCGCAAAGTCACAAATTTTTTCCGATAATTTTGCCGCCGCAACTAAGCCAAAAGCAACCGCTTCGCCGTGCTTCCATTCGCCATAGCCGCAAACGGCTTCGGCGGCGTGGGCAAAGGTATGCCCTAAATTAAGTAAGGCGCGTTGCCCGCTTTGTTCGGTTTCATCGGCGGCGACAATCGTGGCTTTTGATTGTGCTGAGGTGCTGATGATTTGTTCCAAGGTTTCACTGTCTTGTGCAACAATCGCTTGTTGCTGTTGTTCTAAAAAACTAAAAAATTTCGCATCGCCGAGTAGCCCGTATTTAACCACTTCTGCCAACCCCGCAGAGTATTCGCGCGCGGGGAGCGAGGCGAGGGTGGAGGTGTCGGCAATAACGGCACGCGGTTGATGAAAAGCGCCGATTAAATTTTTACCGCTACTGTGGTTAATGCCGGTCTTGCCGCCGATTGCTGCATCCACTTGTGCTAATAATGTTGTCGGTACTTGCACCACGGCAACACCGCGCATATAAACGGCAGCGGCAAAGCCGGCAAGGTCGCCAATGACGCCGCCGCCTAAGGCAATCACCCCGCTATCGCGCCGCAGTTGGCAGGCAAACATCTGGTCTAAAATAGTTTGCAACGAATGGATGTCTTTATGTTGTTCGCCGTCTGCAATCAAAATAAAATTTGCTTTTTTACCCGCGTCTTTGAGTATTTTATTTAAGCGTTCGCCGTATAAATCGTAGATGGTTTGATTGGTAATGACGGCATTAACAGGGGCAGCATAATTTGCAGTTTGTGCCAATACATCATTGCCAATGAGAACGGGATAAGCGCGGTTGGCGGATAAATTGACAGTAATGGTGTGCATGGTGTTAATTGGGCGAGGCGGTATGCTCTATTATAGTATTATTGTTGGCGTATGTGGACGATTGCATTTCTAACAGACGGCTTAAGGTGCGCCCCGATTCGCCGCCTTCGCTGTTGCCATACAGTTGCGGCAATGCCACTTCGGCACCGAGCACTAAACGCACTTGTGCATCGTATAAAATATCCACCAACCACGTAAAGCGGCGGGCGGCTTCGGTTAAATTCGGGTCATTGAGTGCCGGCACTGCCGACATAAACACGGTAGCAAAGCGTTCTGCCAGTTGCAAATAATCTGCCTGCGCGCGTGCTTGTTGGCACAGGGTATCAAAGTCAAACCATATACAGTCGGACGAGCGGGCAACTGCCGCCAATGTTCTGCCATTTAATTTAATGGTATTTTTTAGCGTAATGCCGCAAGCCAAGCGGTTAAAAATCGTTTGCATTTCCTGTTGGCAGCTGGCTTCCTGCCACGGCGAAAAATAAGCGGGTTGGTCGGCAAGCAGGCGGCGGCGATAATCGTTGCCGCTATCTAAGGCGACAATTTGCAGTTGTTTTTGCAGCAGGGCGATGGTGGGTAAAAAACGGTCGCGCGCTAAACCATTGGGGTATAAATCGGCAGGGGCATAATTAGAAGTCATGACAAAACGCACGCCGGTAGCAAACAGGGTTTTTAATAATCGCCCCAACAGCATGGCATCGGTGATGTCGGAAACATGAAATTCATCAAAACAAATCAAGTCGTAGCGTTTGCCGAGGGCGCGGGCAACATGCAGGAGCGGGTCGCGTTTGTGTTCATTGGCTTTCATGTCGGCATGCAGGTGGCGCATGAATTGATGAAAATGCACCCGTAATTTTCGTTCTATGGGTAAGTTGAGATAAAAGCCATCCATTAAAAAACTTTTCCCACGCCCGACGCCACCGTGAATATAAATGCCGTAGGGTTCTGTTGTTTTGTCGCCCCAGCAATTTTTTAAGCGATTTTTTAAACGATTGTGCCACGTATCCGGCGGACGATTTTGTAAGGTCGTGGCAAAATCGTGCAGAATATTGACGGTCGCGAATTGGGCACTATCGGCTAACAGTATGTTGTCGTCAATGAGCTGTTGGTACCAGCCAAGAATGGAATGCGTGCCCGACAAGGTGTGAATTAATTAAATGTGAATCGCACGCCCATCTACTGCTAATGCGGCTTCACGAAAAGCTTCGGCAAGTGTCGGGTGCGCGTGGCAGGTGCGGGCAACGTCTTCGCTGGCACATACCATTTCCATTGCCAGTGCGCCTTCGGCAATCAAGTCGGAGGCGCCGGCACCGAGGATATGCACCCCGAGAATGCGATCGCTTTCGGCATCGGCAAGCATTTTCACCATGCCTTCGGTTTCGCCCAAGCCGCGGGCGCGTCCGTTGGCAATAAAGGGAAAAGCTCCTTTGCGATAGTTCACACCGGCGGCAGTGAGTTGTTGTTCGGTTTTGCCGACCCATGCAATTTCGGGGTGGGTGTAAATCACCCACGGGATATTATCGTATTCAATTTCCGGTTTTTGTCCGGCAATCAGTTCGGCAACTAAACTGCCTTCGTCTTCTGCTTTGTGTGCCAACATCGGCCCGCGTACGACGTCACCAATGGCAAAAACATTGCGGTGCGAAGTGCGGCAGTGTTCATCTACTTTCAGGCGACCGTTTTCTATTTCCAAGCCGACCCCTTCGGCGTTTAACCCTTCGGTATAGGGGACGCGCCCGATGGCGAGGATGAGTTTGTCAAAAGTGGCTTTTTCTTTTTTGCCGTCTTTATCCCACTCTACCGCGACCCCTTTTGCGGTGGATTTGGCGTTGGTCACCATTGCGCCCGTTTCAATTTGCAGCCCTTGTTTTTTGAAAATTTTTGCCGCTTCGGTGGCAATGTCTTTATCTGCCGCTTCTAAAAAGTTTGGCAATGCTTCTAAAATGTGGACTTCGCTCCCCAAACGCCGCCAAACGCTACCGAGCTCCAAACCAATAACGCCGGCACCGATAATGCCGAGTTTTTTCGGCACGCTGGAAAAATTTAAAGCCCCGATATTGTCCACAATATTTTTGCCATCCACTGCCGCGGCGGCAACATTGCGCGATACCGAACCCGTGGCGATAATAACATTTTTAGCGCGTACTGTTTCGCCGCCGGCAATGGTAACTTCGCAAATGTCGCCAATGGATTTTAACGAAGCGGTGCCGCTCAAGGCATCTACTTTATTTTTTTTAAATAAGCCGCTAATACCGGTGACTAAGGTGTCCACAATTTTTTCTTTGCGTTTTTGCATTACTGATAAATCCACTTTAACAGTGCCGGTGTTAATGCCGTGGGCGGCAAAGTGTTCTTGTGCGCGGACGACATTATAAGACGATTCCAACAATGCTTTAGAAGGAATACAACCGACGTTTAAACAGGTGCCGCCATAGACGGTTTTGCCTTTTGCGTTCTTCCATTGGTCAACACAGGCAGTGGCAAGCCCCAACTGTGCGGCGCGGATTGCAGCGACATAACCGCCGGGGCCGCCGCCGATAACGAGTACATCATAAATTTTATCGGACATAATAAAACACCTCTTTAAAGAATATCATGGGAATATTATACTATTGTTCATCTTTTTGCTGAGATTCGGGGCAACGGTGGCGGACAATTTCTACTCCCGCTGCGCTCAAATCGTCAAATGGCTTGGGTTTGCGGCAATAGACGCGCACCGTCGCGGCGGCGTTTTCTGCTAACAAGGTGCCCGCTGCGGCTTCGGCAAATGTTTCCATTAAGCCGTAATGTTGTTTTGCCGCCAACTGCCGTAGTCGTACCACCGCGGTATGATAATCATAAGAAACGGTAGCATCATCGTCAGGCAGGTTCGCCAGTATAATATCGGCATCCAGCACCAGTTGCTGCCGCAGATGTTTTTCTGCCCGATCAATGCCGATTGAACAAGAAAGTGTTAATTCGCGTAAAATAATTTTTGTTGTCATGTTGCCTCCTTTATTTATTGTCGTTATTATTGTATCCTATTTGCTGGGGGCAATACCGTTTGCCCTGTTAATTGCGCGCGTTGCCAAATTGCCCGACCCGCGTAGTTATGGTTCCGGCAATGTCGGTGCCACCAATATCGCTCGTAGCGGTAACAAGACAGCTGCTATTTTAACTCTGCTTGCCGATGGCGGCAAGGGGGCTGTGGCGATTTTAGCGGCAGTTGCCCTTTTGCCGCCAGAATTTTCTCATATCGCTGCCGCCGCCGCGGGTTTTGTTGCTGTGTTCGGGCATGTCACTTCGCCGTTTTTGCGTTTTCGTGGCGGGCGCGGCGTGGCGACTGCACTGGCGGTTTATCTGTGTTGGCAACCGTTATTGGGGGTAGCAGTGTTGGCAGTATGGGGGGCGGTGTTTGCGGTGTTTCGTTATTCTTCTTTGGCGTCACTGACGGCGACAGTGGCGGCGACGGTGTTATGTTATTTTTTTCTGCCGTTGCAATTTTTGCCGGCAGCAGTGGCAATTAATATCGTAATTTTTGTGCGCCATGCAGAGAATATTCGCCGTTTGTGGCAAAGAAGCGAACAGGGGTTTGAACAATAGGCGCGTGTCGTCGTCAATTAACGATTAAAATGTTTGGCGCCGGAAAATATTAGATAACGCTGGCTGATTGCCCGCCCCAACATCGTCAAGCCGACAGCATTGGCAACTTGATGCCCCATCGCCGTTGTCCCCGAGCGCGAAACAAGGTAGGGAATACGCATTTGCGCGCACTTAATTACCATTTCCGAAGTCAATCTGCCGGTGGTGTAAAACACCTTGCCATCGCCGCTAATTTCATTCAGTTGCATCCAACCGGCAATCGCATCGGCGGCGTTGTGTCTGCCAATGTCCTCAACAAAACACAGGAGTTCGGCGTGGTGTCCGTCGTGGGCAACCAAGGCGCAGGAGTGGACAGCACCGGCGCGTTTGTAAATGGTCTCTTGTTGGCGAATCAGTTGCAGCAAGTGCAGTAATGCGGCGGCGCTAAATAGCGGTTGGCGGCAAAATTCTACCGTTTCAATTTCTTCCATTAAGCGACTAAACATTGTGCCCTGTCCGCAACCGGAAGTTACCGTGCGGCGTTCATCTAATACGGGCGCAATGCCGTTTTTTGTATAGACGGCAACCGCGCCTGCTTCCCAATCTACTTGTATTTCTTCTAATTCGTTCACATCGCGAATCAACCGCTGGCTCAGTAACCAACCTGCCGCTAATGCTTCCGGCATTTGCCCGAGGGTCATTAAGGTAATCAACTCGTGTTTGTCAACATATAAGCCGAGGGCGTGTTCGCCGGCAATTTCTACTTGTTGCGTCTCGCCGTTATGGTCAATAACGGTGGTGGGAATGGTCGGGGCAATGCGGGCGTTGCTAATGGTGGGTTTTGCCACAGAAATTTTGTTCAAGCACAAATTTTTATAGGGTGACGAATTCTTCGGCACTGGTGGGGTGAATGCCAACAGTGCCGTGAAAATCGGCGGTGGTCGCACCGGCTTTAATCGCAACAGCAATGCCTTGCATAATTTCTGCCGCATCATCGCCTAACATTTGCGCCCCGATAACTTTATTGCTGTCGCGGGCGCTGATGAGTTTAATATAAGACTCGCTACTGCTACCGGCAAAGCTACTTTTCATTGGCTTAAAACTACTGGTTTGTACTTCAATATCTATGCCCTGTTCGGCGGCAGCATGTTCGCTGATGCCAGTAGTGGCAATCCCCGGTTGGCTAAATATCGCAGTGGGAACCGCTTTATAATCAACCGTTGCCTGTGTGTCGTTGCCAAAGAGGCGGCGGACAAATACTTCCGCTTCATTCGTGGCGACCGGAGTGAGTGCCGGCGTATTGATGAGGTCGCCGAGGGCATAGACGGGAGCATTGTTAGCATTACTGGTGCGATAGTTTTCATCCACTGCCAAAGTGCCGTTTTTAGTCGGCGTAATGCCGGCGGCGGCAAGGTTGAGGGCACTGGTACGCGGGCGCCTACCCGTGGCAAAAACAACTAAATCGGCGGATAAAACCGTGCCGTCTTGCAGGTGCAATTCGGTACTAGTATTTGGGGGAGTGTCGTTTTGTGTCAGTTGTTGCGGCGTGCTGCCGGGGCGCAAGGTAATTCCCGTTGCGGCAATGCCGGTTGCCAGCCGTTGTTGTAAGTCAATGTCTAAACCGCGCATGGGTAAATCGGCACGATAGCATAAAGTGGTATCGGCACCTAAACCGTTAAAAATGCCGGCAAACTCCAAGGCAATGTAGCCGGCGCCAATCATAATTACTTTTTTAGGAAATTTTTTCAGATAAAACAAATCATCCGACAACGCCGCCAGTTCTGCCCCCGGTAACGGCGGGCGGATTGGTTCGCCACCGCACGCCAATAAAATGTGTGCGCCGCAGTATTCGGTATTATTGATTGTAATGGTGTTGCCGTCTTTTAAAGTCGCCATTCCTTTGACAATTTCTACCCCGGAATTTTGCAATAGATTTTGGTAGATAACATTGAGTCGTTGGATTTCTGTATTTTTATTTTCTAATAACGTTTGCCAAGAAAAATCGCCCACCGTCGCGTTGGGGTAGCCATACGCACCGATATTAGAGAGTGTTGTCCCCAAGGTGGCGGCATAGTAAAACAATTTTTTCGGCACACAACCGACGTTAACGCAAGTACCGCCTAAGTCGGCACCCTCTGCTAATAATACCCGAGCCCCGCACGCCGCCGCCCGTCGCGCTGCCCGTACGCCGCCGCTACCGCCGCCAATAACAATTAAATCATAATCTTTCATAGCGAAAGTATATATTATTTTAAAGCAATGGGGTTGAATGGGGTTAAAATTTAAAATAATTGTGCTAAAATTCTTAAATATATTATTCTGCGCTCTATCGGTGCAGTAAAAGGAGAAAAATATGAAAACTAAAAACTTTTTATCGCTTGTTGCGGGGCTTGCATTGACAATGTCTCCGACTGCATTTGCGGCGAATGACACTCTAAAAATCGGATTCGTTGGAGTCACCAGTGGAGCGAAAGCAGCTTGGGGAATTTCCAATGTCCGTTGTATGCAAACGCGTGCTAAATGGATAAATTCTGAAGGCGGTGTAAAAATCGGCGGCAAAACTTATGATATTGAAATTATCACTTGGGATACCCAAGACAACACCACCCGCGCCCGCGAAGGCATGGAGAAAATGGTGCAGGAAGGTATTCACTATGTCGTTGGTCCTAATACAGACCCAACGGCAGCAGCGGTGCGCCCAGTTGCCGAAAAAGACGGGGTGATGTATTTCCCGTATGCATTCCCGAAAGAATTGTACTCGCAACCAGCATCCAATGCGGTGTTGGGAATGATTGCTAATTACCAATCTGGTCCGGCAATTTACAAACACTTAAAAGAAAACAATGGCGTTAAATCTGTTGCCTTTTTAGCTGCTAACGAATCGGACGCGTTGAGTCAACGTGCCGGTGGTGTTTCCGCTGCCAAGCATTTGGGTTTGAAAATTATTGCTGAAGACGCCTATCAAAGCGATACGCGCGACTTTGCCGCCGTGGTTACGCCGATTGTAGAGGAAGAGCCAGATTTATTAGTACTTTCCGGTGTTGCCGGTGGTACCGCACCGCTCATTATCCGTGCTGCGCGTGAGTTAGGTTACGAAGGGTTCATTTCCGCCGAAACCGCTCAAGATGCAGAACAGCTGAAAGAAGGTGCCGGTAGTTTAGCCAATGGGTTTATTTCGGTTGGTGGAGCTTCCACTCCGGAAATTCGTTCTGCAAAAATGGAAGAGTTTATCCGTCGTTATACCGAAGATCATGGGAAATATGATGATGAATCTAACACCAAAGTATATGCATTAGAGTACATTTTGGAAACGTTGAAGGCAAATCCGACAGCGATTGACGATGTAGATGTATTCCAAAATGCAATGGATGACTTTGAAGCACCAAATCCGTTCATAAAAGGCGATGCGAAATTGCGTTATGTCGGTAGTACTTCTTTTGGTCAGAAGCGTCAAGTCGGTGTGCCGATGGTGGTTACCGAATACCGTGACGGCAAATTTGAAACTTTGTTTGTTACCAACGTTGACTAAAATCGGTTAAAAATAATACGGTTATTGTGGGGAACTGTTGTTTCTCGCAATAACCGTATTTTTTTTATTTAACTCGTAGAATAATCGCTATTAATAGTTGAGATGGAACAAATTATCTTTAATGGTTTGTTTCTCGGGGCGCAATATGCTTTGATTGCCCTGGGGCTGACGTTGATTTTTGCGCTAATGAATGTATTGAATTTTGCCCACGGGCAAATGTACGTTTTAGGCGGCTATATGACTTATTTGGTCTATGGTCATTTGGGGTTGCCGTTTTATTTGGGTTTGCTGGCATCGGCAGTTACTTTACTGATTGTCGGCGCGCTGATAGAAAAATTTCTCTTTCGTCCGGTGATTCGTAAAAGTGTACGCGAAGAAAGCACGATGTTACTGGCTGCCGGTTTGGCATTTTTCTTTGATGCGGTTTTGTTATTATTGTTCGGACAAAAGCAGCATGGTGTGCCGAAAATTATGGACGGCATTTTTAAGATTAAAACCGAAACCATTCGCTTAATCGTGCCGAATGATCGTATTGCCATTATTGTATTAGCCGTGGTGCTGATTGTCGCTTTTATTTTATTCATGCAATATTCTAAACCCGGGCGGGCAATGCGCGCCTTGGCACAAGACCGCATGGCAGCGCAACTGATGGGGGTATCGGTAGAACGCTACGGCATGTTGGGCTTTGCCTTGGGGGCAATGTTAGCCGGTGTGGTGGGCGGTTTATTGGTGGCAATTACTGGGGTAAGTTCCGGTATTGGCGGGCCGATTTCTATCAAAGCATTTTTAATGGTGATGATTGGCGGTGCCGGTGTGGTGCCGGGGGCAATTGCCGGCGGATTTATTTTGGGGATGTTGGAGTCCGTTGGTTTGACAACATTGCGAGATTACGGCGATATTACCTATTTGGTTATTTTTGCCGCGTTGATGATTTTCTTGAGTATCCGCCCCAATGGGTTAATGGGCAAGCCGTGGGGATAAGACAAGGATAAGGATGAGTAAAAAATTTCTCTTTGGGGTCGCGGTTTTCTTATTAATCATGCTGGTGTTAGTGCCGCAGATATTATTGGCGACTGACCGCAAAGATTTAATGAGTGTGGCAACTTCTATTGCCTTGAACAGTATTATTGCTGCTGGGGTATGGCTTACTTTTTATATTGGGCGTATTAATATTGGGCAAGGGGCGTTTGCCTTGTTAGGGGGGTATGTCTCGGCAATCCTCATTGTTCACTATGACGTTTCTTTTTGGTTAAGTTTGCCGCTTGCGGGTTTGGCGTGTGCCGTTGCCAGTGTGTTAATCGGCTTGCCGATTTTACGCTTGCGCGGTGTTTATTTTGCGATGGTAACGTTAACACTCACCGAAGTCGGACGCTTATTGGCACAAGCCCTTTCCCTCACTGGAGGTCCGAAAGGCATTACTAATATTCCACCGCCGGGGGCATTAGAATTTTTTGGCTTGACTATTATTCCTGATTTCGCCGAGTTAGAAAATTTGCGCTTGGGTTATTACTATTTGGCAGTCGTGTTGATGATTATTTGTTTTGCTGGCATGTGGCGTTTGGTTAATTCACGCTTGGGCTTTTTGTGCCGTTCGTTACAACAAAATGAAGAATTAGCATCTTCAATCGGGGTTAACGTGACGCATTTACGTGTGTTGGCGTATGCCATTTCTTCTTTTTGCGGGGGGATTGGCGGGGCAGTGTTCGCGTCTATCGTGCAATCTATTTATCCCAATACCTTTCCGATTCAAGAATCCGTCAACTACATGTTGTATTGTTTCTTAGGCGGGCTCAATTATGTGTTTGGTCCCATGCTCGGCACAGGAGTATTGTATCTCGGTTGGGATTTTCTCTTTATTCTTGGTCAGTACCAGTTATTAGTTTATTCAACGATCTTGATTATATTGATATTGTTCTTGCCGAATGGTTTGTTGAGCGTGCGTTTACCGGGGATGAAACGGGTATGAGTGTGGCGTTACAGGTTCGGGGGATTACCAAACGTTTTGGCGGTTTGTTGGCGGTTAATAACGTCAGCTTTGAGGTGCAGGATAAAGAAATTTTATCGGTGATTGGCCCAAACGGGGCAGGTAAATCTACTTTATTTAAATTAATCTCTTCATTTTTGCGTCCGACAAGCGGCGAGGTTTTATTTAACGGCAAGTGTATTTCTGGGCTTAGCCCGCATACCGTGGCGCGTATCGGTGTGGTGCGCACCTTTCAAGAAACAACTATTTTTCGCCACATGAATGTGCGCGACAATGTGATTATCGCGCATCATTTAAGAGCGAGTGCTGGATTAACGGGGTTTTTCTTGAATTCAAAACAGGCGATAGTAGACGAAAAAAAATTCGGTGAGTCCGCCGACGAGATATTAGAATTTTTAGGGTTGCAAGAATGTCGCGATGAAATTGCCCTCAATTTACCGCATGGGCATTTACGTGCTTTAGGGATTGCCATTGGTTTGGCAACAAACCCCAAGGTGTTATTGTTAGACGAACCTTTTGCCGGGATGAATCACGACGAAACTACAAAAGCAGTTGAAATGGTACGTGAGGTGCGTAACCGCGGGGTAACGGTGTTGTTAGTGGAACACGATATGCAGGCAGTGATGAAAATATCGGAACGGATTGTGGTTATTAATTTTGGCGAAAAAATCGCCGAAGGGAGCCCGCAAGAAATTCAAGAAAATGAAAAAGTCATTGAAGCTTATTTGGGTAGCGAAGACGAAAGTATTGGCATTTAATGAACGAACAGACCGCCACTGCTTCTAATAAAAACGCGTTGTTGCGTTTTGAAAATGTATCGTTGTATTACGACCATATTTATGCGGTGCGTGATGTTTCCTTACATGTTGATGAAGGCGAAACCATTGCTTTGATTGGGGCAAATGGGGCAGGAAAATCTTCTATTCTACGGGCGATTACGAATTTGCGTAAAATCCATAGCGGGGAGATTTATTATGACGGTAAACGGATTGACGGCATAGCGGCAGAGGATGTGGTGAAAGCAGGGATTGTGATGGTGCCGGAAGGGCGGCATGTTTTCCCCTATATGAGTGTGCGCGATAATTTGTTAATGGGTGCGTTCACGCGCAATGACAAAGCAGAAATTCAACAAGATTTAGAAAAAGTATTGCTCAAATTTCCGCGCCTGAAAGAGCGTTGGAAGCAATCTGCCAATACGATGAGTGGCGGCGAACAACAAATGTTAGTGATTGGGCGAGCATTGATGACGCGCCCGCGTTTGTTGCTGTTAGATGAACCTTCGTTAGGAGTGGCACCGCAGTTAGTGCAGCAAATCGCGCGTTCTATTGTTGATATTAATCGTGAAGATAAAGTGTCGGTTATTTTAGTGGAACAAAATTC
>JAHZKE010000032.1 GCA_022600535.1 Pseudomonadota bacterium
ATTAAACAACAATTTTTAGAGGATATTGAAAAAACCCGCTTGGCAGAAAAAATCTCCGCCATGGGCAAGGCGTTGTTAATTTTTCATTCGGTTGCCGATACAACAGTGGGGATTGAAAACGCCCGCAAAATTTACGAAGCCGCCAAACACCCTAAAAGTTTTATTAGTTTAGACCGCGCCGATCATTTGCTTTCCGATAAGCGCGACGGCGTTTATGTATCGGATGTTTTAGCCGCATGGGCGCAGCGTTATTTGCCAGCGGCACAAGCGGCAGCTACAGACGCCGCAGGTGTTGAACAGCAAGCGGTTGATGAAGATAGTACCGTGGTGGTGGAAAGTGTCGGCAGTGGTTTAGCGCAAAAAATCACCAATGGCAAACACGAATTAGTTGCCGATGAGCCGTCTTCTTTAGGCGGTTCCAATACCGGACCTACACCGTATGGCTATTTATTATCCGCATTGGGAGCGTGTACGGCAATTACCTTGCGGATGTATGCCAATTTGAAAAAATTACCGCTGACAAAAGTAACAGTCACTTTGCGGCATGAAAAAAAGCACATTGAAGATTGCGCCGAATGCGAGAATAAAGCGAATAAAGTAGATCGCATTACCCGCGTGTTAAAAATAGAAGGCGATCTGAGCGAAGAACAGCGGCAAAGAATGTTAGTCATCGCCGACAAATGCCCGATACATAAAACATTAAACACCCCCGTAATCATAGAAACAGAATTAGAAAAATAAACCCCATTAAATTCCCCGCGCTCGTAGGATTAAAAGCCCAACCGGTACCGATAAAAACAACAACCCGCCCGCAAACCATTGCCCCGTCAAAATCTCTCCATTGGTGCGGAATATCAATTTCTTAACGGGGGGGGCTTACTCGGTTAAAAATCCGTTATTTTCTCCGAGAGAAATGTTTTACAAAAGTCGTTATTTAGTTTAGAATATGCGTTTGTCAACTTCAATGGCAAGAGAATTTTAATTTTTTAATCTAACAATTGAGGATAAACCAATGACTGCAATGCCCAAAATGGACGCCTTCTGGATGCCCTTTTCATCCAACAAAAATTTCCGCGCAAACCCGCGGATGATTGCCGGTGCTAAAGATATGTACTATCACGATATTAACGGCAGAAAGATGTTGGATGCTTGCGCCGGTCTGTGGTGTTGCAATGCTGGGCATTGTCGCGACCACATTGTTGCCGCCATTCAAAAACAAGCGACTGAGTTGGATTTTTCACCGGTTTTTCAATATGCACATCCGAAAGTGTTTGAATTTAGCGAAATGTTGGCGGATTTCTTCCCCGACCCGTTGAATACGGTTTTCTTGGCGAATTCGGGTTCGGAAGCGGCTGATTCTTCGTTGAAAATTGCATTGGCGTACCATCGCTTGCGCGGCAAAGGCGAAAAACAGTTGTTTATTGGCAGAGAACGCGGCTATCACGGCGTCGGTTTTGGTGGCATTTCAGTCGGCGGTATGGTTAAAAATCGCCTGTGGTTTGGTAACCAAATGTTGCGTGTAGATCACTTACCGCACACGCAAAGCGGGATCGCTAAAAATACCCGCGGCGAAGCGGCAGACGGTGGCGAAGAAAAAGCAAACAAATTATTAGATATTATCGGCTTGCACGATGCCTCTACCATTGCTGCTGTAATTGTAGAACCGGTCGCAGGTTCTGCCGGCGTGTTGCCGCCGCCGAAAGGGTATTTAAAACGCTTGCGCGAAATTTGTGACGAACACGATATTTTGCTGATTTATGATGAAGTGATTACCGCTTTTGGTCGCTTAGGAAAAAGTTCGGCAGCGGAGTATTTTGGTGTGGTGCCGGATATTTTGAATTTCGCCAAAGGCGCAACCAGCGGCACGGTGCCGTTGGGCGGCAATGTCATTCGCGATGAGATTCGTCAGACATTTTTAGATGCAGCGAGTGGTTCGGCAATTGATTTGTTCCACGGCTATACCTATAGCGGACACCCGCTTGCCGTTGCTGCCGGTATCGCTACTTTGGAATTATACGAAAAAGAAGGGCTGATGGAGCGTGGCGCCGAAATGGTGAAGTATTTTGAAGAAGGCATACATTCCTTAAAAGATCACCCGCATGTGATAGATACACGTAATATCGGCTTTATGGGCGGGATTGATTTAGCACCGACTGCCGGCAAACCCGGTGAAAAAGCGATGACGGTGATGGAAGATTGTTTTCATAATCGTGATTTAGTCATTCGCGTAGCTGCCGATACAATTGCTGTGTCGCCGCCGCTGATTATGGAAAAAACACATATTGACCAAACTATTGATACGATTGGTGCTGCACTAAAAGCATTGAAATAAGTAGCAAGGAGGGCAATTTATAGATGGGGAAAATTACTGGCTTTTTAGAAATACAACGTGAAGAATTGCGCTACGCGGCGGTTGCCGAGCGTTTAGGGCATTATCGCGAGTTTGTTGTCTATCCCGATAATGAGAGTATCGCGGCGCAGGGCGCACGTTGTATGGATTGCGGTATCCCCTTTTGTCAAAGCGGTTGTCCGGTCAATAATATCATTCCCGATTGGAACGACCTCGTTTATCGTAACGATTGGCAGCGGGCAATTCACGTTTTGCATTCTACTAATAATTTTCCCGAGTTCACCGGGCGCGTGTGTCCGGCGCCTTGCGAATCCGCATGCACACTCAACATCAACGATGATGCCGTAGCAATCAAATCAATAGAACGGGCGATTGTAGATTACGCATGGGAGCAGGGTTGGATTGCCCCGCAACCGCCCGCGCAAACCAACGGCAAACGGGTGGCAGTGGTCGGGTCGGGTCCCGCGGGGTTGGCTTGTGCGCAACAATTAGCGCGTGCCGGCTATAAAGTTACGCTGTTTGAAAAAAATGAGCGGGCGGGTGGGCTTTTGCGTTATGGCATCCCTGATTTTAAGATGGAAAAATCGCTGATTGATCGGCGCATTGAACAAATGCAAGCCGAAGGCGTTGTTTTTCAAAACAATACTGCAGTAGGGGGAGCAGGCGGCGTTGCCGTGGCAACCTTGCAACAAGAGTTTGACGCCGTGGTGCTTTCCGGGGGTAGCGAGCGCCCGCGCGATTTACCCGTGCCCGGGCGTGAGTTGGTAGGGGTGCATTTTGCTATGGAATTTTTGCCGCAGCAAAACCGCCGTGTTGCCGGCTTGCCGGTGAATGCGGAGGAGATTATCGCCACTGGTAAAAATGTGATTGTCATTGGTGGCGGCGATACCGGCTCGGATTGTATCGGCACTTCTAACCGTCAAGGCGCGAAAAGCATCACGCAATTAGAATTATTAGCGCAACCGCCGCAAGAAGAAAACAGACCGCTGACATGGCCCGATTGGCCGTTAAAATTCCGCACATCTACCTCGCAAGAAGAAGGATGTGGACGCGAGTGGAGTATCACAACAAAAGGATTTATCGGTAGTCACGGACGCGTGGAAAAAATACAACTGGCGCGTTTAGAATGGCAGCAGGGCGCAGATGGCAGAATGAAAATGCAAGAAATCCCGGGTTCAGAATTTGAACTGGAAGCAGATTTGGTTTTGCTGGCGATGGGGTATTTACACCCCGAACACGAAGGGCTATTAGCCGATATTGGCGTGGATTACGATACCCGCGGCAATGTTGCGACCAATCGTGATGGTGGCGAAGGTTATCAAACTTCGGTAAAAAGCGTATTTAGCGCCGGCGACATGCGCCGCGGGCAGTCGCTTGTCGTGTGGGCAATCCGCGAAGGGCGGCAGTGTGCACAGGCAGTAGACGAATATTTAATGGGTGACGCCGCCCATCTGCCGAAATAATTTTTTATAAATACTAATTTTTGGCTATAATCTTGCCTTTTATAGCCCTCGCCGGGGTGGTGGAATTGGTAGACGCGCCGGACTCAAAATCCGGTATCGGTAACGATGTGAGGGTTCGAGTCCCTCCCCCGGCACCAGTTGCAATGATGTAACGGGTAGTGGCAAAAGGTTTAATCAAGAAGTTAAAAGGTCAAGAATATGGTAAAAATATTAGCATTTGCCGGCAGCAATAAAGAACAATCATGGAACCGCAAACTCCTCAACATCGCAGTGGCGGGAGCGGCGCAGTCCGCCGAAGTAACAGTGGTAGATTTACGCGATTATCCGATGCCGTTATTTTGTGAAACATTAGAAGCAGCAGAGGGAATGCCCGCCAGCGCCCGCCAATTTAAAAAAATGATGTTAGAACACGATGCCTTAATGATTGCATCGCCGGAATACAACAGCGCTTTTTCGCCGTTATTAAAAAATACAATAGATTGGGTCTCACGTAGCGAAGAAAAAGACGAACCCGGATTAGCCGCCTATCGCGGCAAAGTCGCAGTATTGATGTCGACATCCCCGGGCGGCTTAGGCGGCAGTCGCGGTTTAGTGTTTTTAAGAATGTTACTGGCTAATATGGGAGTGATTGTATTACCCGAACAACAATGCATACCGCAAGCATTTAATGCATTTACCGCCGAAGGTGCATTACAAGACGAAAGCAAACAAACCGCTGTATTGCAATTAGGTGTTCGGTTAGCAGAAGTTACCGCACAGTTAAATAGCAAACATTAAATTCCACACCGCGAGGGGTGGTAGTGCAGTTGAAAGAGCAAGGAAAAAGCATTAAAAGGCAAGATACCCTCTAAACATGTATAGAAAAATGGGATTTCGTATATACTTTTTTCAGATACATATAAAATTTATACATGTTTTAAGAACATGTATAGAAAAACGGGATTTCGTATACACTTTTTTCAGAGATATATAAAATTTATACATGTTTTGTAAACACGTATAGAAAAACAGGATTTCGTATATGCTTTTTCAGAGATATATAAAATATATACACATTTTCAGTTATTTAACCTATGTTTTTATAGAATCTTCAATTGTATTCTCCCCCACACTAATAAGTAAGCGGGTGAGGGAGTTATTAATATAATAATTTTCTCTGCCGAGCTTGTATTTTGTTAGTATCTGAATATCCACTAAAGCATTTAAGTATTTCACGGCGGTAATGCGTGATATATCCAATTCGTTCTCTACAAAAGGTATTTTTATATAAGGATAGCTAAAAATAATGTTTATTAAATCCTGACTATATATTTTTGGCTTTTTCGAGCGTAGCGTGTTTTTGTGTTCTTGCATTAATTGCCGTATATTTCTGACAAGTTTTACCGTGTGTTGAGAGGTTTTTTCTACCCCATCCAGCATGAATAATATCCATTCTTCCCATGTTTGTTCACTCTGCACTGTTTGCAACAGGTGATAATATGTTGCTTTATGTTGATTGATATAGCGAGAAAGATACAAAATCGGCGTATCTAATAACCCTTGTTGCACCAGATAGAGAATATTGATAATACGTCCAGTGCGTCCGTTGCCGTCAAAAAAGGGGTGAATACTCTCAAATTGATGGTGAATCACTGCCATTTTTACTAGCGGATGCCAGTCACACAGATCATCATCATTGATAAATTTTTCTAAATTTCCCATAAGACGGATAATTTCTGCAGATTCTTGCGGGGGCACATGGATGGTTTCCCCGGTGTTGTCATTTTTTATCTTTGTTCCTGCTTGTGTGCGAAAACCGACATCGTTCTTTTTGATTTGCTTTTGTATTGCCAATATCATATTATTGGTCAACAAGTGTTGTTTTGATACTGCGCGATAACCATCACGCAATGCTTGTGCATAACTGCTAACTTCTTTTGTCGCGGGGCTAATTGCGCTACCGCCAACCGCCGCGCGAAATAATTCATCATTGGTAGTAAGGATATTTTCAATTTCCGAACTATCTTTTGCTTCCTGCAACGGCAGTGTGCTGATCAGGATGTCATTGTTCGGCACAATTTGCGCGATGCCTTTTAGCTCTGCCAATGCTCTCTCTACGGTCGGCAATTTTTTCAATATCGCTCTACTTTCTATCTCTCCCGCCAGTGGCAGATGGGAGATCGCATAGCTGGCTTGCAACGGTCTATCGTCCTGTACTGTTTTAATCATGTTTTTTTGCTTCCCATAATGAGTATTCTATCAAAATGAACGCCAAGCAACCTCCAAAACTCAGTAAAGGTTAAATTTTCCTCCGACGGAGGGGGGAGCGTAAGCTGACGGGGTGCAGGCACGCTCACCAAACTTGCCTATGTTGATCCTGCCGAAGTATAGCAATTCCACAGCGCGTGCTTTTAAATTTCCCTTATCTATTAATTTGGTAATATTTCGACAAGTTCAATGAGCAAATGTTTCGCAGAATTAAATTGGCGGTTATTGATCTTTATAGAGAATAGATTTATCAATAGAACTAGAAATTAAAAACTCTTTTTCCAGTATATCGCCACGATTGCGCTCAAGTTTAGATAATTTTCTATTTTCTTTATCATTGCCTTTATCGTTGCCTTTAATTGTTTGTGCTTTATAAACTTGAAAGGTTATTTTTTCTTGTCCGGTTCTCGTATCTACTTTGATAATAGCAAAAGAAGGATCTAATAACATCTTAAGGCGCTCATATTTATAATTATCCTCTTGTGATTCCCCGTCATCGGCAATCGTTTTTCCTAAAGCCCAGCTCAGCATACGTGGTGTATTGTAAGTGATAGCGCTTGATGTCAGTTGGTGTATCTTTTTACCTGCTCTCTCCATTTTAAACATTGCGGTTGTATGAACATCACCACTGAGGATGCACACCATAATCCCTTTATTTGCTGCAGCAAATAAAATATCTAATAATTCTCTTCTTTCATCGTTGTGAATAGGATGCTCCCAAGAATCTCTTAAATCATCTGTAATATTGGCTTTATCGGCAAGCCATCCTTCTGCATTATTCGCCAACATTTGCTTTGCATGGATAACCGGCACAGCAGATACGACAAACAAAAATTTTGTTTTTTGCGGGTCTAAATCATTTACTTTTTTGTGAAAACGCTTCATTTGCGCTTCCCCTAAAATTTTATATTTTTCGCGATCAAAATTTCGTTGTCCTCTTCCGTCTAACACATAAAATAGTGAAGCATTGGCGGTAAATGTATAGTCGTATATATTGTCGTCATCCGATAATGGATTATGGCTGTGTTGGTATTCTTTATAGACCTGTTTTGCTGCTTCACACATATCATTGATCAAGATTAATGCGGTTTTTTCATCTATATACTCATCCCACTTTTCAAATAATACTTCATTAATTTCTTTGTCCGCACCTTCTAATTTATGAGAGCCCCAACCATCTCTAATTTCATGGTCATCCCAAATCATATAAGTCGGATATTGACCGTATATACTTTTGAGCGTTGGGAAACCCCAATATCCTTTATACATATTTCTGTACCAAGAAATCATTTCTTCACGATTAGGTAATCGGGTTCCAGTTTTTTTATGATTTTTAATCGTCTTTTCTAAATATTTCCATATATTTAAAGAATTACAGCCATCACAATACGCTTGGTCTCCTCCCGCGATAAGAAATTCTAATGCGGCATTTTCACGTTTTTTAGCAAATGCAGATTGTGCGGTTTTCCACACGTCCATATTTTTTATTTCGGGTTGGTCGCGTCCCCCCATCACATTGAAAACATTTGCATAAAATTTGGGGTCTGTATATGGCTGGTGGCAAGAAAATAGCCCGAAAGCATATTGTTCTGCTCCGAAAGGAGTAGAGAAACGGCGGCGTTTATCATGCCCCAAGATAAATTTAAATTGATTCGCTTCTATTTTTTCCAATACGGCGTAGGTGTATTGTGTGCCGGGTTTTAATTCATTAACTTCAATGACAGTGGTGTAATCGGTTTTATCGCTAGTACTAAAAGAATGTATAAAATTCTCAAAAGGAACAATATCCTCTTCGGTAAGAAATTTACTTGCTTGGCGCAATGCAGTGAATTTATCAGCCAATTGATTTTTCTTGCGATCAAAAACCAATAAAGTAAAATCTCCTTTTTTTCCAGTGCGTACCCAAATACGAGAACTGTTCGTTGTTGTGTGTCCGATAATGACTCCCCGATCCAGTATTGAATTAGGCCATGGCAAATCGGCGCGGTCATCAAATGAATACATCATGTCTTATCCTCTTTTTTTAAATGAATTTTCTATATAGTGTAATATTTGTATTATTATTTTAAATAATATACCACATAATATTGCAAAATTGATCTCGTTAGAACTGAAATTATAGTGATATTATTTTTGCCGTTGGTGTTATTGCTTTGCTATTGTTCATGTATCAGGAATTTTTTGCCAATAGGGTTAAACAGCATCAGTAATCTTGGAGTGGGGAAAACACAGAGGCAGTGAAAACCCCACTTAGAATACGGCAGAGAGTAAGTCGCTTTTGCCAAGTATTTCAAAGGGTTTATTAAATTATTTCAAAAGATGCGTTGAACAACAATTTAGAGTAGTTCAGCTAATAACTGGCGAAAATCTTCTTCAGTCGGTGCTATTGGGTTGCCGCTGGTGCTTGGGTCTGCCATGGCAAGTTTAATCATTTGTTCCATCGGTTTATCGTTAACTCCAAATTCGCTGAGTTTGTTGGGTATGGCTAATGCTTGCCGTAATTCTTGGAGGTGTGCATAAAACCCATCAAAACCACCGTCAATCTCTAGATAAGTAGCGGCGGCGGCAATGCGTGCTTCTATTTTTATGCGGTTAAAGCGTAATACTGTCGGTAATACTACAGCGTTGGTCATACCGTGATGGGTATTAAACAACGCGCCGACGGCATGAGATATAGAATGTGTCGCCCCTAAACCTTTTTGAAATGCTACTGCTCCCATAGCAGCGGTTGCCATCATGTGCGCCCGTGCTGTTATGTCTTCTCCGTTGCGATATGCCCGTGGGAGATAAGTGAGTGCTAGCCGCATCCCCTCTAATGCAATCCCTTGACTCATCGGGTGATAAAACGGCGAAGAGTAGGCTTCTAAACAATGGATAAACGCGTCCATCCCCGTGCCAGCAGTAAAAAACTGTGGCATTGCTATAGTTAACTCTGGGTCGGCGATTACCACTGTCGGTAATATTTTCGGGTGAAATATAATTTTTTTAACATGTTCGGCTGTATTTAACAGTACTCCTGCCCGCCCAACTTCCGATCCTGTGCCAGCAGTAGTTGGCACGGCAATAATGGGGGCAATGCACGCGTTATCGGCACGTTTCCACCAATCGTCAATATCCTCAAAATCCCACACTGAGCGTGTTTGCCCTTGTTGAAATGCCACTAATTTTCCCAAATCCAAGGCACTTCCGCCGCCAAATGCAACAACACCGTCATAGTGTCCATTGCGATAACATTCTATACCTGCTAATAAATTATTATCAGTTGGGTTAACATCTACTTCAGTAAATAGCCCTGCCTTTATGCCGCCTGCTGCCAACACATCAAGTGCTCGCTGTGTAATGGGTAGTTTGGCGATGCCTTTATCTGTCACTAATAATGGCTTTTTTATTCCTGCACTATGGCAAGCGTCTGCAAGTTCAGCAATGCGTCCTGCTCCAAAGCGTACGGCAGTGGGGTATGACCAGTTGGCATTAAGTGTTACATTGTTGTCTAAGTCTTTCACTTTGTATATTTTTTAAAGTGATAAGATTGAGGGCGTGTGAGATTGTGAAATCCAATAACGGATAAAGAACCGCCTCGCCCTGTGTCTTTACAACCCGTCCAACATAATGCGGGGTCTAAATAATCAGCACGATTCATAAAGACAGTGCCTGTTTCTAATTGCTCCCCTAGCCGTGTTGCGCGTGCAGTGTCTTGTGTCCATAGCGATACGGTTAGCCCATAATCAGAATCATTCATCCGTGCCAATGCTTCATCATCATCTTTTACTTTCATCAAACATACAACTGGTCCGAACGATTCTTCACGCATAATACGCATTTCATGGTTAACATTTGTCAATAACTGCGGCGTTAGATATCCTTCACCATCATCGTTTGGCATCGTATTAATATGCGCCACAGCACCGCCTTCTATCGCTTGTGCTATCTGTGTACGTACATGCAAGGCAAAGCGTTTATTTGCCATGGGACCAAGTGTTGTTTCTAATGCTAGCGGGTTACCCAAGCGGTATTGCTCTATTAAGGAAACCATACGCGATAATAAGTCGTCATAATGCTGCTCGCACACATAGATACGCTCAATACCACAACAACATTGCCCTGAGTTAAACATTGCGGCATCGGTGAGGGTGTTTGCCGCTGCTACTACATCGGCATCATCGGCAACATACCCCGGGTCTTTTCCTCCAAGTTCTAAACCTAATGTTGTGAATGTCCCCGCAGCGGCTTTCTCTATTTCTTGCCCGCCCGCAACAGAGCCGGTAAAATTAACAAAATTAAATTGTCGTGTGGCAATTAATTGACTGGTGACGTCGTGTGTTAGAAATATATTTTGAAATATATCACTTGGCACACCGGCTTGACAAAAAGCATTTACCAGACGTTCCCCCGCTAATAATGTTTGTGTCGCATGTTTTAAGAGTACTGCATTACCCGCTATTAACGCTGGAACAATTGTATTAATAGCGGTGAGATAAGGGTAATTCCACGGGGCAACAACCAGTACTACACCGTGCGGCACGCGCCGTATACAGCGCTCAAAATTGTCACTTGTTTCTGCCACCAGTGGCATTAGTGCATTTTCTGCTGCTTGTGCCATATAATCCGCACGCTCTACCACGCCTCCAAACTCTCCTCCATAGCGCACGGGGCGTCCCATCATCATCGCCAATTCTTGAGTTGTTGCATCTGCATCGGCGGTTAGTCGTGCTACCCCGGCTTGTACTAGGCGAATCCGCTCGGCAAGCGGGCGCATCGCCCAATTTTTTTGTGCACCTCGCGCACGGGCAACAAGAGTGCAAGCGTCATCATAACTGCTTACTTGACGCTCGGCATAAACCGAACCATCAATTGGGGAAATACATTTTAATAGTTTATCCATAGTTTTAATTATCCTAAGTGGGTTTAAAATCACGTTTTAATTCACAATCTGTAACGCAACGGTTAAAATCTTGCAATTCCTACGCTACTGCATGGCAGAATGCTCTATTGTTGCATTATCAAAAGCATTCCGCAACATTGTGGAGTTTTCCATTGCATTTTTGCTTCTAATAAGGTTTGGGGGACTGTACATGTTTTTACTGCTTTGTAGGCATTTCCTGAATAGAGCACATTCATACGAACATGATCCCTCTGTGGTAAAGAATAATGACCGCCCAATAAAAAATAAGCAACCATTAAAAATTGCGCTATTTCCAATACCTATAATGAGGGCTGAAACATCTTAGAAATTTGTGACTACACCAAAAGGGATTGAATGAAGCGAAGAATATGAAAACTATACCAGAAGCATCATCAATATAGACAAGTTCATTAAAATATTTGTGCCGTAGTCGCGGTGTGCATTATTTTGATTTGATATAGTGCTTTATTTTTATATAATAACTGCGTCACTTTGATTATCGGGATGTGCCAAGATAAATGCCGAGTGCTCGGATAAGTGTGCATGAATGCGGTTTATGCGTGGGTAGGGGGTAAGATTTATTCCCCAGCGTAGGGCATTATATAGTTGCGGCATTAAAAAAACATCGGCGAGTGTTATGCTGTTTCCGTAACAGTAGTCGTCATCGGCAATTATGTTTTCTATGGCATCAAAGCCCGTTTGTATCCAGTGCTGCATCCATTCAACGCTCATATTGGGGCTGAAGTTATAATGTTGCTTAAGATGGTTAATGACGCGTAAGTTATTGAGCGGGTGTATCTCCATGCCAATATCTAAAGCAAGCGCCATAATGTTAGCGCAAGCAATGTCATCATTGGGAAGTAAAGGGGTAGCGGGGTGGCGCTTCTCTAAATATTCAATGATGGGTAATGATTGTCTGAGTAATGTGCCGTCCTCTAATTCCAGCGTCGGTACTAATCCGGTTGGGTTTTTTGCTGTATATTCGGGGAGGTGATTTTCATTACGATCCGGCGCAATATTGACGGGGACTAACGTGCAGTCAATGTGCTTTAGATTAATGGCAATGCGTACGCGATACGCTGCACTGGAGCGCCAGTACGAATAAAGTTTCATGCTTTGATGACTTGTTGTTCTATTGCGCCGAAAATAGATTGATTTTGTTTGTCTACAATTTCTATTTTGACGGTATCACCAAAGCGTAAAAAATTACTTGTCGGCTTGCCTTGTTCAATTGTTTCAATCATACGTAGTTCAGCAATACAGGAGAACCCTTTCGTGCGGTCTTTGTTTGAGATTGTCCCCGAGCCGATAATTGTACCAGCGGCAAGCGGACGCGTAGTCGCAGCGTGTGCGATGAGTGTGGCAAAATTAAACTGCATATCGCTACCGCAGTTAGGGCTGCCAAACCATTTCCCGTTGATTGATGTATTCATGGCAAGGTGCAGTTTATCGTCGTGCCAGTATTCTGTCAATTCATCGGGTGTGACCAATACTGGGGCAAAAGCAGTAGGGGGCTTAGATTGTAAAAAACCAAACCCTTTTGCCAGTTCAGCAGGGATTAAGTTACGCAGAGAAATATCATTGACAATACCAATCAGTTGGATATGTTTACCGGCATGGGTGCTGTCGCAAGATTTGGCAACGTCATCGGTAACAACAACAACTTCTGCTTCGCAGTCAATGCCTATTTCTTCTGTGGCAAAGGCAATGTCATCGTGCCATGCCAGCATAGTGTCGGAGCCGCCTTGATACATCAGGGGGTCATTTAGAAATTCTAGCGGCATTTCGGCGCCGCGTGCTTTGCGTACTAATTCAACGTGGTTCAAATAAGCAGAACCGTCTAACCATTGATAAGCACGTGGCAGTGGTGCCAAGAGCTGTTTGAGATCAAGCACTTGCCCTGCACTATCATCACTCAACTGTGCATAACATGCTTGTAACGGTCCGGTTGCTTGTTGCCAGTCGTCAAGTGCTGATTGCAGGGTTGGATAGGGGGCGGGCAGATAGCGGGTGAGTTGGCGGTTAACGACAATGAGTTGACCATCGCGGGTGTCGTTGTTTTGGGTTGCTAGTTTCATTTGTTCGGGAAGTATTTGCGTAAGGGTTGCCAGCAATCCGTGTAGTTGGCTTGTCGGCTTGGTAATTCGGCGGCGTAGCGGGTAATGCGTTGTAGCAGGTAGCTTTCAAACATAAACGCCATGGTATTTGTTAATTTGACGGGTTTGAGGTCGGCTTGAGATGCTTTTTCGTAGGCGTCAGAATCGGGTCCGTGCGGTAGCATGGAGTTATGCAAACTCATGCCTCCCGGGGTAAAGCCGGTTTCTTTGGCATCATAGGCACCATAAATTAAACCCATAAATTCTGACATGATGTTGCGGTGATACCACGGCGGTCTGAATGTATTTTCGGCAACCGCCCAGCGTTCCGGGAAAATAACAAAATCAATGTTGCCAGTGCCCGGGATTTCGGATTGTGAAGTTAATACAGTGAAGATTGAAGGGTCGGGATGGTCAAAAGCGATAGCACCGACGGGGGAGAAAGTTCTGAGGTCATATTTATAGGGGGCGTAGTTTCCATGCCAGCCGACAACATCCAATGGGGAATGATTAATTTCGCATGACCATAAATCGCCGCCCCATTTTACCAGCAAGCGACATGGACATTCTTTGTCTTCAAAGGCGGCAACTGGATATTTGAAATCACGCGGGTTCGCAAGGCAATTTGCCCCAATAGGACCGCGGTCGGGTAAAACAAAGCGGGCGCCGTAATTTTCGCAAATGTAGCCACGGGCACTGTCGGTGCTTAGTCGCACTTTAAAAATAACACCGCGAGGAATCACAATAATGTCTCCCGGTGTTGCTTCAATAATGCCAAATTCGGTATGAATAATGATTCCATTGAGTTCCGGCACAATCAGCAGTTCGCCATCACGGTTAAAGAAATAATCGTTTTCCATGGATTGATTACAGGCATAAATATGCGTTGCCATACCGCTATGTGTATCACTGTCACCGGCGGTTGTCATGGTGTGAATGCCTTCAACAAATGAAGTGGCTTGTTGCGGTAGAGGGCAGGCATCCCAACGTTGTGCTCCAATCGGCAGAGCGTGTGGCTCGCGGCAAGGGGCGGTGCGTATATCCGCTTGTGGTTCTGGTTTAAAATCCCCCACATGTTGAACAGACGGTCGTATGCGGTATAGCCACGAGCGTTCATTGGCGTGTTGCGGCATGGTGAATGCCGACCCGCTTAATTGCTCGGCGTATAAGCCGTGATGACACTGTTGCGGTGAATTTTGTCCTTGCGGTAGGGTATTCGGTATGGCTTCGGTTTCAAAACTATTACCAAACCCTGTCATGTATTGGTACTTTGAGTGCATAATCAGTACTCCAAATTCTATCTTATCAAATTTTTGGCATGTAATCTAATCGCCGGTGATACTGCGAAAGCGGTCGCATTATTATCTGTTTGGCGAAAGCGTTGCATAAGAGATGAATCAGACAGGGAGGTCAAACACCCCGGCAAGTGGGTGATAAATTCCTCGCTGGCTTGTAACAACTGATGATACATATCGGCGCAAAACTCAAATGCTGCATCCGCATGAAAAAAATCATTGCGTACATTTTTAGGCAGTGGCGGTGTGTGCAATATCAGCCGGCGGTATTCGTGCACTAACCGCAACCGTAAATGCATTGCGGCGGCGGGGTCTTGTGTTACCTGTGGTAGAAGATTTTCTACGTGCTCAAATTTTCGCATAAAGGCAGCGTATTCTTTTTGCATCGCTTTGATATTCCACAACCGTTCGGCAAGTTGTTTTAAATTTTCTTCATCAGAAGGTGCTACGCTACGAAACAACGATACTTTTTTTTCTAACCCATAGTCCGCAATCAGTTGATTGATATCATTTGTTTCCTGTGTTGGACATAAATAAACAGTAGGTTGCATTTTTCCATACCCTAACCAGCCAATGGCACGGATAAACTGGCGCATTGTTTTGACATGAATATTGGTATTGAGTAGTAATAATTGCCAGTCGCCCGTCCATTTAGAGGGCTGGTTGCTGTAGATAAGGGCGGCACTTTGTCGAAATGATTCCAACCCTTTATTGCTAAACCGATAGCGGTTGCCATTGCGTTCGCCGGTGCGTTGTTGACGTAGCCAATCTTCGGTTGTCAGGCGGCTAATAGCGATGCGACTTGAATGTTTACCAATATCAAATAACGTGTTAAGGGAGATAATTGATGCCATATCAACGACTTCACCATGTACAAAGACAACATCACCCATGATGGTGATAATCATGGATTTACAGCGAATATGCGGTTTATCGCCAAGGCGTTTTTTCAGATTTACGAGGACGGACATATTTCTCCAGTGCGTGGTTTGCGGCGTACCAGTGTGAGGATCGTGTAATCAGCAACGACTTCATTGTTTTGGTTGAGTGTTTGCACATGCCATTTAACTTCACCTGCGGGTGGCATATCAAGATTGCGGTGCGGTTTGAATGTTTTTTCTTTGCAGGTCAACTGCGCACGTATTGTATCGCCGGGATATACCGGGGTAAGAAAGCGCAACTGCTCTATGCCGGCATTGACCAAAATGGGTCCCTCGGCAGGGTCAACAAAAAGCCCGGCAGTCGCAGATAAAACAAAATAACCGTGTGCTACCCGTCTTTTGAAAAATGAGCGTTGTGCGGCTTCCTCATCAAAATGGGCATAAAAGTGATCCCAAGTCAGACAGCCAAAGTTAACAATATCCGTTTCGGTAACGGTGCGTCCATGTGTTTTAATGCCTTGTCCGACGGCGATCTCATCAAATAGCAGGCGAAATGGGTGAACAGGGCTTTGTTGTTGCGGGGCTTGAGCACACCAGTCGCCACATAGTTTGCTAATCAGTGTGGGGTCACCCTGTACACCGACACGTTGAAGATAATGCTTAATTCCGCGTATGCCGCCAAGTTCTTCACTACCGCCGGCACGTCCGGGTCCACCGTGCACCATTTGCGGCATGACATTGCCGTGTCCAGGGTTTTCGTCGGCAGCGCTACCGTTAACGATATTTAGCCGACCATGCCAAGCACCAACACCAGCAACAACAGCACGTGTTTCGTCAGCATCATTGCTGTATAAGGTGCCGGTTAAACTGCCGCGTGCCATACAAATACCGGCAATTGTATCATCTATATGTTGGTAAGGCAGCAATGTCGCAACGGGCCCAAACGCCTCTATGTTGTGGCTGGCGCGGTTATCGGCAAAGGGTCTGTCATCCAGCAACAGATGCGGTCTAAAAAAATTACCTTGCTGTGCATATTCTGATTGTATCTCGCCTTCATAGGCAGCGTATAGAGTATTTTCTGTTAATAATTTTTCCAGCGCACTTTGTACTGCCTGTTGCTGCTCACGGCTAACCAGTGCGCCGATATGCGTGTCGGGGTTTTCCGGGTTGCCGATAATTTTTTGTTGCAACCGCTCCATAATGGCATCGCCAAGTGCTTCTGTATGCGCTTGAGGGACAAATATACGGCGAATACAAGTACACCGTTGCCCTGCTTTTGTTGCCAGTTCGTTTGCAACTTCATCGGCGCAGGCGTTAAATTCGTCATCGCCAACAACAGCGTGCGTGCTAAGCATCGCAAAATTTAATGAATCGGCTTCAGCATAAAACGGTATGCTTTTTTCTGCCAGTACCGGCGTTTGCCGTAGATGACGGGCAGTATCAGCGCTGCCGGTAAAACTGACAACATCCATTTCCTGCAAGTGGGAAAGCATATCGCCTAATTTACCGTTAATTATTTGTATGCTACCAGCGGGTAAAATATCCGATGCAATAATATCACGCATCATTGCTTCTGCTACATAACCGCTGGCACTTGCCGGTTTAACAATAACCGGCATTCCGGCGATGAAGGCACAGGCGAGTTTTTCCAACATCCCCCAACAGGGGAAGTTAAAGGCATTAATAAGCACGGCGACACCGGGTTTAGAGACAAGTAGATGCTTGCCAACAAAACCGCCCTTAGGGGACAGAATATCGTAATCGGGTTCGTAGCCCATGGTGGCATCGGGTAATCCGCGGCGTGCCATGCTTGCCATTGCCAGCAAGGTATTGATGCCGCCATCAATATCAATTTTGCTGTCTTTGAGTGTTGCGCCAGTTTGTGCGGAAATTGGATAGTATGATTTTTTTGTTTCTTTGAGATGTTTGGCAAGTGCAGTAATGCAGTTAGCACGCGCATGAAAAGTCATTGTGCGTAAAGCGCTGCCGCTTTTTCGTGCATAGTTTAAGATGTCGGCAAAATCAAAACCATCGCTACTAACGGTGCAGATAGGGGTTTGCGTAACTGCATTAACAGCGATGGTGTCGTTGCTTTTACCTGTTTCCCAGTTGCCAAGAATGTATGATGATAAAATAGGAATACTCATATTACCTCCGAATACGTACGGCTTTTGCCTGTGAACGGGGGATACCGCCATGCTCGTGAAACACAATCTGACAGCTGACGCCGATATTGTTTTTAATGGCGTTTTGTAGTTTATCGCCGGTTGTCGTTTTATCGCTACCGGGGCGCAGTTCAACATGCACAAGTAGCGTGCTCATGTTAGAGTCTTGTCTCACTTCTACTTGATAGACAGTCTCTAACTCGGGCATACTTAAGATATGCTCTTCTATCTGCGATGGAAAAACATTGACACCACGGATAATCAGCATATCATCGCTGCGCCCTTTAATGCGCGCTAAGCGCCGCATCGTTCGCGCTGTGCCGGGGTGTAGCGTGGTTAAATCGCGGCAGCGGTAGCGCACGAGAGGGGCGCCTTCCTTGCATATTGTAGTGAGTAGCAATTCGCCCGGTTCGCCGTCGGGCAATGGCTCCAGCGTATCGGGGTCAACAATTTCCGGATAAAAATAATCTTCCCATATCGTTAGCCCGTCTTGTGTTTCTAAGCATTCCTGTGCAACACCGGGCCCCATAATTTCGGATAGCCCATAAATATTGGTTGCTTTTAGTGCGGTCGTTTGTTCCATCGTATCGCGCATGGCTTCGCTCCATGGTTCGGCACCAAAAATACCGACTTGCAGTGACCACTTTTTAGGGTCATATCCTTTTTCGGTGTAGGCATTTGCCAGATTAAGAAAATAAGAGGGCGTTACCATGATGATGGTGGGTTTGAGATCGTAAATAATTTGCACTTGTCGGTCGGTCATGCCGCCAGAAACAGGGATAACAGTTGCCCCGAGTTTTTCGGCGCCATAATGTGCCCCCAAACCGCCAGTGAACAAGCCATAGCCATAAGACACATGCACAATGCTGTCGCGATCACCACCGGCTGCGCGGATACTGCGCGCCATGCAGTGCGCCCAATCATCAATATCTTTTTGCGTATAGCCGGTGATTGTTGGGTTGCCGGTGGTACCGCTGGAGGCGTGGATTCTAACGATGTCATCCATCGGTTTGGCAAACATCTTATTTGGATAGTGCAGACGCATATCTTCCTTGGTGGTCATCGGAAATTGAGCAATGTCGGCAAGTGTTTTAACATCATCGGGATGTACGCCGGCATCGTCAAAACGTTGATGATAAAACGGTATATTGTCGTAACAATGTCGTAGTGTTTTTTGCAATCGTTGTAGTTGCAGGTTTTGTAATTCATCTAAACTGGCGCGTTCAATCGTATCCAGTGGTTGTAGGTTTGGCATGATGTCAGCTCCTTACCGTCATAAAATAGATTGGGTGGTAATATAAGATTTTCCGCGAAACAGCGCCACGAGTTGCTGTTTCTGGTTGGTTATTTTTATGTCGCAAATTCCGGTTGTTTTGCCGCGTTTTATTTCACAGCCATCGGCGGTTAATGTATCTGCCAATAGCGCCGGGCGTAAAAATTCAATATTACAACCTTGAGCAACAGTCACTTGGTTGTGTCCGTTACAAGTGCAGGCAAATGTAGTATCGGCAAGGGTAAATATAATACCCCCATGGCATAGATCATGTCCGTTGACCATATTATCGGTTATGACCAGAGACATTTTTGCCCGTCCAACACCGGCTTCTAATAGGCGAATGCCAAGCCATGTTGAACATTGATCACTGGCGAGCATTTTGTCGATGCACTGACGTGCGGTTTCGTCATTAATCATATTGTTTGCTCTGTTTGTCGTGCCTGCCGATAAAGTTCGGCAGAGGGAGAAAATTTATCTTCGCCGGTATAGTGGTGTAATGTTTGCAGCGATGTAAGAATTGTTGCATAGCCCAGTTGCTGCGCTAACATCAGCGGCGGTGGGGAAAAATTCATACCGTATGCCAATGCGGTGTCGCAATCATCAACGCTACAAACGCCCTGCATAATCGCAAATAATGCTTCGTTAATTAGCAAGCAAAGCACGCGGTGGATAATCATACCGGCGGTGTCATTGATAAAGATAACATCCATCCCAAGAGATTGAAAAAAGCCGGCAGCGATATTTTTTTCATTTTCGCCGCAGTCAGCACTGGCGGCTAAAGCAACAACATTGGTTTTATCACCACAAACAACCCAATCACTCATCACGCAAGGTTTGCCGCACTGCTGTCGTTTGTCGGCAACAAATTGCCCGTCACTAATAAACAGCGGCAATCCATCAATACTTAGTTTTTGTTCGTTAACCGAGCCATCAATATCCGCACCGGCACGCTGCGCCAGTATTGCCGCCAAGCCATTGGGGGTATAAGCAATAACCTTTTTTGGCGGCGGAGCGCCGCGCGGGTGTAGCGCAGGTGAGATAACAGTTTTACCGTCAATATACTGAAAAAAGCCGCAGCCGCTTTTTTTGCCGAGGCGTCCGCCGTCAACATATTCTTGCTGTATTGGTGACGGGCGAAAACGTTTTTCTTGATAATACGCATTATATAAA
>JAHZKE010000033.1 GCA_022600535.1 Pseudomonadota bacterium
GCAGTATTGATGATTTTATCGTCAATATCGGTGATATTGCGCGCATAAGTAACTTTTGGATAATGCCGTTTTAACAGGCGATAAAGCAAATCAAACACTGCGGCGGGGCGTGCATTGCCAATATGCACGGGACCGTAAACAGTTGGGCCACAAACATACATACGCACGTGGCTTTCATCCTGCGGCGTGAATAATTGCACGTCATTATGCAGGGTGTTGTGTAAGTGGAGTTGCGCCATGGGGCGAATTTTAACAAACAATGATTAAAAATCTATGATGGCAACCAATTTATTTTTTATCTAACGAACATTAGGACATTAATCTGTCTTAATGTAATCCAACAAGCGCGTTACCATTGCTTCAGTTTGCGGCGATGGCGCATTGCTTGTTTGTGTGCCGATAAAGGCGGGCATAAGTTCCATTAAACTATTCGTCATAAAAATAATCGGTGCGGTTTTAATTTGGTCAATATGAATCGCGGCTTCTTCAATTTGCGGTAACTTATTTTTGTCATTTGCCGCCAGTAAAATATTGCGGATTACCCCCGCTAATGCACCTTCGCTAACAGGCGGCGTGATGAGACGATTGGCATCTCCGATAAATAAATTAGCCGCACAGGCACTCGCCACTCGTTGATGTTGATTAAGTAAAATAGCGGCATCAGCACCGTGTGCAAGTGCTTCGCGGCGGGCGCAAATGTTATCAAGATAAGCGGCTGTTTTGAAACCAGCATGAGGGTGCCCCGCTAAACGCGGCATTTGGCTTATATGAAGCGCCATCGCGGCGGGGCGACTGGGGGCTTGTGTTAAATGCATGATGCAAGTGGTTGCAATATCACGCGTAGCGCGCGCCGAGGCGGTGGGCACAAGCCCGCGCCCGCCCGCGCCGCCGCTTAGTGTCAGGCGTAAAGTCCACCGTCCCTGATGGGCTTGTTGGTGGTCAATTAATTGTGCAGCGGCAGTGGCAAGCGCGTCTGTGCTATAGGGGAGGGGCAAATTAAGCGCTGCACAACCTTTTTCTAAACGTTGCCAATGCGCCGCCCAAAATTGCGTTACGCCTTGTTTTACCAATAGGGTTTCAAATAAACTTTCACCCAATAGCAAGCCGCGATCGTGAACGGAAATTAAATTTTCCTGTTCGGTAAATTGTCCATTAATCCAAATCACGCCACTTCCTCTATGGTTTGAAATGCATCGGTAATTGTAAAAAAATTATCCATCAGCATACGGCCTTGCGGCGTTAAAATTGATTCAGGATGAAACTGAACACCAAAGAGAGGATCATGCACATGTTCAAAAGCCATAATTTCATTTTGCGCGCTGTGGGCGGTGGCATGTAGGCAATCGGGTAATTTTTCAACAATCAACGAATGATAGCGCCCCGCGTCAAATGGATTATCTAACCCCAAAAATAACCGCCCGCCTTGATAGTGGATGGGGGAGGACTTGCCATGACGCGGTTCGCGGGCGCGGCTGATTTTTCCACCCAACGCCTGCGCTAATGCCTGATGTCCCAAACAAATCCCTAATATGGGTAGGGCAGCAGGGCGGGCTTTAATTAGTTCTAATGTAACACCCGTATTGTCAGGGGTTCCCGGGCCGGGAGATAAAATAATACCACTCGGATTAAGCCCCAAAACATCGCGGACACTCGCCGTTTGGCGTAATTGCAACACCGTGCGGCCAGATTCGCGGGCATAGCGCGACAGCGTTTCTACAAAACTGTCGAAATGGTCAATGACGATAATCATAATACGTGCTCTATAGAGGTGAGAAGGTTGGCTTCGTGTTGGATTTTTGCGTTAGATTGTTGGGTCGTGTGTCTGTTTCAAACTCGCAGGGGAGAGGGTGTGCTATTCCCAGTGCCTGCATTAGTCCAGCTGCTTTATTTAGTGTTTCATTATATTCGGTTTGTGGTTGACTATCGGCAACAATGCCACCCCCCGTATGAAAACTTATCTCTTGCCCTTTAACTAAAGCGGTGCGAATAGTGATATTACTATCCATGCTTTCATCAAAACCAATATAGCCGATTGACCCATAGGTAGCACCGCGCCGTTCGGGTTCAATCTGAGCAATTAATTCCATGGCACGTATTTTTGGCGCACCGGTAATTGAACCGCCGGGAAAACTATCGCGCAGGGCATCCAGCGGGGTGCAGGTTTTTGCTAACTGCCCCCTAATCGTTGAGACAAGATGATGCACATTAGAAAAACTTTCTAATGTGCATAGCTGTGATACTTTAATACTACCATCGGCACAATTTTTGGCGAGGTCATTGCGAAGTAAATCAACAATCATCACATTTTCCGCCCGATTTTTTTCACTCGCTAATAGTTGCTTCGCCAGCGCCAAATCTTCATGCGCGGTTTGTCCGCGGGGAGCGGTTCCTTTAATCGGGCGGGTTTCAAGAATATTATGACGAGCAGATAAAAAGCGTTCCGGTGAGGCAGAAGCAATTGCCCAGCCCTCAAATTGTGCAAAACAAGAAAACGGTGCGGGATTAATACAGCGTAGGCGGCGGTAAAATTCAAACGCGCTGTCGCTATTATTTAATCGGGCTGAAAATTTTTGCGCAAGATTGGCTTGAAAAATATCACCCGCCAAAATATAATCAATTACCGATTGAACAGATTGACAAAATTGCTTACGGGTAAAATTGCTACTAAGTGTTTGTGCTAAAGCAGGGGCAGGGGCAGGTGGCGGCAAAGTTCGGGCGGATTGCGCTAATTGTTTTTGCCATGCGGCAATAGAACGCGCTGCCTTTTGCTCGCGTTTGGCATCATCGGTTTCGGGCAGCCCCGTGGCGATGATAAAACACCGCCGCGCCTTGTGATCAAACGCCAACACGCAATCATAAAGCCCGACTGCCATCGCAGGTAAGTTGAGCGTATCAATCGCAAAAGGCGGTTCATTGGGCGGTAAATCTTCTAAGCCATAAGCTAAATCATAGCTAAAAAAACCCGCCGCCCCGCCGCGAAAGGGCGGCAACTGTGCGTTGATGCTATCGTCAAGCGTGTCCCATAATGTCGCCTGTTTTTGCAATTCAGACGACAGCATTTTAAATAAATCCACAGATTGCCATGCATAACCGATGACGGTTTGGTAGGGCTGGTGGGCGATAAAACTATACTCGGCGTTGGGGTGGTTGCTATCTGCCGAATCCAACCATATCGCAAAAGGTTTATTGGCAATCCCGCTAAAACAGGATTCAGGGTCAACCCAATCGTGTTCGGCAATGTGTGCACCATTCGGGCTGACATAGTGGCAGATATAGTGGTCAATCGGGGACGACATAAGAATTAAAATTTATGTTGGCAGTTGATTTATTTTTTATCTAACGAACGCCAGAGATAATAACACCCCACCGTGCGCCACGGGTGCCATTTTTTCGCCGCCTTTTCTAATACTTCGCCATCATCGCCGCGCAGACGTTTGCCATACAACATACGTGCCGCCCGCAGCAAACCCGCATCGCCTAACGACAACACATTAGACCGACGCAAACAAAACATTAAAAACATCTCCGCCGTCCATTTGCCAATCCCGTGAATTGCCGTTAGTTGACTCACCACTTCATTATCGCTGAGTCGATTGAGTTGTTTTTCATCCAGCACGCCGTTTATTTCTGCCTGTGCCAGCGCGTGTAAATATTCTATTTTGCGGTGCGATAATCCCGCTTGACGTAATTGCTCCTTGGGGAGTTGCGTAATATCCACCGCGTTAAACGGCGCCGGGGCAAGCGTAGCAATCCGATTTTCTATTGCGGCGGCAGCTTTTTGCGAGAGTTGCTGATTAATAATAGAAGTCGCCAATACATGAAACGGCGATTGTTTGCGAACTAACTTTGCCGCCGGTAAGCGCGCAATTAAATCTGCCATCACCGCATCGCTATCGGCAATCTCCTGTTGGGCAGTTTTTAAGCGGGAAGCAGTTAATATAAACATAAGGACAGTGATTGCACGATAGATAAAGTGCGTGCAGGTAGCGGGGTAGCGGGGGAGGGGTGTCTTAAACCGACATCAACAAATCGCGAATCTCTTGATATTTTTTTGTTGTATCGGCAATCACATCTGCCGGCACTGTCGGCGGTGGTGCTTTTTTGTTCCAATCGGTTGTTTCCAGCCAATCGCGCATATATTGCTTGTCAAAACTTTCGGGGTTTTGTCCGGGCTTCCAGCTTTCGGCACGCCAAAAACGTGAGGAATCGGGCGTTAAAATCTCATCAATCAATATTAATTTTCCATTTTCACTGGCAAATTCAAACTTAGTATCAGCAATGATGATTCCCTTTTCGGCGGCATATATCGCGGCGGATTCATATAAACGCAGCGTTACATCGCGTACTTGTTCTGCCAATGACTCGCCGATAATCTCGCTCATTTGTGCAAACGAAATATTTTCATCGTGTTCGCCCATCTCCGCTTTTGTTGCCGGAGTAAAAATCGTTTGCGGTAATTTGTCGGCAAGACGTAACCCCGCGGGGAGTGTAATCCCGCAGACGCTACCGGTGGCGCAATAATCTTTCCAGCCGCTGCCGATTAAATAACCGCGGCACACCGCTTCAATCGGTAACGGCTTTAAGCGCCGCACCAACATAGACCTGCCGCGCACCTGCGCTTTTTCTGCCGCATCGCTAACAACACTTTCGGGC
>JAHZKE010000034.1 GCA_022600535.1 Pseudomonadota bacterium
GTGGCGGTTTGGGCAAAGGTAAAACGTTGCGATGGCACCACTTGAAATATATCACCGGCGCGAATATAAGTTTTGGCTTCCTCTACGACTTGGCAAAATTCCGCGCGGGTGAAATTGCTTTGCGGTAACGATGCGGGCGCTGTCGGTGCTTGCGTGTCGGGCAAGTGCATCGGGACGACGGTGGTTTGTTGAATTTGTGCTAACCATTGCTGTAACTCGGCGGTGGCGGTGTTGTAGCAAGTTTCCCAATCTTCACTCGCATCTTCGCGGTAGCAATTTTTAACGATGATTAATTCTTGTCGGTAATGGTCAAACACTGCCATGCAATCGGTTTGCATCCACAACATATCCGGCACTTGCAATAAATCGGGGTTGCGCGCGCCGACGGGTTCAAAGTAATGCACGCAATCATAGCCCAAATAACCGACCACTCCGCCTAAAAACGGCGGCAGTTGCGGGTTGGCGCTGACGACTTGCGGATAGGCGGCGAGATAATTTTCTAAATCGGAGAGCGGATCGCCGCACGTTGCTGTTTGCAAGGTTTCGCCGGCGGCGTTTTCTACTTGAAATTTTCCGTTGCTAATTTTCAACAAACGGCGCGGGGCTGCCCCCATATAACTATAACGCCCGCCTTTGCCGGTTTCGGCGCTTTCTAATAAAAAGGCGTAGGGGTTGGCGCGCTCTAAGGCGGCGAATGCCGACCAAACAAATAATCCTTCATTCGCCAACTTATAAACCAACGGCACGACCGCCCCTGCTGCTTTAGCGTAGGCGACAAATGTCGCTTGGTCGGGATTAATTGGTAACATCGGCGGCAACATGACTAAGCGAGGAATGCTGCCAATGATTCGGCATTGGCGATGGCACTATGCGGTAGGGTGCTTTTTTTACCTAACCCTGTCAGCACTTTTCCCGGACCGCTTTCAATCACGCTGCCCGCGCCCAATGCCTGCAAGCCATTGAGTAATTGCTGCCAGTTAATTGCCTGTGTGAGTTGTGCCGCTAAATATTGCGCCGGTAGCGGTGTGCCGCTGTTATCATCTGCCACGACTGCCGAATGCAATACCGGGAAGGCAGTGGGTTGCCACGCGACTGCGGTTAATGCCGGCAACAGTTCGGCGGCGGCATCGGCTAATAACGGGCAATGCGAAGGCACGCTCATGGCTAACAAAACGCAGCGCTTTGCGCCCGCTGTTTTTAGTACTTCGCTGGCGCGTTCCACCGAGGTGCGCTTGCCGGCAATGACGATTTGATTTTCACTATTGTAATTTGCCGCCCATACGGATTCACCTTGTTGTCGCAGTTCGGTGCAGTGTTGTTCTACCTGCGTTGCCGACAGCCCTAAGATTGCCGCCATGCCACCATCGGCAACGGCGTTTTGCATCAATTCGGCGCGGCGGCGCACCAGTACGGCGGCTTCGCCAAGGGAGAGCGCGCCGGCACATACTAAGGCGCTGTATTCGCCTAAACTGTGTCCGGCACATCCGACGATTTGCGCTGTTTGTGAAAGTTGCGTTCCGATTGCGCGATACACCCCCACCCCCATTGCCAACATTGCCGGCTGGGTATTAATGGTTTGATTCAATGCTTCGGCATCGTTTTCAATAATGGTGGCTAAATCGCAATTAATTGCATCGCTGACTTCGGCAACGGTTGCGGTAATAATCGGGTGGTCGTATCCCGATAACATCCCGACCGATTGCGACCCCTGCCCGGGGAAAACGATAGCGATTGCAGGTTGTTGTTCAAGCATTTGTTTATTCTACCACTGTAAATAGGTCGCACCCCAAGTAAAGCCGCCGCCGACTGCCGCCAATAACAAACGGTCGCCGCCTTTAAAATCTGCCGCCCGTTCGGCAAGTGCCAAGGGAATAGAAGCCGCGGAGGTGTTGCCGTGGTCGCGCACGCTAAATACGGTTTTTTCTTCCGGCACTTGCAAGCGTTTGCGTACGGTGTCTATAATGCGGCGGTTGGCTTGGTGCAATACTAACCAATCAATTTCGTTATCGCCGGCGACTGCTTTTGCGGCTTCGGTCATTTTTTCTACTGCAAAGCGATACACTGTTGCCCCGTCCATGCGCGTGTGTCCATCGCCCAATAATTCGCCGCCTTTAACGTGCGCGTTGACGGTGAGTTTATCGGCGTAATTGCCATCGGCATGTAAGCGCGTGGCGAGTATCCCCGGGGTTGCCGATGCGGTTAACACCGCGGCGCCGGCGCCATCGCCAAACAATACGCAAGTGCCGCGGTCAGTCCAATCTAAGATATGCGAATAAACTTCTGCGCCGACTACTAATATTTTTTTCGCCCGTCCGGCAACAATCATCGCCTCGCCAATGGATAGCGCATACATAAAACCACTGCATACCGCTTGCACATCAAACGCAGCACAACCGGCGGCGCCGAGCTTTGCCTGTAACAAGCAAGCAGTGGCGGGGTAAATGCGGTCGGGGGTGGTGGTGGCGACAATAATCATGTCTAACGCACCAGCGGCAAGTTGTGCGTTGGCGAGGGCTTGTTGTGCCGCCGGTAGCGCTAAGTCGCTGGCGAGTTCGCCTTCGGCGGCGATATGGCGCCGCTGTATGCCGCTGCGGCTACGTATCCATTCATCTGACGTGTCGATATATTGCTGCCATTCATCATTTTCCATGACCCGTTGCGGTAAATGCCCGCCAACACCGACAATACGCGCGTAGGGGCTCATGCTTGTTGCGCCGAAAGAGTCGCCGGTGCTTCTTCGTTGGTAGCGGTGACGGTGGAGTCGGCGGCGGCGGCAACCGCTGCATAGCGTTCAATAATTTGCGGTAATTTTTGTTGGGCGGCAGCAATCGCGCATTGAATCGCCGCGGCAAAAGCAACTTCATCGGCATTGCCGTGGCTTTTTACCACCACCCCGCGCAAGCCGAGAAATGTCGCACCGTTATATTGTCTATGGTCAAAATTTTTCCGCAAGCGAATAAAAATCGGCAATGCCAACACGCTGCACAACTTAAAAAACCAGTTGGCGCGTAATGCATCGTGTATCATTTTTCTAATCATCGCTGCCACGCCTTCGGACACTTTCAGCGCGACATTGCCGCTAAAGCCATCGCAAACGACAACATCAACATGGTTATCGGCGTTGCCGTAAATAGCGTGCCCTTCTACATTGCCAACAAAATTAATGTGTTCATCCGCCTGCAATAAATCCGCCACTTGTTTTAAAGTTTCGCTGCCTTTGTGTGCTTCTTCGCCGATATTTAATAAGCCGACGGTGGGGTTGTTTTTTTGTTTAACTGCCTGCGACAGTGCCGAACCCATCAGGGCAAAATCGCGTAACATTTCGGCACTGCAATTAACATTAGCGCCGAGGTCTAACATGCAGCAAGAGTATTCTGGCGTGCGATTGGGGATAAACGCCGCAATTGCCGGACGGGAAATCCCTTCTATCACGCGCAATAACAATACTCCCAACCCCATCAACGCGCCGGTATTGCCCGCACTCACTGCGGCATCGGCACGCCCTTCTACCACTAATTCTAAAGCGCGGCGCATGGAGGTATCGCGCTTGCGCACGGCACGGGTGGGGAGTTCGTCCATTGCCACCACTTGATTGGTGTGTTCTATCTGCCACTTGTCGCCATCGTTAGCGTTGCCGCTACTTTTTGCCAACTCTTTACGGATGGCGGCTTCATCGCCCACCAGAATAATTTGGCACTCTGCACCTTGGGCAAGAATGCGGCGCGCCGCCGCTATGGGAACGCTCAACCCCGCATCGCCACTCATAACATCCAGGGCGACGACCGGCATAAGATTATTCCTCAGTGGCTTCTTTCTCTGCTGCTGGTGCAATAATTTCACGCCCGCGGTAATGCCCGTTGGGGGCAATATGGTGCCGCAAATGACGATCGCCGTTTGTTTTATCGGTCGTTACTGTCGGTGCCGACAAGCGTTGATGAGAACGCCGCATATCGCGTCGGGAAGGGGATTTTTTATTTTGTTGGACTGCCATGGGGGAACTCCTTCTATAGCCATTAAAAATTAGTTGCTGTTTGCCAGCGGAATGTAACGACGCCAACGACAATAATAGTGTATATTTTCGCCGCTATCGTAGTGTGGTGCGAAGATAATTTATTAACTATTTCCAAACAACGCCAGTACAAGGCGTTATTTTATCAAAAGCGGCGGTATAAATAATACCCTTTGCGGCTTTCATTGCGCGAAACATAGATTAATGCCCCATTTTTCTCGCTTTTGTCTAAATAATAGCGACACGCACCCGCCTCCCCCAGCCGCACACCGAAATAAAATAACTGCGCCCGCCAATGTTGATCGTTCATCAAGGTGACGCAATCGTCTCCCACCACGGCGAGTAATTGCTCGGCGGGTTGGCGGTAGGATTTGCCCGAATCAACATAAGCGACCAATAATAAATTAAATATCGCCCAAACCAGCGTTACGCCGCAACTCCAATTGACCACTGCGCGTTCGTTGCTTCTGCCAAAATTGACTAACAATAACACCCACCCTAAAGTGAGCACAGCGGCGATGGTAATTTTAATCGCTGACGGCGGCGGTAAAGTATAGCCGACAAACATTTCTGCGATGAATGCCGCTAATGGCGCCGGACTGCCCCAATACAACGCCGCCCAACACAACCACAAACCGCCGACAACGCCTAAACCGATAATCAATAAGGCGAAAAAATCCATCACACTGGCGGTGCCATCGGGGAGTTTGCGCAGCATGCCCGCAGTAACAAGGGCTAACGGCGGGAGTAAGAGGTAGTAATCTTCCTGTCCGCTGCCTTGAATAAAAAAGACGACAACCGTCGCGGCGATAGCAAATAGGCAAAAATACAGCACGCGGTTGAGATCGCGCCCGCGGGTATGCCACAAGCCATACAACGCCAACGGCAACAACGGCAACAACGACCACCCCATCACCCGCACGACATCGCTAAGACCGGCGAAAATAGTTGCCAGTGTATCAAAACGCCCATCCGCCACGGCGAATAGCGGGATATTGTTTAAGCGCGCAAACAATAAGACGGGAACAAAAAAGGCGGCAACCACTGCCAGCACTGGTAGCTGCTCTTTTCGTACTATTGCGACTGCCGACAACACCACCAACGCCGGCAAGACACCGCAGGCAAGTAACGTAAATGCTGCCGCTAAACCGATGAGACCGCCGCAAAAGAAAGTGCGCGTGATGCGGCGGTTTTCATCTGCCAAAATTGTTACCGCTAACAATGCCAGCGCCATGCCAAAAAATGCCGGCACGCCAAAATTTAAAATATGCGCCCGCACCACAAACCCCAAGCAACCGACTAAC
>JAHZKE010000005.1 GCA_022600535.1 Pseudomonadota bacterium
ACTTCCCACCATACGTCTGGTTCCAGTCCCGCACATTTCGCGGCAACCATTGCCTCGCCAATGGCAGCGGCGTGTATTTTCCAGAGTTGATTATTCACTAACTTTGCCACATAGCCATTGCCATAGCGCCCCACACGGCGGATTTCTCCCATCGCTTCCAGCACGCTGCGGGTTTTCTCAATGGCGTTGTCTTCGCCGCCAACAAATAAAATCATATCCCCGCGTATCGCCGCATCAACCGAACCGGTTACGGGGGCATCAACGGGCAGCCCGCCTTTTTGCGTAAATTCCTGCGCCAGTGCGCGCATTAGGGTCGGGTCGCTTGTTGTCAGGTCTATCCACCCTTTGCCGTTGCAATCGCCGGATAATAAACCGTGTTCGCCGCGCAGCACTTGTTCTATCTGCGGCGGTCCAAACACCATAGATACCACTATATCAACTTGATTAATAATAGCGGCGGGGGTGTCCGCCCAAGTGGCGCCGTGTTCAATCAGCGTTGCCGCTGCTTCTTTTCGTAAGTCGTGCACGATAAGGGGGATGCCCGCCCGTTGAATATTACGCGCCGCAGCGCTCCCCATATTGCCTAATCCAATAAAACCAACTTTCATAATAAGGTGTCCTCTAAATGACTTTTTGTTAAATATAATGGTAGCGAAAAATCCGAAGGTTAATCGCCCAGCACGCCCAGCACTCCGAGCGCGTCGAGCGATTTTAACATGATTGCAGGGGTGGGAAATGAATAAAAAAATGGATTGCAACAGTAACACAATTAATCGCATCATCCTCTCCAACACCATCCAAACAAACGCAAAAATAGCGTTATAACGGCTAAAATGTTATAATGTAGGCGTTGTGAAATTCATGGGGGCGCATTTGGCTTCGACGTGGATTACGAAGCAACGGGAGCATGTCAAGCTGGAACAACTTGTAAAACCGTTTCAAAAAACCTATAAACGCCAACGATAAGCGTTTCGCTCTGGCCGCTTAAAAACCGGACCAAGCCCTCGCCCCCAATTTGTTTGCGGGTCGGATCGGCGGGGTAATATACGCAAACTCGGCTATTGCTTTGCTGCAGCGTAATAGCTTAACTTAATGCAGATCGCCCTTTGCCCGCCCGTCCGGCAGACCAGCAAAGAGTTAAACAAATGAGTGTCGGACTAAGCATGTAGCGCCTTTTGTGTAGGATTTGCGGACGGGGGTTCGATTCCCCCCGCCTCCACCATTTCCCACTCCTGCCCGTCGTAGCAGGAGTGGGGGGATTCCCCTGTTTGCAAGGGGACATGTCTCTTGTATATTGGGCAATTCCCCTATCTTCCGCCCACATCGCAACCTCCCTTATTCAATTATTTATTGCCCGCTCGTGAGGGGTGGTTGCCTGCTATTACTATTTTTTTGTAGTGATGTAAAAATATGGGGTTAAAAGTGGTAAAAAGTGGTAAAATATGTCAAGTAACGAAATTCTAAATACTTAGGACAAAAGGGCATTAAAAATGATTACTGGATCAGCAAAGGTTAGGATAGACGAAAAAGGTCGCTTAGCGATACCCAATCGCTTTCGCGAAGCGTTGAATGCAAGTAATGGCTTAGTGCTAACGATGCATCCGCACAAACATTTATCGCTCTATAAAAAAGATGCGTTTGAGGCGCTAAAAGAGAAGTTATTGCAAATGCCAAACATTGGCTACATCGAGTCACATTTACAGGAGGTGATTATCGGTTGTGCCGAACATGTGAGTTTGGATAGTGCAGGCAGAATTATGGTGCAAAATAATTTACGCATGTTAGCGGCGATAGAACGCGAGACGCTTTTTTTTGGTGTCGGCGAAAGTATTCATATTTGGGATGAAAAATTATGGGAGCAGCGTAATTTAGTGTTGCTGTCGCGTTTGCAAGATGGCGAGTTATCAGAACAATGGAAACAACTCAAAATTTAACGCACCAAACGGTATTAGCGAAAGAAGCGGTAGATGCCTTATTGCACGATGCCACGACCCATACCGCCCCCGTGTATGTGGATGCCACTTTCGGCGGTGGCGGGCATAGTCGTTTAATTCTCCAGCAGTTGCCACCGCAGGGGCGGCTATTGGCAATGGATTGCGATCAAGTGGCGGCAGAGCGGGCACGCGATTTATCCTCCTCGGCGTTTATGTTTGCACACCGCAATTATTCCGATTTAGCGTTAGCGTTGCCAGAACACGGCGTAGAGCAAGTTTGCGGAGTGTTGTTTGATTTGGGCGTCTCCAGTATGCAGTTAGATGACGGCGCGCGCGGGTTTTCGTTTAATGCCGATGCGCCGCTGGATATGCGTATGGACCAACGTACTCCGTTGTCCGCTTTTGATTGGTTACAACACAAAAGCGAGGTAGAAATTCGCCAAGTGTTACGTAAATTTGGTGAGGAACCAGAAGCACGGCGCATCGCCCGCATGTTGTTTGAACGCCGCGCCACCCTAACAACAACAGCGGCACTGGCGCAAGCAGTGCGCGACAGCAAAAGGCAACCCACTCCCCCCGGGCGGCATCCGGCAACGCGTACATTTCAGGCGATTCGCATTGCGGTGAATGAAGAATTAGTGCATTTACAAAAAGGGCTGGAAGCCGCACGGCAGGCGCTGGTGGTGGGCGGGCGTTTAGTGGTCATCGCTTTTCACTCGTTAGAAGACCGCATTGCCAAACAGTTGGCAACGGCAGTCACACTCCCCGGTATGGGGCGTGTCGGCGGCAGTAATTTACAAGCCGTCGGGCGTATGCAGCGCCCCTCGGCAGAAGAAATCACCGACAACCCGCGCGCACGCAGTGCTTGTATGCGCGTTTTTATCAAAATCGCAACGGCAGCGTAATGCTTAAACCAAGATATAAATATCTCAGTCGGCTATCGTTGCTGGTGTTTTTTGTCGCCTCGGTATTTTCGTTGATTGCCAAGCGTGAAGATATTCGCATTCACGAAAAGGAAAAAAAGCACCTGCGTGAAGTGGGGATTCGTCTCAATGACGAATGGCGTACTTTGCAGTTGGAATACGCCACACTTACGGGCTACCACGAAGTGCATGCACAAGCAACGCAATTAAAGATGATGCAACCGCAACAACATAGCTTTTTTTATTTGATGGAGGAGGACAAATGAGTAATATTTATTTACCAAAATCAACAATCAGCGAATCCCGCGCTAATTTTATTTGGATTTCTTTACTGTTGGGTTTTATTGTCTTGTTCTTTGCGGGTTTTACTCGCGTGTTTTTGTTGCAGGAGGATTTAAACGAGTATTTTTCCCGTCAGCATTATGACAGCAGTGAGATTAAAGCGCACCGCGGTAGTATTTGGGGCAAGGGGGGCGCGGCGTTGGCGATGAATGCCGATACTTATCATATTACTTTATCGCCGAAACAATTGCGGCAGGCGAAAACATCAAAAGAGCAATATCAGCGTTATGCGCAGGTGTTGGCGCAGGCATTAGAAATGACTCCTGAAGAGGTACTCAAACAAATGCACTCCGAGCGGCGTTTTTTATATTTGCAAAAAAATGTGCCGGCGTCGGTTGCCGAACATATTAAGTGGTCTAAAATTACCGGAGTTGGCGCAGAATACATTAGCAAGCGTTTTTATCCCGATGGCGAAAACTTTGCCCATATCGTTGGCTATACCGATTGGCGCGGTATCGGGCGTAGCGGTATTGAATTCGTAAAACATGGAAAATTAGATGCAACCGATGGCGAGGTGCGTCATATTAATGCCGGACAAAAAGGCGCAATCTCCGAGTTATCACATCAACCCGCGGTCGCTGGTAAGAATGTTTATTTAACCTTAGATCGCGGTTTGCAATATCAGACACATACCGCGTTGGCAGCGGCAACGCAAAAGCACAAGGCGGCAAGTGCCTCGGCAATGGTGATGGATATTACCAACGGCGATATTTTAGCGTTGGCAAATTATCCGAGTTTCAACCCCAATTTTATTCGCACGGTAGAAGATAATCAAATTAATCACGCCTTGGCAGACCAAGTAGAACCGGGCTCTACGGTCAAACCGTTTGTCATTGCGCTTGCCTTAGAAGATCAATTAACCGAAGCAACTGAGGTATTAGAAACTAAAAAAGCGTTACAAGTCGGAAAACTGCGCGTTCATGACAAACATGTGCGCGAAAATTTAGACGTGCGCGGGGTGATTCGTAAATCCAGCAATGTCGGCGCGGTGCTTTTGGCACAGCGTATCGGCGGGGAGCGGTTAGAGTCGTTTTATCGTCAGTTGGGTTTTGGCGGGGATAAGGTGTTGCAATTTCCCGGCGAAGGCAAAGGTTTATTGCGCCAACACAAGGGATGGCGCAGTGTTGATTTAGCAACACATGCCTATGGTTATGGTTTTTCGTTAACCTTGCCGCAGTTGTTGCAGGCATATTCTATTTTTGCGACCGATGGCGTGTTGGTCACGCCGCGTTTGTGGCAACGGGAAGCAGTGGTGGCTAAAAAACATGTCTTATCGCCGGCAGTCGCCCGTAGCGTACGCAGCATGATGGAAGAAGTCGTCAGTACCAAAGGCACGGCAGCGGCGGCGGCAATCCCCGGTTATCGTGTTGCGGGGAAAACCGGCACGGTGGGCAAGTGGACAAACGGAGAATTTGATTTAAGTCGCCGGCGGGTATTTTTTGCTGGCATGGCGCCGGTATCTAAACCGCGTTATGTGGTGGTGGTGATGGTGGACGAACCGACGAAAAACGGCGACAGCGGCGGCGCAGTCGCGGCACCGTTGTTTCAAAAAATTATGCAAAGTGCTTTATTGTTTGGTGGTATTCGTCCGGATGCAATACGAGCAAAGAAAGTGATATGAACACCGGTGCCTTCCGAATTATCGACCGTTTAGGGGTGCCGTTGGGGGCATTGTCGGTAGATAGTCGCCGAGTGAATGCCGCGACGGCATTTGTCGCGTATCCGGGGGAGTCCGACGACGGACGCAATTATATTAACGAGGCAGTGGCGGCAGGAACGGCAGGAGTATTTTGGGAAGCGGGTAATTTTTCCTGGCGGGAATTATGGCAAGTGCCCAATGTTGCCGTGCCCGATTTACGTGCGCAATGCGGATACATTGCCGATATTATCTACGGCGCCCCGAGCAAACGGCTACCGCTGATTGCCATTACCGGCACCAACGGTAAAACAACAGTAGCACACTTTATCGTGCAGTTGTTAGCGCAATGCGAGCGCGATTGCGGCATGATTGGCACTTTAGGGGCAGGAATGCCGGGGCATTTAGCGCCATTAGCAAATACCACGCCCGATGCGATTTCAATCAATGATTGCTTGCAACAATTTATCCGCCAAGGGGCGAAGGCGGCAGTGTTAGAAGCATCTTCCCACGGTATCGTCCACGGGCGTTTAAATGGGTTGCAGATGCAAGCCGCCGTATTAACCAATGCGACCCGCGACCATTTAGATTATCACGGCAGTGTAGAAAAATATTGGCAAGCAAAAGCGGCGTTATTTGCTATGCCGAACATTGCCAACGCTATTTTTAACGCCGACGATGAATTATCGCAACGTTTAATTAAGAGTGCCGCACAGCCGCTCACCTACGGCAAAAAGGGCAACGCCTTAAAGTTACTGGAGTTCGCCACTGTTGCAGGTGGTATGCAACTGACAGTAGACGGCGTGTTAGGCAAGCGCAACATTTTATTGCCCATCGTTGGCGAATACAACGCTTATAATTTTATGGCAGCGGCATTAGTGCTAACCACTTTACAAATTTCAGTAGAAGATATTCTACAAGCGGCAACTCGGCTAACCTTACCCGCCGGGCGCATGCAAAAAATAAACGCCGCACCGAAAATTTACGTGGATTACGCCCATACCCCAGCGGCAATGACGGCAGTATTGGCAGAAGCGCGCACGTTAGCGGGCGGCGGACGTTTAATTTTAGTGTGCGGTGCCGGCGGCGAGCGCGATGTTGGTAAACGTGGCGAAATGGGATTAGTCGCCGCCACCTACGCCGATGTTACGATTATCACCGACGACAACCCGCGCAATGAAGACCCCGAAAAAATACGCAACGAAGTGGGCAACAATATCCCCAATGCGATTAGTATCGGCGACCGCCGCGAAGCAATTGCCACAGCAATAGAACAATTAACCGCGGCAGATATGTTGTTGGTGTTGGGGAAAGGGCACGAAACCACGCAACAAATCGGCAGCGAATATTTGCCGTTTTCCGATGCCGATGTGATTTTAGAAGTGCTAGCGGAGCAAGGGGAGCAAGGACAATGAAAATGTCATTAGCCACTGTTGCCAAAATTGTTGCCGGTGAATTAATGCCGACAAGTGCCGCCGCGATTGAAATTAACGCCGTGGATATTGATACCCGCCGCTTACCGCCGCAATCATTATTTGTTGCCTTACCGGGCGAACACAGCGATGGACATGACCACTTAGCAGCAGCGCAACAGGCAGGAGCGGTGGCGGCAGTGGTGCGGCAGGCGCAAACAAGCGCAGAGGTACAAACAGACATGTTAGCGCAAATTGTTGTTGCCGATAGTGCTGCTGCTTTGCAACAGTTAGCGCTGTTTTGTCGCCAACATTATCACGGTAAAGTCGCGGCAATTACCGGTAGCAACGGTAAAACAACGGTAAAAGAAATGCTCTACAGCATTGCCACGGCAGCAATGGGAGAAGATAAAGTATTACGCAGTCACGGTAATTTTAATAATCATCTTGGCGTGCCGTTAATGTTGTTGCAGTTAAATCCACTGCAGCAAATTGCCCTATTAGAAGCGGGGATGGATCACCGCGGCGAACTGACTGCGTTGTCGGCACTCATCCAACCGCAAGTGGCGTTAATTAACAACGCGCAACGGGCGCATATCGGTAATTTTTCTTCGTTGCATGAAATCGCTTGCGCCAAAGGCGAGTTGTTATCGGGTTTAGCGGCGAATGGCTGTGCAGTACTCAATGCCGATGACGCGCATTTTTCATTATGGTGCGAACTTGCCGCGGATAAAAAAATAATCAGTTTTGGACAAGCGCAACAGGCGGATATTCACGGCACCTTTACCGAGGAGGGGATTATTATTAATGGCGTCTCCATTCGCTTAGCCGTTGCGGGAGCGCATAATAAAATGAATGCCTTGGCAGCGGCGGCAGCGGCACATGCTTTAGGGTTACCCACGGCGGCAGTGGTGCAAGGGTTGAGTCGTTATCAAGGCGCGGCAGGGCGGTTAACCGTGCATAGCGTCTCGCCGCAGTTAACGTTAATTGACGATACTTATAATGCCAATTTAGATTCTACGCTGGCAGGGTTGGCAGTATTGGCAACAACCGCCGCCGCCAATAACACACAGGCAGTGCTGGTCATGGGAGATATGCTGGCATTGGGAGAACAGACGCAGGAGGCACACGATGCCGTCGTTGCCGCTTGCCGCCAACAACAAATTTTATTATTGGGTTGGGGGGCGCAAATGCAACAAGCGTTGGCGCGTGATACGAATAATGCAAATAGCGACAATCGGCACTTTACCGACCGCGCGTTATTAATAGAAGAAATATTGCGTTTGCCACAAACCCAAAAAATCACGGCGTTGGTTAAAGGGTCGCGCGGCATGCAAATGGAAAAAATTGTCAATGCGATTGTTGCAACTTCGGCAACAGTCAGCAGAGTTGAGCAGGGGGTCAATTAAGATGTTGTACTGGCTTGCCAATCAGTTAGTGCCGTATTTTAGCGGCTTTAATTTATTTACCTATGTTTCTTCGCGCGCAATGTTTGCCGCACTAACGGCATTTTTTATCGGGCTGTATGCAGGGCCGGCGTTTATTCGTCGCTTACGGCGAAAAGACATCGGGCAACAAGTGCGCGATGATGGCCCGCAATCGCACTTAGAAAAAAGCGGCACGCCCACCATGGGCGGTGTATTAATTATTGCTGCGTGGTTTATTGCCGCGTTGCTCTGGGCAGATTTAAGCAACCCGTATTTATGGTTGGTGTTACTGACGACCGCTGCATTTGCCGGCATTGGCTGGATTGACGATAGTCGCAAGGTGTATCAAAAAAATACCAAAGGGCTTTCCATGCGGGCGAAGTTAGCGCTACAATCTTTATTAGCGTTAGTGGCGTTAACAATTATTTGGCAGGCGGATTTAATTAATGGCGCAACCGAAATTACCATTCCCTATTGGAAAGCAACGGCGTTATCATTGGGGGTGGTCGGTTTCTTTGTCTTCGGTTACCTGACGTTAGTCGGCGCGTCTAATGCGGTGAATTTAACCGATGGTTTAGATGGCTTAGCCATTTTGCCGGCAGTGATGATTAGCGGCGGTTTGGGCGTGTATGCTTATATTTCGGGGCACACCTTTTTTTCCGATTACGTCGGCGTGGTGTACATCCCCGGGATTCACGAGTTAGTTATTTTTTGTGCCGCTTTAATTGGGGCGGGGTTGGCGTTTTTATGGTTTAACGCTTATCCGGCAGAAATTTTTATGGGCGATGTCGGTTCTTTGGCAATCGGGGCGGCGTTGGGTTTGGTGGCAGTGTTAGTGCGGCAGGAAATTATTTTTGCTTTGATGAGTGGCGTGTTTGTGATGGAAGCGGTGTCGGTGATTTTGCAGGTGTTTTCGTATAAAACAACGGGCAGACGGGTGTTGTTGATGGCACCATTGCATCACCATTTTGAATTACGCGGCTGGAAAGAAAATCAAGTCGTGGTACGTTTTTGGATTATCACTTTTATTTTAGTGTTAGTCGGCTTAGCGGGGTTGAAAATACGATGAACAACGCCACTGCCAAAGAACAACGCTTGATTGTCGGCATGGGGGCTTCCGGTTTGTCGTTGGCATCGTATTGGCAGCACAGTGGTGCTACGCCCTGTAATTTAACTGCAGTAGATGACCGCACCAACCCGCCGAAGCAGCAAGAATTTAAACAGTTGCCGCAGATTGATTTACACGTGGGGGAAAATTTCCGCCATTGGCAACCCGAGCGTTATGCACAATATCAACGCATTGCATTAAGCCCAGGGGTCGCCCCGACCGATATTAATACAACAGCAGAAAAACTGACCAACGATGCTGATTGTTTTAGTCGTGCGTGGCGCCAGTGGGCACCGGCAACGAGTCAATTATGGGCAGTTACGGGGACCAACGGTAAAAGCACAGTTACGGCATTAGCGGCGCATTTGGCAAATAGTGCCGGTATCACCGCCGAAGCAGTGGGCAATATCGGCGAGCCGATGTTAACGGCGTTATTGCGTTGGCAACAGCACGGGTTTCCGCAAGTGGCAGTAGTGGAGTTATCCAGTTTTCAGTTGGAATTAGCGGCGCAATTTTATTCCGATGCCGCCGTGGTATTAAATGTCAGCGATGACCATTTAGACCGTCACGGTTCTCTGCAACATTATGCCGCGATTAAATATTCTATTTATGCTGCCAGCAAGCGCATAGTGGTGAACAAATTAATGACAGCACCGGCGATCGCGGCGTCCGCGGCGGCAACATCTTATTGTATGTCCGCTGCCACTCCGAATGCCGATGTTGATTGGACGGTGCAAGCGGGGTGGATTTGTTATCAGGGCACACCGCGTTATCGTTTGGCGGCAATGTCGCCGGCTTGTCAAAATTATGTAGAGTTGGTGTTAGCAACATTGGCATTGAGCGAATCGTTGCCACTGTCAACTGCTGCTATTACCGCAGGTTTGGCATCGTTTGCGGGGTTGGCGCATCGGCAGCAGCAGGTGGGGCAACACGCGGGCGTGTGCTATGTGGACGATTCAAAAGCGACAAATGTAGAAGCGGCATTATTTGCCCTGCTGCAAAGCAAGCCGCGCGTGATTTGGCTTGGCGGCGGGATAGGGAAAGGGCAGGATTTCTCACCCTTAGCGCAAGCGGCAACGCAGATGCAAGCGGCGATCGTATTCGGTGCCGATGCCGCCGCGATTCGCAACGTTCTTGCCGCAACAGAAGTGCCTTGTTATGTAGTGGAAAATATGGAACAAGCCGTACAACAAGCGCAACAGTTAGCGACTGCCGGCGATACCGTTTTGTTATCGCCCGCGTGTTCCAGTTTAGATATGTTTGCAAATTATAAAGCCCGCGGTGTTGCTTTTGCTCATGCGGTGGCGGCACAATGTGGCGAGGGGGGGCAATAATGTTGTTACCGTTTCGCTATGTAGACCGTCAATTTTGTTTGGCGGTGGGGCTGTTATTGTTTGTTGGTATTACAACGTTGTATTCGCTATCGTTTATCGCCAAAGCTCATTTTTCATATAGCCATTTTGTTAAACATTGTATTTACTTAGTCGGCGCGTTGGGGGTATTTGCGACCCTATTGCAAGTGCCGATTAATTCTTTGCGTAAAAAAATGTATTGGGTATTGGGGCTTGCCTTGCTCCTATCGTTTTTCACTTTATTTTCCGACCCGATCAAAGGTGCCAGGCGGTGGATTAGTATTTTTGGCGTGTCGTTGCAAGTGTCGGAAGTATTAAAATTTGCCGCGTTGTTAGCGTTTGCTTGTTGGGGAAAATTAAGTATTGAAAATAATGCCCTGCGTAAGCAAGTGTTGCGTCCGCTGATTCCCTTGGCGGTGTTTGGTGGTATCGTCCTCGTCTTAACGATTGTTCAAAAAGATTTAGGCACAGTTGTCTTACTGGCAGTTACCGGGTTATTAGTGCTTATCTTAGCCGGTATTCCCAAGCGTTATGTTTTCTTGTTGGGCGTGTTGGCGGTGTTGGTGATTATTTTATTAGTTGGCTTAGAAGGGCACCGACAAAGCCGCATCACCGCATTTATTGACCCCTTTGCTGACCCGCACGGGGCGGGGTTCGCGCAGTTACAATCGTTAATGGCATACAATAATGGCGGTTTGTTTGGCGTCGGTTGGGGCGGTAGTTTGCAAAAAGAATCGCTACCGGAAGTGCATAACGATTTTATTATCGCCATTATTGCCGAGGAGCATGGTTGGTTAGGTTTCTTTTTTGTTTGTGCGTTGTATTTATTTATTGGTATGCGCATGATTTCTATCGGTAAGGTGGCAAATAAACGCGGCGAATTATTTGGTGCTTTTTATGCGTATTTATTGGCGGGGTTAATTTTGACGCAAGTGATGATTAATGTTGGCGGCAGTACCGCCGCCCTTCCGTCTAAAGGGTTAACCTTGCCGTTGTTGAGTTATGGCGGCAGTAGTTTATGGGCAACGGCGGCGATGTTCGCAGTGTTGTTGCGCTTAGATTATGAAAATAAACTTCATGCCGAGGAGGTGCAATGACACCGACGGCAAAAATTATGATTGCCGCTGGCGGCACCGGTGGGCATATTTTCCCCGGTTTAGCGATTGCCGATGCCTTACAGGCGAGCGGGGCGGCAGTGGTGTGGTTGGGTGCTGGCGGTATGGAAACCCGTTTGGTGCAACAGCGCGGGTTACCGCTATTTTCAGTGCCGTTTAAATCGCCGCGCCATGTTTGGCAACTGCCGTTATTACTGGTTGCCGTTTGGCGGGCGTGGCGGTTATTGGCACGGGTGCGCCCGGCAGCACTGCTGTGTATGGGTGGCTACGCTGCTGTGCCCGGCGGCTTAGCGGCTTGGTTGCGGCGGGTGCCGGTGGTCGTGCACGAACAAAATGCCGTGACCGGTAAGGCGAATCGTTTATTAGCAAAAGTGGCAAAGGCTGTGCTGACGGGTTTTCCGGCGCAAGAAAAAAATCAGCAATATGTCGGCAATCCGGTGCGGATAGAATTTACTCAGGTGAGCAAACGCCCGCGCCCGCGTGAAGTGCGGCGTGTTTTAGTGTTGGGGGGCAGTCAAGGCGCGCAGGCACTCAATCAATTGCTCCCGCCCGCCCTCGCGCTATTGCAGGTGCAAAACAAAGCCATGCAGGTGGTGCATCAATGCGGTAAGGAGAATGCGGCAACGGTGGCGGCGGCGTATCAACAGCAACAAGTGCCGGCAACGGTGCACGAATTTATTGATGATGTCGCCACTGCCATGCAGGATGCCGATATTGTCGTCTGTCGTGCCGGCGCGGCAACCTTGGCAGAATTAGCCACCGCGGGGGTGGGGGCGGTGTTGGTGCCGTATCCATACGCGGCGGCAGACCATCAAAGCGCGAACGCGCGCCGTTTTAGCGAATCTGGCGCGGCGGTGTTGTGCCCGCAACAACAATTAAATGCTCATACATTAGCGTTGGTATTGTTGGCAGTGAATTGTCAACAGTTGGCGTTAGCGGCAACGGAGTTGGCAATGCCCGAGGCGGCAACAACGATTGCCAACCACTGCTTAAAGGAGGCGGGTTGTGCGGCATAATATTCAAACAATTCACTTCATCGGCGTCGGCGGTTCCGGCATGGCAGGGTTAGCCGAAGTGATGGCAGGAATGGGGTATCAAGTCAGCGGTTCTGATGTGCGCGAACAAGCAAGTTTAGCGCGTCTGCGCGCCCGCGGGGTAGAGATTTTTATCGGACACGATGCGACACACGTTGCCCGTGTTGATTGCGCGGTGTATTCCAGTGCCGTTGCCGAAGATAATATAGAACGTGTTGCTGCCGCGCAAAGCGGTATTCCAACGGTGCCGCGGGCGCAAATGTTAGGCGAGTTAATGCGCTTTAAACCGGGGATTGCCGTCGCCGGCACGCACGGTAAAACAACGGTGTCCTCCATTATCGCCCACATTCTTACCGTTGCCGAGCTTTCGCCGACTTGCGTGATTGGCGGGCGTTTATTATCTGTTACCAACGATGAATTAATCGGCAACGGCGAATATGTCGTGGTAGAGGCGGATGAATCCGATGCTTCCTTTTTGCATTTGCAACCCGTAATGGCAGTGGTCACGAATATAGATAATGACCACTTAGAAGCGTTTGATAATGACTTTGCGACTTTGTCTGCCGCCTTTGTTCGCTTTTTAGAAAACTTACCGTTTTACGGCACCGCCGTGATTTGCAATGACGATGCCGCCACTGCCGCGATGGCAGAACAAATTAAATCACGCCGGATTGTCCGCTACGGGTTATTGCCCGGGGCAGATTATACGGCGGTCGATCTTGCTTCTGAAGTAGATGGAATGACCTATACCTTGGTTGCCCGTGGCGGACGTTATCCGATGAAAGTGGGCGCATTGGGCGAACACAATGTACAAAATGCACTCGCGGCGACGGCAGTCGCGTTTGAGTTGGGGGTGCCGGTGAATGCGGTGCAACAAGGGTTAGCCACCTTTGCCGGGGTCGGACGGCGTTTAGAGTTTTACGGCGACATTAATATCAACGGCAAACGCGCTTTGTTGGTAGATGATTATGCGCATCATCCGGTAGAAATTAATGCAACATTGCAGGCATTGCGGGCGGCGTATCCGACACGGCGGTTATTTTTAATTTTTCAACCGCATCGCTACACGCGTACGCAGCGTTTGTTCGCCCCTTTGGCACAAGCGTTGAGTCACGCCGAACAAGTGTTGTTGTTGCCGATTTATCCTGCCGGGGAAAGTATGCCGGCGCAACCGTTGGCGCAAGAATTATTAGCAGCACTGACGACACCGGCGGGTGAAAAAACATTATGCGCCGATGAAGAATCTTTATTACAATCCCTGAGCGAACAGATACAAGAAGACGATCTTTTAGTGTGTATGGGGGCGGGCGATATTGGCATGTTGCCGGCAAAATTACAGGAGCGTTATCATGTATAACGTGCATAATAATATCGCGCAAATGCCGGTGGCGAATGAGTTGTGGCAGCGGGATTATCCAATGGCGCGCTTATCTAGCTGGCGCAGTGGAGGCATTGCCGCGTGGTTATTTACGCCGCAGGGGATCGGTGCCGATGGCGATAACCCGATGCGTACTGTGCCGTATTCCTTACCGCCGCAAGTGTATTTTAATAGCGGTAGTCAGTCGCCGTTGTTTGTTGGCTATGGCAGTAATTTATTGGTGCGCGATGGCGGCTACGATGGTATTGTCGTACGCACCTCGCCGGGGTTAATACAATTAGAATGCGATGAACAACAGATTATTTACGCCGCCGCCGGTGTTGGGTGTCCGAAGTTAGCGCGATTTTGTGCGGCACGCGGTTTGGATGCGGCATTTTTTGCCGGCATTCCCGGCACGGTCGGCGGCGCTTTGGCAATGAATGCCGGCTGTTATGGGCACGAAACTTGGGAGTATGTCCGCAGTGCGGAAATATTACAAAACGGGCAAGTGGTTTCGTTGCGGGCAGAAAAATTTACGGTCAGTTACCGCCAAGTGCAATACGCAGCAAGCGAGGATGTTTATTTTTCGGCAGCGCGTTTTCAATTCCCCAAAAAAGAGGCAACACAGGTGCAGCAAAATATTAAAGCATTGCTGCAACAACGGCAGGAAGCACAACCGTTAGGGAATGCGTGCGCGGGGTCGGTGTTTTGCAATCCGCCTGGAGATTACGCCGGACGTTTGATTGAACAGTGCGGCTTGAAAAATACCCGTATTGGTGGCGCCGTGGTGTCGCAAAAACACGCCAACTTTATTATCAATGATGACAACGCAAGTGCCAACGATATTGAGGCGTTGATTCTTAAGGTGCAAGCACAGGTCGCAGAAAAAACAGGAATTGTTTTAAAGCCGGAAGTGCGTATTATCGGGCGGGCGGCATGAAGCAAATTAAAACAGCATTGTTACTCGGCGGCGATTCGCCCGAGCGGGAAGTTTCCTTACAGAGTGCGGTCGGGGTGGAAAACGCCTTGCGTGCTTTGGGAGTGCCGCTGTTGTTGCTGGACCCGGGAAAACAACGCGATTGGCTTAGCGTATTAATGAAAAATAATATTAAACGGGTGTTTAATATTTTGCATGGCGGCGGCGGTGAAAACGGCGAAATTCGTGGTGCATTAAATAGTGCCGGTATTGCTTGTACCGGGAGCGATGTTTTAGGTTCGGCATTGGCGATGAACAAACACGTGAGTAAACAAATTTGGCGCACCGTGGGGATTCCAACAGCGGATTGGCGCTACGCCGATCTACCGCAAGATGCCGCCACGATTGCCGCCGAATTGCCGCCGCCGTGGTTTGTTAAACCCGCAGCGGGCGGCTCCAGCACGCACACGCATGTTGTGCATGATGCCAAAGAACTGCCGGCGGCGATTGAAAGCGCGGCAAGTGAACAATTAGGGGTATTGGTGGAGCAGTTACTCATCGGCACCGATTACACTTTGAGCATTGTTGATAATCAGCCATTGCCACTGATTAAGATTGTTCCGACGCAACCATTTTATGATTATCACGCCAAGTATGTCGCCGAAGATACGCAATTTTCTTGCCCCTGTGGCTTGCCAAAAGCGCAGGAAGAAAAATTAGCAACCCTCGGGCTTGCCGCGTTTCAAGCTCTGCATTGTGCGCATTGGGGGCGGGTGGATATGATGTTGGATGCAAGCGGGGCGCCTTTCTTTTTGGAAGTCAATACGATTCCAGGAATGACCTCGCACAGCTTAGTGCCAATGGCGGCAAAGCAAGCGGGGCTTGATTTTACACAAACGGTGGCGCGGATTTTGCAATCGGCATCAGTCGTAGAGGAGCGGCAATGACTTCATTAACTGCCCAATGGTTTGCCGAGAGTAGTCGCATACGTGTGTTTCGTATCTACGGCAAGAAGGTCGCGTTGTGGGGGATGGTATCGGTCGCGGCGTTGCTGTTATTGGATTATATTTCCAGCACCCTCATCCGTCACGTGACTCCGTTGCAAGATGTTATTGTACACGGCGGGGATTCTTTAAGCCGTGCGGCAGTTGAAAAAGCGTTAGCAGAAGTGCGCGGCGAAAATTTACTGAGTTTAGATGTGGAACAATGGCGACAAAAATTAACCGCACTGCCGGGGATAGAACAGGTGCAAGTGCGCCGCAAATTGCCGCATACGTTGCAAGTGTCGTTAACTTCCAGCCAACCGTTAGCGCGTTGGCATGATGGCAGTTTTTTAATTGATGCACAGGGCGGGCGGTTTAGCGGTCGTGCGGATGGGGCATTGCCGATTTTTAGCGGCGATGAACAACAGTTAGCAAAAATGGTCGCGTTTTATCAGCACGCCCAAACCGTATTGCCGCAGGGGATGGCGCAACTGGAATTAGACGCTCGCGGCGATTGGCGCGTGTTTTTAACCGATGGTATTTTATTATATTTGGGACAAGACCCGCTACCACAGTTGCGCCGTTATGCACATCACGCCCCTGCCTTGCACCGGCAAATCGCCGGTGTGCAAATGGTGGATATGCGTTATCCGCATGGTTTTTCGGTACAACTACAAAAGGAGGAAAAATGAACGCAGAACGTTACACATTACCCGCAGCATTGGACATTGGCAATGGTACGATTCGCGTACTGATTGCCGAGGCATTAGCGGATGGTTCGCTTGTCGTGCTGGGCGTGGGCGAAGAACAATCCGCTGGCATGGAAGAAGGACGGATTATTAATTTACATCAGGCAACCGAAGCACTGAAACGTGCCTTGCGTACTGCCGAAATTGATTCAGGCAGAAAAATAGAACAGGTGTTAGTCGGAATATCCGGCGAATATATAAAAAGTTGTGCCAACGAAGGAAAAGCAGTGGTGAGAAACAGCAAAGCCGTTGCTGGCGGTGGCGAAGAAGGGCGTTATCATGTTGCCGGCGGAGTGGTAGAGAAAGGCGATATTGATAAAGTGCGCGAGATGGTGGTGGCGGCAGCTTCGGCGGGAGAGATTGAAATTTTAGATATTATTGAAAAAACCTACAGTTTAGATCGGCAATTAAATATCCGCAACCCCTTAGGAATGAATGGTAAATTACTCACGGGTTCTATGCACGCGATTGTCGCTGAGCGGCAGAGTTTAGAAAATGTTGAAACGTGTATTAATCAAGCAGGAATTACCTTAGCGGATAAAGTCGTATTTTCCGGTTTGGCAGCAGCGCAAGCGGTGTTGAATGAAGAAGAAAAACGTCTTGGGGTTTGTTTGTTAGATATTGGTGCGCATACGACCGAGATGGTAATTTTCTGTAATGGGGGGGTGTATGAAACCGATGTCTATTTAGAAGCGGGTAATTTAATTCACATGGATATTTCAACAGTACATCATACGACTTTGTCTTCGGCAGAACAATGCAAAAAGCAAGCGGGAGTATTGGTGCCGCCGGTGGGCAATGAAATGTTGCCCTTGGTTTCTACCAGTGGTGAAGAAGTGAATATTGGCCATTCTTTAGTATTGCGTACGATTACCAGCCGCGTGGAAGAATTACTTAACTGTGTAGATAATACCTTGCGCAATTTTGAAAAAAAGGAAGCGCGCAAATTAACTGCCGGCATTGTTTTGACCGGTGGCGGGGCGTTGTTGCCGGGGTTAATTCCGATGATGACCAACCGTCTGCATATTCCGGTGCGTATCGGCGCGCCGACCTACAATGGCGAAAAACGCGAGCGACTGAAAGCGCCGCAATTTTCTGTTTCCTTAGGATTATTAATGATTGGCTGCGAACGCGCCCAAGCCAACTACAAATTGCCGTGGATGACACGGGCAACTCATTTCTTTTTCAACTCTTTCCACATTAAGGAGAAAAAACATGGACAACATTGACATTAAAATTGTAAACAACGATCAGCATATTGCAAAAATAAAGGTCATAGGGGTTGGCGGTTGCGGTAGCAATCTCGTCAACTATATGAGTCAACGTCCGACCAGTGGCGTGAACTTTGTTGCTATTAATACCGATGCGCAAGCGTTAGCGAGCATGTCGGAAAATTTGGAATGTATCCAAATTGGCAATAGTACCACGAAAGGGTTAGGTGCTGGCGGTAAGCCCGAGGTCTCCCGCGAGGCGGCATTGAGTGAAAGCGAACGCTTACGTGATTTGTTGCAAGGGATGGACATGGTTTTTGTCGTCGCCGGTATGGGCAAAGGCACGGGTACCGGGGCATCTCCGGTCATTGCTGAAATCAGTCATGAATTGGGGATTTTAACCGTCGCGGTAGTGGTGATGCCCTTTAAATGCGAAAATCGCGCCGAACGCGCCGAAGGAGGATTGCAAGCATTGTCCAAAGCCGTTGATTCGCTGATTGTCGCTCCGAATGAAAAACTGCGCGAGGTGTTGGGCGAAGAGGTGACCGTACGGCAAGCATACCTTGCCGCCAATGATTTACTCTATAACGCCGTTTCCGGTATTTCTGATATTATCAACAAGCACGGGGATGTTAACGTGGATTTCAACGATGTGCGTAGTGCGATGTCGGGCAAAGGTAAGGCAGTCATTGGTTCCGCATCAGCAAGCGGTGAAGGACGTGCGACGAAAGCAACCGAAGCGGCACTGCATTCCGAGTTGATGGAAAATGTTGATTTGACCGGCGCATCACATATCTTGCTCAATATTACCGGCGATGTGAGCATGGGTGAAATGAGTAGAGTGGACGAAGTGGTGAAAGAAAATATCCGCGATTTACGCGGCGAGGTAACCCTTGGTCATTGTTATGACGAAGCGATGGGGGATGAATTGCGCGTGACGGTGATTGTTACCGGTGTGAGTGATCGTTATCAACCGAAGATTTTAGAAAATACGAATAGCGCCAAGCAGGCGAATGGCTTTTTTGAATCCGGACGCAAACAAGGGAACTTACTGACCGAGGGCAAGTCGCACCGCACGCCGTCTATCTTGCGTGAGCAAACCAATTAATAAATCATTAGTATGAGTTGATGCAACAACAGACCATTCTTAAAGAAGGGGCATTTACCGGCATTGCCTTGCACCGAGGGGGGGAGGTCTCGGTACGGCTGTTGCCGGCGACTGAGAACAGTGGGATTGTTTTTCGCCGCAGCGATTTAGGCAGCGAGATTAAATCGGACTGCTACGCCGTTGGCGATACGCACTTAGCCACGACATTGCAAAACAATGATGTGCAGGTGGGGATGGTGGAACATCTGTTATCGTCTTTGGCGGCAAATGGTTTGGACAATATTGTAGTGGAATTGAACGGCGAAGAGGTGCCGATTTTAGACGGCAGTGCGGCACCGTGGTTGTTGTTTTTAAAAGGATGCGGCCGCCGCGCACTACCGGCAGCAAAGCGTTATATTCGTGTATTACAAACCGTGCGGATAGAAGAAGAAAACGACAGCTATGCAAGTTTTACCCCGGCAGCAGGCAGTCATTATGAGATTACGATTGATTACCCGCATGAGGTTATTAACCGCACCGGCGTGAGCTGTGTGTTTGAACTGACTGCCAACACTTATGCGGCGCAAATTGCGCGTGCGCGTACGTTTTGCTATGTTAATGATGTGGAAACAATGCACCGTTACCAGCGGGCATTAGGGGGGTCTTTGCAAAATGCAGTCGTATATGATGATAACGGGGTGATTAATAAAAGCGGGCTGCGCTATCCCGATGAATTTGTTCGCCATAAAATGTTAGATGCGATTGGCGATTGCTATATTAATGGCTATTTGGTATTAGGGCATTATCGTGCCAACAAGCCCGGACACGGTATTAATAATCGTCTCATGCGGGCGTTGATGGCAGATGAAAATGCATGGGAATGGTGTGAAACAGACAGCGCCGCAACAGACAGCGCCGCAGAGAAATTTTAATGGAAATCGTGGGCAAAATTCTTTTCTTGTGCTTGTGTTATAATCCGCACCATAAATGTTTAACAAATTAATAAGTACATTAAAACGTTGCGGTAATGCTTTAATTGCATGGTTTGATTCCGATGCAACGCTTAGCGGCAAACACGCCAACGGTTCTTTTCTTAAGTGGGTGCGTACCACGCCTTTTATTTTAATTCACTTAGGTTGCTTTGCCGTATTTTTTGTCGGCGTGAGCTGGCAAGCAGTTGCCGTGGCGGTGTTTTTATATGGCTTTCGCGTCTTCGCGTTAACGGGGTTTTATCACCGTTATTTTTCGCACCGCAGTTATAAGGCATCACGCTTTTGGCAGTTTATCTTTGCCATTTGCGGTATGACTGCCGCGCAACGCGGTCCTTTGTGGTGGGCAGCACACCACCGTCATCATCATTTGCATTCCGATACCGAATTAGACGCGCATTCGCCGCGCCGTGACGGATTTTGGCGCAGTCACATGGGTTGGTTTACCGATATGCAATACTACAAAACCGAATATTCGCGCATTGGCGATTTTGCCAAATACCCCGAATTAGTGTTTTTAAACCGTTTTGACGCCTTAGTGCCGATTATGCTCATGGTCGGTTTATATTTTATGGGCGAGGCAATTATTCCCAACGGCGGCGGTATGCAGTTTTTGGTATGGGGCGGGTGTATTTCTACGATCGCGGTTTATCACGTTACTTTCTTTATTAACTCCTTGTGTCATATTTTAGGCAAACAACGCTTTGAAAGCCACGACGATAGCCGCAATAATTTGTGGTTGGCACTGCTGACTTTCGGCGAAGGATGGCACAATAACCATCATCGTTATCCGGCATCGGCACGGCAAGGTTTTTATTGGTGGGAAATTGATATTACTTATTACATTTTGAGCTTCATGGAAAAAATCGGGATTATCTACGATATGCGTAAAGTCCCCGAAAATATTTTGCAAGAAGGCAAACAATTAGATCAACAACAACATTCGTCTTAAAAGAAATATTGCTTTTGAACTGTTTTTATTGATTTTAGATTGATTTAATATATCATTAACTTATCTGTCCCTTTTGAACTAATTAAAATAGGAGAAAACAATGCAACGTAGAAAATTTATTACCGCTGGTCTTTTGGCTGGTTCTGCCGTACTCGCAACTGCTTGCGGCAAAAAAGAAGAGAAAAAGCCGGAAGCGCCGGCAGTCCAAACTAAAAAATCTTATGAGTGGCGCATGGTTACCACTTGGCCGAAAAATTTCCCCGGTTTAGGTACTGGTGCGAATAAATTAGCCCAATATATTACCGATGCTTCTGAAGGTAGATTGAAAGTTACGGTATATGGTGGTGGCGAAGTGGTACCACCGCTTGAAAGTTTTGATGCGGTTTCTAAAGGCACTGCCGAAATGGGACACGGAGCGGCGTATTACTGGAAAGGCAAAAGCCCGGCAACACAGTTTTTTGCTGCCGTGCCGTTTGGGTTAAACGCGCAGGAAACAAATGCTTGGATTTATAGCGGTGGTGGACAAAAACTTTGGGATGACCTTTATGCCCAATTTAACTTAAAGCCGTTTTTAGCGGGTAACACCGGTGTGCAGATGGGCGGTTGGTTCAATCGTGAAATTAACTCGCTGGATGATATGAATGGTTTGAAAATACGGATGCCCGGTTTAGGCGGTGATGTATTGACCGCCATTGGTGCGGTGGCAAATACATTGCCCGGAGGTGAAATTTTCACTTCTTTGCAATCGGGGGCGATTGATGCGACTGAGTGGGTTGGTCCTTATAACGATTTGGCGTTTGGCTTTTATAAAGTGGCGAAATTTTACTACTATCCGGGTTGGCATGAGCCAGGTACTGCATTAGAGGCGTTTGTCAATAAGCAAGCGTATGATGCGTTGCCAGCAGATTTACAGCAAATTGTAACCGTTGCCTGTCAGGCAGCCAATAACGATATGTTGGCTGAATTTACCGCTAAAAATGGTGATGCTCTGGCTACGCTAGTGAATGAGCATAATGTGCAGTTAAAGCGCTTTCCTGATGAGGTGTTGAAAAAACTTAGCACTGTCAGTGAAGAAGTGGTCAGTGATGTTGCTTCTGGCGATGCTGATGCCAAAAAGGTCTACGAGAATTTTAGTGCTTTTCGTAGTAAGGTATCCAAGTGGACGACACTCTCGGAAGTTGGTTTTTCCGAAGCGCGCGATTTATAGGAGTATTTCCACGCATAAAAAAAGGGGATATATCCTTTACGGTGTCCCCTTTTTTTATGGATAAAACAGGTGTTGCAACGTTACATTAACTGGGTTAGCGCGCTAAACGAGTATCTCGGGCGCATACTGGCGTGGAGTTTTCCGCTCATGACGGGCATCATGTTGTTGATTATTTTCTGCTCAAGTGTCTTGCGCGTCGGGTGGATATGGATGAATGAAATCGTCGTTTATTTGCACGCAGCGTTATTTACCTTAGGCGCAGCATACACCTTGCTACACGATGGACATGTACGCATTGATGTACTCTACGGCAAAATGTCGCCGCGCGGACAGGCATGGGTGAATTTATTGGGAATCTTGCTATTGTTGCTGCCGACTTGTTGCGTGATATTGTGGTTTTCTTTTCCTTATGTGGCGGCTTCGTGGTCAATCGGCGAACACTCAATAGAACGGCAGGGGCTACCGATTGTCTTTTTATTAAAAACTTGTATCCTGCTGATGCCGCTATTATTAATTTTGCAAGGGTTGGCGCTGTTGGCGAAAAATTATTTATTGCTGACCAACCAGCACCCCTCTCCGCCCTCGGCAACGCAACAATAAACGGATTTTTTTGTGTCGCCGTTTTTATTATTTGCTTTTGTTATTTTAATTTTAATGGCTGGCTTTCCGGTGGCGTTTGCGCTTGCCGGTGGTGCATTAATTTTTGCTTTTATCGGTTATCTCGGCGGTAGTTTTGATGTGACGATACTCGGGGCAATCCCTTCGCGTATTTATGGCGTAATGACCAATGAAACGCTGATTGCCGTGCCTTTGTTTGTTTTTATGGGGACGATATTAGAGCGCAGTAAAATAGCGGAACAATTATTAGAAGCAATGGGGCGTTCTTTTGGTAATTTACGCGGCGGGTTAGCGGTTTCTATTTGTATCGTTGGTGCTATCTTAGCGGCTTCTACCGGTATTGTCGGCGCAACGGTGGTCACGATGGGGTTAATTTCTCTCCCCGTGATGTTGCGCCATCATTATCAACCGGCGTTGGCATGTGGAGTCATTACGGCTTCCGGTACCTTGGGGCAGATTATCCCGCCTTCTATTGTCTTAGTGATTTTGGGGGATGTTATTAGTAATGCCAACCAGCAGGCGCAACTGGGGGTTGGTAATTTTTCGCCCGATACGGTGTCGGTGGGGGATTTATTTTTTGGTGCATTGTTTCCCGGGTTAATCTTAGTTGGCTTTTATATTGTTTATGTTCTGATTATGGCTTGGCTCAAACCGCAATGGGCACCGGCAGTTGATTATGAACAAGCTGCCGATGATGCGCCATCGGCATTAATGGCGTTATGGGCGCCGGCTTTTTTAGTGGTGGCGGTATTGGGGTCTATTTTAAGCGGTATCGCCACTCCCACCGAAGCAGCAGCAGTGGGTGCCGGCGGGGCATTATTATTATCGGTGGTCAAGCGGCAATTAACATTTGCTTCGCTTAAAGATGCCTGTCGCCAAGCCAGCCGCATTACTTGCATGGTCTTTATTATTTTGATCGGGTCTAATATTTTTTCTTTAGTGTTTCGCGGTTTTGGCGGCGATGAAGCCGTCAGCGAGGTGTTATCCTCTTTACCCGGGGGCGTGGTAACGGCGTTTTTGATTGTCATGTTGTTGATGTTTCTCTTAGGATTTTTCTTAGATTTTATTGAAATTATATTTGTGGTCGTGCCGATTGTCGCCCCGATTTTGATTCAAATGGGGTTAGACCCGATTTGGTTGGGCGTGATGATGGCGGTTAATTTGCAAACTTCTTTTCTTACCCCGCCGTTTGGTTTTGCTTTGTTTTATTTGCGCGGGGTCGCACCGGCGGGGATTACCAGCAGCGATATTTATCGCGGGGCGGTACCGTTTATTGGCTTGCAGCTATTGCTGTTGATTTTGTTGTGGTTTTATCCGAGTATTGTGACTTGGTTGCCGCAACAAATTTATCAATAATAGCAGATAGATAGATTATAATTTAACCAAGATGAAGCGATTGATTTTGGTGGCAGTGGATGCGGAAAGCGAACTGGTTGCCCGACAGATTGGTGCAGATTTCTGTGCTTTTTTATCAGCAACGGGGCGAGGGGCGGCGCCTGCACTTTCCACCATACGCGCGACTACCACGATTGCCCCAGTGGCAGAGGCGGAAACAATAGTGCTTTGGGTATTGTGCTATCGGCACACGGCGGAAAATTATTTGGATATCAATACACTACCGCAACACAGTGGTTGCTGTTTAATGGTCAATGTAGATTTAAATTTTTCGTTTCATGCGGCATTGCAAAAGCGCGCCCAAACATGGTTAGGGAAAGAATGTCAGATTATAGAAGTGCCTAAATTAACCGCCTCAGAAACACAGATGAAAGCAGTTTGGCAGCGCTTGGCAACGTGCTTAAATTGGCAAACAGAGAATGCTACTGCAAAGCCGCAGGGGTCCGCAACAGCGCGGGCAGTGTTTGAATCGTCTATTGATGTTTTGCGTGTGGCAACCTTGCTCAATTTTCCACTAACGCAAATGTACGATACCTTGGCGCAAACTTTTACCACAACGGTTACGCTATCGCCCCCGCAAAGCAAACCGGCAGAAATAATTTACCAACAGTTACAAACGTTATTAGCGGAGAGTCAAGAACTGCAAGAGTCGCAAGCACCGGAAGTGTTACGTAATAAACGCTGTTTCGCTGTTGTCAGTTTATTGCTTTGTTGTGCCAACGCGCGCGAGCAAAAGCGAGTCAATATTGAGTGCTATCATGCTATTTGCGAAATGATTGATGCCGGATTGGAGGAGTTGCGCCCTCTGCAACAATTCGTGATGATTTTACTTGCCGAATGTTATCGGCAGGAGAAACCGACACAGGCGTATGAACAACTGCAACAATTAGGCGAACAAAGGAATGAAGTCAAAGTCGGCGGGTTGTTATTAGAAGCAACGCGCCTGTTGGTATTGCTGCAAGTGTTGGATACATTAGGGCAGTGGCAAGAGAAAGAGCAATGCGCCGAGCAGTTAGCGCGATTGGTTGAAAAGCTATCGTCCGAGGAATTAACGGCGATAGGGGTACAATCATTTGCTAAAATACGCCGCTTACGGAAAACAATCGGAGATATTTTATGAAAATTGCCTATATCGGTTTAGGAATTATGGGAAAACCCGCCGCGCTAAATTTATTGCGTGCGGGATATACTGTCGGCGTTTGGGCGCGGCGGGTAGAGGCAACCCTGCCTTTAGTGGAAGCCGGCGCGACGGCGTATGACACCCCGGCAGCATTGGCGGCGGCAGCGGAGGTGGTGATTACCAATGTTGCCGATACGGCGGATGTGGAAGCGGTCTTGTTGGCAGAAAACGGGGTGGCAAGCGGTATGGCACGTGGCGGCACAGTGATTGACATGAGCACCATTGCGCCGACAAAATCACGAGAGATTGCCGCGACATTGGCGCAACAGGGGATTGATTTTCTCGATGCTCCCGTTTCCGGTGGCGAAAAAGGGGCGATTGCCGGCACGCTGACTTTTATGGTCGGTGGTGAGCAGCAGGTGTTTGCACGTATGCAACCCCTCTTTGCTGCGATGGGAGAGACGATTACTTATATCGGTGCTTCCGGTGCCGGACAGGTGGCAAAAGCGTGTAACCAAATTATTATCGGTGCCACTATTTCCGGAGTTGCCGAAGCGTTTCGTCTGGCCGCTGCCAATGGGGTGGATTTGCAACAGGTGCGGCAAGCATTGAGCGGCGGCTTTGCTGCCAGCCGAGTGTTAGAAATACATGGTCAACGCATGATTAGCGGCGACTACACCCCGGGCTTTAAAGCCGTGCTGCATAAAAAAGATATTGGCATTGCGCTTGCCGAAGCGGCGGCGGCAGGCATGACTCTCCCGTCTGCCGATATTTTTATGCAGCGCTTACAACAGTTGATTGATAATGAGGGGGGCGAATTAGATTCTGCCGCCGTCAATAAAATTGTTGCGCAGGAATCTCTTTAACTCTTTTACTTACTTTAGATAGGAAAAATAATATGAAACCCATTAATGTTGCGATTAACGGCTTTGGCAGAATTGGCAGATGTGTAGCACGCGCGTTTGCAGTCGCCCCCCCCGAGGGTATGCGCTTAGTGGGGATTAACAGCCGCTCCGATGCGCAAACCGCAGCGCATTTACTCAAATACGATTCAACGCACGGGGTACTAGCCGCCGATGTTGTTGCCGAAGAAAAAGCGATTATCCTCAACGGCACGGCGGTGCCGTATTCACGTGTGGGGCAGTTGCTTCAGTTGCCGTGGCAACCGCTGGGGGTAGATGTGGTGTTGGAATGTAGCGGAATTTTTAACGATGCTGTCCATGCCGCCAGTCACATACAAGCCGGGGCAAGTAAAGTATTGTTTTCCGCGCCGGCAAACAATGCCGATTTGACCGTGGTCTACGGAATCAATCATCAACAACTGACAGCTTCCATGCAGGCGGTATCTAATGCATCTTGTACTACCAATTGCTTGGCTCCGGTCGTATCGGTATTGCATCGCGCCGCGGGAATTACTTCCGGCATGATGAATACGGTACATTCC
>JAHZKE010000035.1 GCA_022600535.1 Pseudomonadota bacterium
GGCAAATGGCGTAATGAAAATACATAAATGACGCGAATAAAAAGCGCCAGCAGAAAAAAGGCAACTGCAAAAACAATAAAATAGCGCTCGGCAATATCCGTTGCCTGTTTGTGAGAAGCCCCAACTGTGTTGGTTTTGTTGTTCCTTTTCTTCGTTATTTTTTTAGGCGACGGGTATTTTTTTGCCATTATGCGCTATGACGCTGTAACTGCAATGCCGATATTCTCTGTCCATAGAGCCGCGCCTTACCTGTCAAATTTAATTTTTCAGCAAGCAAGGCGAGAATTTGTAAAAATTCAATGTCGCTCACATCTGCGGTTTCTACTCGTTTTTCATTCCCCTGAAACGCCAGTTCACATTGTTGCTGCGTGCCGAATTCAACTGCCGCCCGCAAAATAAAATTGTTTTGCGGATGTTGTTTTAATGCTTGCGAAAGCACCTCGCCTGCGTGTTTTTCATTCCCCAAGCGCCACAACGATTTTGCGTAGGCGGCAAGTAAGAGCGGAGATTTTTTCTCCGCCGCGGCAACTTGTTCGTTCCAAAAAGCACTACTCTTTTCTGCGGTTTGGCTTTGTTCTAAATACTTGCTAATCACTTCTTCTACCCGCCCCTGCCAGCTCAGCGGTAATTCTTCGCGTAAGTGCATTGCTGCTTTTAGCGCATTAACGTAATCGGTGCGCATGATACTCATTTCAAAATAAAGCTCTGCTAATAACACCGCTCCTTGCGGTGCTCCCGCCGCTTTGAGAATGGCATCGGCTTCAATTAAGTGCTTGTCTTGCAAACACAATTTTGCTTTTGCGGCAGCGCAAATAATGCTATCCTTGCTGTTTACGGCTTGTTGCAGGTATTTACTTTTTGCCCGTTCATCGCCTAATTCTTCGGCGACCTGCACCGCTTGCCAAAGCGCACTCGCATTGGTCGGGGCTAATTTGTCTAAATTTTTGAGTAAATTGCGACGATTGCCGTAAGCAGACCAACGCAAAATATTATCTTTTATTGTCGCTTGTTTTTCGGCAAGCCGCTGCCGGCGCCAAGTCGCGAGCTTAGCAGGAAAAAATAAGATTAATAAAAATAAACGCATGCCTAATAACAACGCCAGCACGGCAATAACGAGTACTCCCAATATCAACGACAGCGGCGGTGTGGCTTCCCACGCGCCATAGCGTAAGGTAACAGGGTCGTTTAAATAAAGGTGTGCCAGCAATGCAGTTGCAATTGATAATATGGCGAAAATAACAAAATAAATTAAATAGCGCATTGTTCCTCCGATATTCTACAATAATGACGGTAATTGGAGTTGATAATTCGGCGCCCCATACTCAAACAAGCGCTGTAAAACATTCTCTACGCGAATATCACCGGTGGCATCTTTGCGTACTTGTAGCAGGTGTTGCCAATACAGATCTTCTCTGCCGGTTAATAATAATACTTCTAACCGCGCCAGCTGTTGCTGTACCGGCGATACCGCCACTGTTGTTGGGGTATGACGGATATTAAATAAGGCAATAACTTTGCCGACAAAATCAGTGGCGTGGGTTTCTTGGTTGTCATTTTCTGCCAGTACGGTCGTTGCTGTGGGGCGTTGTAATTCTTCTAACAACGATAATAAAACAGAACGCGGCACCAGATTATCAATTCGCGCCGCTTCGTCTAATAAAGTGCGGGCAGTCACGATGTCTTCGGTACTCGCGGCTAAGTGGCTCAATGCTTCGGCAGCGGCTACGGTATCGCCCTCTAACTGCAGACGCAAATCAATTATTTGTAATTGCAGTTGTTGCGTGCTTTGTTGTTGTTGAAGGTCTGCAATCTGCGCGACTAAACGGCTGAGTTGTTGCTCGCTTCTGACCAAACGCGATTGTGTTAGTTGCGCTTGCTGTTGCATTACATCGGCGGCTTGTTGTAATTGCAAAATTTTAGCGTGTGATTGTTCGCCCTCTGCTGCTTCCTTTGTTACCTCTATTGCCTCGTTTATTTCTGTTGCTTCTGTTTGTATCGCAGTGGCGGAGCTGTCGGATTCGCGACTTGTTGTTGCCATCACGGATTCGCTGTTTGCCGCACGGCTTGCTATTTCTTTAATAAATGTCGGTATCTGAACCCCGGTGAGCGCTTCCACCTGCGCGGGAAAATACCAAACCGCTGCCGCCACTGCCGCGACAAGAAGCAACATGATTAATTTCGGCAAGCAACCGATACCACTTTTTTTCTTGGCGGCGGGCTTTGGGGGTACTGGCTTTGCTGGTGTCGGTTTTGCTGGTGTCGGTTTTGCTGTTGCTGATTTTACCGCCGCCGCATTGTCCGACAATTTAGTCGGTGCAGAAGAGGTTGGCTTGACAACAGTTTGGTTCATTACAGCATTATCCTCTAAGTGCGTCCACCTTATCGGTTTGTTCCCAACTAAAATCGGCATGGTTTCTACCAAAATGCCCGTAGGAAGCAGTATTACGGTAAATCGGTCGCCATAAATCTAAGGTATCAATAATGCCCCCGGGCGTTAAATCAAAATTTTTGCGCACGAGGCGTTCCAATTCTTTTTCGCTTATTTTTCCGGTGCCAAAAGTATCAATCATCATGCTAACAGGTTCGGCAATGCCGATGGCATACGCCGCTTGCACTAAGCATTTTTTCGCCAACCCTGCGGCAACAATATTTTTTGCCACATAGCGCATCATGTACGCTGCCGAGCGATCTACTTTTGTTGGGTCTTTGCCCGAAAAAGCACCGCCGCCATGCGGAGCAGCACCGCCGTAAGTATCAACAATAATCTTACGCCCCGTCAAACCGCAATCGCCTTTTGGACCACCGATAACAAAACGTCCGGTCGGGTTAATGTAAATTTTATCTTTTGTCGGCAACCACTTTTTACCGAGTACCGGCTCAATAATATCTTTTAAAATAGCACTGCGAATACGTTTGTCGTTATCAATAACACGCCGCCCGCCAATTTTTTCATCGTGCTGCGAGGACAATACAATACCCTCTACAAATGCCGGCTTGCCGTTTTGATACCGCACTGACACCTGTGCTTTTGCATCGGGACCCAACCAAGGTAATTTTTTCCGCCTGACTTTATCTTGCTGTTGCATTAATTGATGAGAGATTTGTATCGGCAACGGCATCTTTTCTTTTGTTTCGCTACAGGCATAGCCAAACATCAGCCCTTGATCGCCCGCGCCGGTTTTCTTTTTCTTTTTCTTATCTACGCCCTGTGCAATATCGGGCGATTGCGCCCCAATCGCATTCATCACCGCACAATCATCGGCATCAAAACCGCGCCCGGGGCGATCGTAACCAATCGTGCGCACGGTATCCCGTACAATTTTTTCAATGTCAACAAATACATCCGCACGTATTTCGCCGGCGACAATGACAAATCCGGTCTTAACCATTGTTTCGCAAGCACAGCGAACATTTTCTACCGGTTTGCCTTTCTTTTTGGTCTTGGTAAGCAACGCATCCAAAATGGCATCGGAGATATTATCCGCCAATTTATCGGGGTGCCCGGCGCCAACGGATTCAGAAGTAAATAAATAATCAGACATGTTTCTCCTAAGTTCTATTAAATTTATGTGGTTAAATGTTGACGCAGGTCATCTAAAAAATGCAAGCACTGCGATAATTGTTCAATTTCAATGTATTCATCGGGTTTATGCGCCTGTTCAATGCTACCGGGACCAACTAATACCGCGGAAATCCCCGCTTGTTGAAAGAAACCGGAATCGGCACCAAAGGGGGCAACATCGTACTGTTGTTTTTGCAATAAGGTTTGCACCAACTGCAATGCTGGCGAATCCTTCTGCGGTAGCAACCCCGGATAAAAAGATTCCTGTATAAAATCAATTTCTGCCGGATGACCGTGCTCCTGCATTTGCGGCAACAATACGTCATAAGCGTAGCGGCGGGCGCGTTCTACAATCTCTTCGGGGTTATCTTGCGGCAAGGGTCGGTAATGCCAATCTACAATACATTTATCGGCAACGATATTTTTACCCGTGCCGCCTTGGATAATACCGACATTAATCAGACCGTAGGGTGGCACAAAGGGCGACTCTAAATCGGGGGATTGCGCCATTTCTTTAGAAAGTTCATCTAAAAATACCGCAAAGCGCGCTGCCGGTACGGTCGCACTGCTACCCACAGTCGGCATAGAGCTGTGTGCGGCAACGCCTTTAAAAATAGTCAGCATTTCATAACCGGCTTTATGACCGGCGATAATTTGCATTTTGGTCGGTTCGCCAACAATCGCAGCTGCCGGCGTGTTGCCGCCTTCGCGAATCATGTCTAACATTTGCGGCATACCGACGCTACCGATTTCTTCATCACGCGATAAGGCAATATGTATCGGCTTTTTAAGAGTGGCGGCGGCAAAAGTCGGCGCGGCGGCTAAAACGCAGGCAATAAACCCTTTCATATCGCAAGCCCCGCGTGCATGCAACCGCCCATCGCGCTCGGTGAGGGTGAACGGTGAGGGAGTGCTCCACGTTTGCCCTAAGGCATCCACAACATCGGTGTGCCCCGATAAAACAACGCCGCCATCTACTGCCGGCCCAATGGTGCACAACAGCGATGCTTTTTCACCGCTTTCGTCTAAAGCAACCGTGGCATTGAGATTTTGGGCAGATAAATATTGTTCCACCTCTTGCACTAACTGCACATTAGAAAGAGAGGATACCGTATTATGCGCGGTGAGTTGCGATAACAAAGAAATTGTTTGCGATAAGAGTGGGTGTGCCATACAGTTATTTTACCCTGTCGGGCGATAACCACGAAAAACTATTCAATCAATTTACCGCCTTCTGCATTAATTAATGCCTGCCCATATCGCGCTTCTAATTCGCTTTGCATTTCGCTCAACTGTTCGCGTTGATAAAAACGATACGCCGCCTGCACTGCCGGTGCATCGGCGACTGGAAATAATTCGGCAGCTTGTTGGTGATACTCCTGTGCCACCGGTAATGTTTGTTCACTGCGCGGAGCAACAGCGGCATAACTATCTGCTAATGCCGACAATAAACGCGCCCGCTGGCGACGGTTTAATTGCGGCAAATTAATAGTCGCGGCGTGTTTAAATAAATCCGCCCGCGCTTGCGACAACACCAGTTGCGGTTGACGAACAAGATATTCCATTAAGGTGAGTTGCCCCGTGGGCGTGGTAGAAAGTTCTTCTAACAAAGCCCCCCACTCTTCCGGTAGCGTTCGCTGTGCGCGCACAAACATCAGGGTGCGCGTTGCATCGGCAATTAATTTCCCCACCAACGCCTTTACCTGCCAATCATCGCTATTCCGATATTCTGCCGCTAATTTTCGCAAAAATTCATTTGTTTCTGCGTTGAGTGTAAAAGTCGGGTCTGCTTTGCTACGCAAGCACGAAAAGAGTAAATATTCACGCGATGGGATGGTGTGCGCAAATGGAATATAGGTGTTATAACAGACCGGGTTATTGACGACATAGGTATCAACAATCGCCATTTCTTCGGCAAAAGAAAGCGTATTTGGCGGGTAGAGTTTTTTACCCGAGTTTGATTTCCGAATAAGATAAGGATTGGGAGCGGGGAGTATCAGGACATCAGGACGCTTGTCACTTATATACTGGTAATAGGTCAATAACTCATACAGGGGTTCCGAGGGGAAAAATGCTCCCGCCGGCAATGTTTCTAAATAATGTTCGCTAATTTCTAACGCCAGTGTATTTTTACTGCGATCATTAATCGGGTAATTTAAAAATAAGACATAAGCAGATAACAATAACAAAGCACTGCCGCGCCAACGCTTAAATAATAAACGCGCTGCCAATACCGCCCAAATACAAACGGCGACATAGGACAGCAACGGATAAGGGGCATAAGTTTGTTCGCTAATTTGATGGTGCAAAAAATTTAATTGCAACACTAATAATACCGTTGCGCCGCTAAACAAAAAACACAATGAAAGTGCATTTGCCGCACCGATAAAACGCCACTGACGAACAAAGCCAAGCAAAGCGAGACCGCCGCCCAATATGCTGATTTCTTTGAACAGCGTTTGTCGGGTTAAAAATTGGGCAAATCCTAATTTATCCTGCCAACTGCTGCCAGAATGGTTATCTATCTCCTGAAATGCCTTGCGCGAAATAATCTCCCACAAGGAAGTCCAATCGTTAGGCGCTGCGGGTAAGTGCATAAAGGCAACGGGATGATTAGCACGCCAATATAAATAAACATACGGCAACAACCCAAGAGCAAATACGATTGCAAATAACGATAAATTTTTATAACGAAATAAGTGCCGCCGCAACCAACGCCGCTGCTGCCAAAGCAAGGGCAAAAATGCCGGGGCGGCAAGTAAGTAAAGCGGCCAGTGATTGCTCAACCCCAATGCCGATACCCCAATAACAGCGGCAAGCCGTAACACCGTTGGCTTTTGTTGCCATTTTAAGAGCCACAAAAATGCCAGCAAAAATAGAAATACATTTAAAGTATAAACCTCAGGAATGGTTGCCTGACTCCAAAAGGTGCGCGACACCGCAAACAATAGCGCCCCGGCAATAGCGGCAGTTGCATCTGCGGTTAATAAATATAAAATATGCACTAAAACAATAACCGCCGCAGTTGCCATCGCCGCAGAAAATAATGCCGCGACCAAAGCGGGGGAGTCGATTGGCAAAAACATAAAGGGCGGGCACAACAACGCATAGAGCGGATAGCCCGGGGCATGCGCAATATCACCGTTTAAGCAACTTAAGGTAAAGATTACCGAATCTTCCAAACCAACAACGGGTTGCGCGGTGCGCGCATATAAAATAAAAATTGCAATGGCAACAAACAATAATAAAGTGTTGTCCGGAGCGGCAGTCGTGGGAGCGGGCGGACGGGATTGTAAGCGCCGCAGGATTCCTAACATACGGCTTGTACCTCTATTTTGCCGCTGCTGTTGAATGCGCCAATTATTGCTGCTTGTTGCCCGTGTTGCAAAAAGATGGCTTGTGCCGCTGCCACGGTTTCCGGACTGCAAACAAACAATAAACCACCGCTTGTTTGCGGGTCGGTTAAAATATTATATTGCCAATCCGCCAGCGGTGTGTCCGCTGCCATAATTTCGCTGACACTTTCGCGGTTGCGTTTTGCCGCTCCGGTGATAACTCCATTTTGTGCATAAGTTACCGCTGCCGCAATCTTTGGGATATCGCTAAAATTCAAGCACGCCCCCACTCCGCTTGCTCGACAAATCTCTGCCAAATGCCCGAGCAAGCCAAAGCCGGTAACGTCTGTCATGGCACGGGCGCCGGCTAAAAGTGCTAACTGCATTCCCGCGCTGTTTAATTGCGTGGTGGTGCTCACCATGGTTTCGTATTCTGTTGCCGATAATTTTTGTTGTTTTAATGCCGCCGACAAAACGCCAATCCCCAACGGTTTGCCCAACAGCAAAACATCGTTGCATCGCGCCTTTGCATTGGTCATAACGTGGTCGGGGTGTGCCTGCCCGATGACTGCTAAACCATAGAGCGGTTCTTTGGCGGCAATAGAATGCCCGCCGGCAATCACCACCCCGGCATTTTGGCACTGTGCCTGCCCGCCGGAAAAAATAGCAGCGATGGTGGCAGGGGCTAATTCTTGCGGCATTGCGGCTAACGCTAATGCTAAAAAGGGCGTACCGCCCATTGCATAAATATCGGAAATCGCGTTGGTGGCGGCAATGCGCCCAAAGTCGTATGCATCATCAACAACGGGTGAAAAAAAATCAGTGGTGGCGATAATCGCCTGCGTTTCATTCATCCGCCATACTGCCGCATCGTCAGCAGTCGCCGCCCCGACCAGTAAATTTTCCGGCATAGTGCCGCCGATTACATTTGCCTGTTGCAACAACTGGCGCAACAGGGTTGGCGAGAGTTTGCACCCGCAACCGCCCCCCGTTGCATATTCTGTTAAACGCATCTCTTTATTTTCCATATAATAGCGTCATTATGGCAAATCCAATACAAATCAACGAATACAAAGATATTATAGATGCCCGTTCGCCGGCAGAATATGCCGAAGATCATATTCCCGGGGCAATCAATGTTCCCGCTTTCAATAACGATGAACGCGCGGCGGTGGGCACTTTATATAAAAATGATGCCTTTACCGCCCGCCGCGTTGGCGCGGCGTTGTTCACCGCCAATCTGGCAAAACATCTCAACGACACTTTTGCCCAACAATCCGCCGATTGGGCGCCACTTATTTATTGCGCCCGCGGCGGACAACGCAGTGGCGGCATGGTAGAAATACTACGCCGTATTGGTTGGCAAGCCGAGCAATTAAACGGCGGCTACAAGGCATATCGTCAATATATCATGACCGCATTGCAAGAAAAACCCGCCCAATTCAACTGGCATGTGATTGCCGGCAAAACGGGGTGCGGGAAAACCCGCTTACTCACTGCCTTACAACACTTGGGCGCACAAGTGATTGACTTAGAAAAATTAGCGCACCATCGCGGCTCGGTATTTGGCGCCGCCCTTACCCATGCGCAACCCAGCCAACGAAAATTTGAAACCGAATTATGCGCCGCCCTCAATAACATGGATACAACGCTACCCGTTTTTGTTGAAGCCGAAAGCCGCAAAATCGGACGCATTCATTTACCCGCCCAACTTCTCACTGCCATCCGAGCGGCAACGGCAATCCAACTCAACGTTGATATTGAAGCGCGGGTGCGGTATATCTTAAACGAATATCAAGAGTTTTGCGCCGACTCGCAACGTTTTTTTGCAACCATTGATAAACTGAAAGTATTTACCGGAAACGCCCGCATTGCCAGCTGGCACGCGCAACACCAAAGCGGCGCTTGGCAACAACTGGTGCATGAGTTACTGCGGGATTTTTACGACATCGGTTATGAAAAATCATCGCGAGCGAATTATGCCAATGCGACCCATACCGATACCGTTGCGCTAGACCCGAATAATGAAAGTGATATTGTGCAAGCGGCAGAAACGATTTATCAACGTGCCGCTAAAATCGCTAGCGATTAAAAATAACTTACCGCGCAGCAGTAACAATCAGCGCTCTTAAAATTTGCAACGCTTGATCGTATTGATAATCTTCCTCGGCGACAAACGGCGGACGGGTTGATTGTTTTTCTGGATTGCTGACATCTGCACCCTCTGCCTCATTGCCGCTGTTATTTTCTAAATGCCCGCCGATGTCATCTTCGCGAATGGTGAACCCTTCTTGTTGCTCCCGCACTTCGGCAGGATTGACGGTAATATCGGGTTCAATCCCGCGTGCCTGAATATTGCGGTCATGCGGCGTAAAATAACGCGCCGTAGTCAAGCGCAATGCCGATTTTCCTTTAGAAGATTTAAGCGCCACTAAACTTTGCACTGACGCTTTGCCATAAGTGCGCGTTCCTAAAATGACCGCACGCCGATGATCTTGCAGAGCGCCGGCAACAATTTCTGATGCCGATGCCGAACCGTTGTTGACTAAAACAACCAACGGGATTTTTTGCACCTGTTGCGGATTTTCTAAACTTTCGTAGTTACCGGCATCGGCAGTAAAGGCGCGCACCTGTCGGCTCCGCCCTTTTTCTAATACGACGGTGGAACCGGAGGGGAGAAAAACTGCCGCCGCATCAATCCCCGCTTGTAAGTAACCGCCGGGGTTGTTACGCAAATCAAGAATAATCCCTTTGAGTTGTCCGCCGGCTTCTTTTTGCAAGCCGTTAATGCCATTAATTAAATCAATGGTTGTTTTATTTTGAAAACGCGTCAAACGCAAATAACCGTATCCCCCTTCTATTAACGAAGATAAGACCGACGGCGTAACAATCGTTTCGCGCACTAATTCCACATGCCGCACCTCACCGCCGGCGGGTAAAATATCTAACTCCAATACTGTGCCCACTTCGCCGCGCATTTTTTTGACGGCATCTTCTACTGCCATACCCTGCGTGCTGTCGCCGTCTATTTTTAAGATTAAAGCCCCCGCTTTGATGTCGGCGCGATATGCCGGCGAATCATAAATTGGTGAAATAATTTCTATCCAATCATCTTTTTCGCCAATGTATGTTCCGACACCGCCGTATTCTTTGTTGGTCAGCCCGCCGACAAATTGGTCGTATTCTGATTTACTTAAATAAGAAGAGTGCGGATCAAGCGATGCCACCATGCCGCGTACCGCTTGTTCAATGAGTTCGTTGCCGCTAATGGTTTCAACATAGTGTTGTTTGATTAAGGTATAAATTTCGCTGAGTTCTTGTAACTCTTGCACCGGAATAACAGACCCATCCTCTGCCGCATACGCAGTACTACTGTTGTCTAACCACCATTTACTCGTTAGCCCGCCGCTAACAAAAAGCGCAAAGGCGAAAAATAAAAATAAAAAACGATTTTTCACTTAATTATTAATTCCTTCTGCAACAGAAGAAAATCAGAATAAATCACCATCTTGTGCTGCAAAATAAGCGGCTAAGTCGGCAATATCCTCTTTTGTGAGCGCTGCCGCCTGACCAACCATAATGGCATTGTTACGGGTGCCATCTTGATAAGAGGACAGCGCATGTACTAAATATTTTTCCGCTTGTCCGGCAAGTTTCGGATAAAAAGCAATGGGCTTATTCCCTTGTTCGCCATGGCAAGCAATACACGCTGTTGCTTTACTTTCGCCCTGCGCAACATCGCCGGCAAATGCTGTTGTTGCGGTAACGGAGAGCAAAAAACTTAAACAACAAAAAATAATTTTTTTCATTTTGCTCCTTCTGCGTAAAACGCGGCTAATGCTTTAATATCTTCATCCGACAACTGAGCGGCAATTGCCGACATCGAGGGGTGAATACGCTCGCCGCTACGGTATGCTTTCAGTGCATATTCTATAAACGCAGCACTTTGGTTGACGATTTTCGGTATCGGATACACTTTCGGAAAAACGTTTTTATAGCCCGCGATTTCATGGCAACCAATACATTGATTGGATTTCGCCTGAGTAGAAGACCCCGGTTGTTCTGCAAAAACGGTGCCACTGGTGAGCAGGGCAAAAAGAAAAACTGAAAATAAACGCAGTTTCATAGGATTATTTCTATAAAAATTAAAAGTTAAAGTCAATGGGATATTATAACATTATGCCCGTGTATTTTAATTCATTCGGACACGGTGAGCATCACTGCCCAATGACCAACGCAATGCTTGCTCTACGTGTAAAACGGTGCTATCTAACAATAATAGGGGGCTATCTTGTTGCTCAATCAATAAGCCGATTTCGGTGCAACCCAGCAATACTGCCTGTGCGCCCGCTGCCGCCAAATCGTCAATACATTGCAATAGGTACTGTTTGGAGGTCGCCTTTTTCTCGCCTTGGCACAATTCCTGATAAATAATCTCATGCAGGCGTTGTCGCTGTGCGGCGGGCGGCACGGCTACGGCAATGCCGTATTGCTCCTGCAGGTGTTTTTGATAAAAATTATCTTCCATCGTAAATGCGGTGGCGAGTAATCCTATTTTATCAAGCGCGCCGGCATGGCATTCCTCCCCCACCGCATCGGCAATGTGTAGCAGCGGGATATTAACCGCAGCACTTAAGTCATCGGCAACTTTGTGCATAGTATTGGTCGCCAACAATAAACACTCTGCCTCCGCTGCCTCTATTTGTTGCGCCGCGCGACTCAAGGTGGTGCTAATTTCTTGCCAACGCCCCTCGTGTTGATATTGTTGCAGAGGTTGAAAATCTACACTGCGTAGCACGATAGGGGCAGAATGCAGTTTGCCGCAGGCTTCGCGCACGCCTTCATTAAGTAAGCGATAATAGGTTGCTGTACTTTCCCAACTCATACCGCCGAGGATACCGATTGTTTTCATGTTGGCGAGGGGCGTTTAGTCCGCCTGCTCACTTGTCATCAAGGCGCGTATTTTTTCCACTTGCCCGGCGTCTATCTGCCGTATTTCAACGGTTTTGCGGTTTTGGTGGCGACGGCTACCAGGCAGGCGCACCCCGGGCAGTGCTGACAAACGGTCAAAAAATTGCTGGCAATGCGTTTGCCAATCATTTTCAGAAATAATCGCGGGCGAGAGCGCCAAAATAAATTCTCCCCCCTGCGGCGGTCCGCCATCGCCATTGTCTTTTTCTTTTGCTTCGTAGGAAAAATTTTCGTGCAATAATCCGGCAGTTAATAACTCCACCATCAAGGAAATTGCCGACCCTTTATAGCCACCAAAGGGGAGCAATACCCCGCCATCAACAATTGCTGCCGCATCCGTTGTTTCTGCACCATTTTTATCTAGTCCAACGCCCGCGGGCAATGGTTCTTGCGCGCGGGCGGCAATTTGCACTTCGCCCATTGCTTTTGCTGCCGTTGCCATATCAAACACCAACGGGGTAGCATCTGGACGGGGCCAGGCAAAAGCAATCGGGTTGGTGCCGAAAAATTTACTGCGCGCGCCCGCCGGAGCGACCGACGGCATATAAGTGGTGCAAGCAAACGCGGCTAATCCTTGTTCGGCGAGCATTTCTACTTCGTGCCATAACGCCGCCATGTGATGGACGTGTGTTATCGCCAACACCGCAACGCCATTTTTCTGCGCGGCCGCTGCCAACGCTGGAATTGCCGTTTGATGCGCCAGCGGTGCATAGCCGTTGCCGCCATGCAATTTGAGCAAGGAAGGCGTAATTTCGCGTAAAAGCGGACGCGCATCGCCGCGCACTTTTCCCGAGCGTAACGAAGCAACATAAGCCGGTAAGCGAAATAAGCCATGCGAATGCGAACCGTCACGCTCGGCACAAGTCATCACTTGCGCGACGGCTGCGGCATTTTCTTCGTCAGCCCCATTTTGTTGCAGGCAGTCAAATGCGAGTTGATAAATTTCGTCTAAAGTCAAAGTTATTGTTGTCATATTCTTATTTTTCTTATTATTATTAAAGTAAAAGTTAAAGTTGTTCTATTATTATTATGACAGATTTTTACAATTTATTATTTATTAAATTCCACCCGCAGAAGGGAAATTTAACGTTGGGCACCGTCGGGAGCGGGGGGAAGTTGTTGGTGTTTAATCTCGGCAGATTTGCAAAAATACAGAACAATCACACCGGCAACAATAATTAATGTTACCCCGATGCCAACGCGTAAATTAATTTGCTCATCCCACAACAACCAACCTAACCATGCCGCCCATATTAATGCGGTGTATTCTGTTGTCGCGGCAATTGCCGTGCGTGCCGAGCGATAAGCTATAAA
>JAHZKE010000036.1 GCA_022600535.1 Pseudomonadota bacterium
GATAATTGCCGCCGAAGTGCGTTCGACAAAACCGCGTTCGGGGCTATCTGCCCACAAAAATATCTGCACCGGCAATGCGGTGGTGGAGTCGGCAACGCCCTCGGGCAATTCAACAATAAATGCCACCATGCCAATCATCAGTAGCGGTGCGGTTTCGCCCAGTGCCCGCGCCATGCCGATAATCGCACCGGTAAGAATGCCGGGGATAGCATTGGGGAGGACATGATGAAACACGCCTTGCATTTTTGTCGCCCCCAACGATAATGCCGCCGCCAATAACGACGGCGGTACCGCCGCCAAAGCGGCACGGGCAGCAATAACAATAGTCGGTAATGTCATGAGCGATAACACCAAACCGCCCACTAAAGAAGACGAACGCGGCAGACCGAAAAAATTAATAAAAATAGATAACCCCAACAAGCCGAAAATAACCGATGGCACTGCCGCCAAATTATTGACATTAATTTCTATAAAATCAAACCAACGATTACGCGGGGCAAACAATTCTAAATACACCGCCGCCAATACGCCGACGGGAAACGAAAATAAAAACGCCAGCAACAGCGAATAAAAAGATCCCAACAAAGCGCCGCCAATCCCCGCCAGTTCGGCATCGCGCGAATCAGCATTGGTAAAAAAGCCACTGTTGAAAGACAACTCCACTGCCTCCTGTGCCGCTAAAGTATCCAACCACAACAGCTGCCTATCGCTGATGCCGCGTTGCTCTTCGGCTAAGTTGGGGTCAATCCCGCCTTTTAAATAACGCTCCGCCGCCGATGCCGCTGGCAACCAAACGGTCGCACGGGTATCTAATAAATCGGGTTGTTCTTGCACCAACTGCCGCAACTCTACCGCACCGGAAAACGACAGCAGTTGATAAAGTTGTTTTTTCTCTTGTCGTTTTTTCACCTGCGGGAAATGCTGTCGCAACGCATCTTTTAATAATTTTTGATAACGCAGGGGGGATTCCTCTCCCGCCGCCCCGATAATACTACTGTCTAACTGCACTTCTAACTGTATGGAAGCGGTTAGAAAGGTGCGCCACCCTTGCCCAATAACCAACACCAGCAACAACGCTAAAAAGAAAAACGCCAAGGCAATCCCCGCCAAACCGCAGCGCATAAAAAATCGCTCATGACGATAGCGGCGCGCGAGCAGTGTTTTATTCATAACGCTCACGATACTTGCGTACCATCTGCAAGGCAATCAAGTTAAAAAATAAAGTGATGACAAATAACACCAAACCCAACGCAAATGCTGCCAGTGTTTTGGCATCATCAAAAGTTTGGTCGCCGGTTAATAACGTTACAATTTGCACCGTAACAGTTGTTACCGCTTCTAAGGGGTTGACGGATAAATTCGCACTAATGCCCGCTGCCATGACCACAATCATCGTTTCGCCAACCGCCCGCGAAAACGCCAGTAAAATCCCCGCGACGACTCCCGGCAGAGCTGCCGGCACCACCACTTGCAACGCGGTTTCGGCACGGGTTGCCCCCAAACCAAACGACCCCTGCCGCAAGGAATCGGGCACGGCATAAAACGCATCTTCCGCCAGTGAAGCAATGATGGGAATCAACATCGCCCCCATCACCAACCCGGCGGCTAAGGCATTTTCCGAAGCAATTTTCACGCCCAACGATTTGCCTAAATCAACCAACAACGGCGACAAAAACACCACGGCAAAAAAACCATAAACAATGGTGGGCACGCCCGCCAATATTTCTAAAATCGGTTTCACTAAACGGCGGGTGCGACTGGGGGCAAACTCCGACATATAAATTGCCGCCAACAAACCAATCGGCGTTGCCACTAACATCGCAATGCCGCTAATCAAGAGCGTGCCGACTAATAAAGGAATAAAACCAAACGCGCCACTGCCGCCGACTTGGTCGGCACGGATTGCAATTTGTGGGCTCCATTGCACCCCAAATAAAAATTCATGCAACGGCACAATCCGAAAAAAGGCAATAGCTTCAAATGCTACCGAAGCGACAATACCGACGGTGATTAAAATTGCCACCACGGCAATTAATAAAAATAATCCTAACAGTAGTTGCTCATAGCCGCGGCGCAACCGTTGCTGGCGGCGCCAAATAGACCGCGCCCGCCACCCCGCCAAGGCAACAACAAGCACAAATAAGACATAACTTAGCGCGGGCGGCAACGGTTGCGGCAATAATACATTGAGAAAGCGCAACCCGAGTTCCAGCAACACGATACCCGCCGTTGCCGCGACTGCTACATAAACGCCATAACGCCACCACTCGTTGCGGGCGTTAATCATAGACAGGGGCACGGACAAACACTCTTCTTTTCATCACCAATAGAATTATATACTTATTGCCTACTGCTTGTTGCTGATACAAAAAATTACAAAATCGGCATGTTGTTGCGCTGATGCACTGCCGCCATAATTTCGCTATACTCTTCCTCCGACAAGGGAATCAAACCGCGATCTGCCAGAAAGCCGTCTTCCCCCATCACCTCTTCTTGTACAAAAAAGTCAATAAACTTTGCCAGTGTCGGTTTGAGCTCTATATGCGCTTTTTTGACATAAAAGAACAATGGACGCGAGATCGGATAACTGCCGTCGGCAATCGCCTCGTATTCCGGAAAAACACCTTCTATTGATAAACCGCGTACTTTATCGCCGTTTTCTTCTAAGAAACTATAACCAAATACGCCCAAGGCGTCCTCGGTGGCGACTAATTTTTGAATAATTAAATTATCGTTTTCGCCCGATTCCACATAGACGCCGTCTTCGCGAATCGCTTGACAAATGGCTTTATATTTTTTCTTATCTTGTTTTTTTAACGCGGCTAATGTTGGGCTGCTTTTTTTACATCCCTCTTCCAGCACTAATTCGGCAAACGCATCGCGGGTACCGGAAGTCGGCGGCGGTCCATAAACACGAATTGCCACTGCCGGCAATGCTGCGTTGACATCCTGCCAGGTGGTGTGCGGGTTATCAATCAATTCCCCCGACTCCGACAGCACCTGTCGCGCCAATGCTAAAAATATCTCCTCGCGGGTAAGTGCCATTTCGCTTCCCGACAACGATTGCGCGACAACAATACCATCGTAGCCGATTTTCACTTCAATCACCTCGGCAATGTCATTATCATTACATAATTTTTGTTCCGATTTTTTCATCCGCCGCGAGGCGTTGGTAATATCCGGCGTATTTTCGCCGATACCGCCGCAAAACAATTGCATGCCGCCACCGCTGCCGGTGGATTCAATCTTGGGCGCTCTGTTTGCGGTAATTTGAGAAAACCGCTCTGCCACAACCGTAGAAAAAGGATAGACCGTTGAAGAACCAACAACCTCAATTTCCTCGGCGGCAATTGCCGGTAGCAATGTCAATAACGCCATTGTTAAACAAACAACTGTTTTTTTCATAGTGTTTCTTTCTTTAATAATAGTTTTAGGAGAGTAAAAAGGTTCACGATGCCGTGCTGTTGGTATTGAGACGATTGCGGAGGCGCAAAAAAAAACCCCTGCAAACAGGGGCGACAACACAAGCGACAAAAACAACAGAAAAAGCAACCAAAGTGTTACGCTGCGGCACTTTTGCTAACCCTACATCAAGCCACGATAACAACTTGATATTTATTCTAAAATCGTTCATAAAACTGTTGGCATTATAGCAGAAAAAAATCGTTGACAACTGTTTACGCAACCATTCGCTTTTCTTTTGCTTTTCTTTTTTTTGCCGCTGTTTTTTTGTCGCCGTGCCCTCCTCTCTTACCGCTGCAATCGGCTATAATCGCCACTATGAGCGAGATTACAGGCATTGTGCTGGCAGGCGGGTTGGCGCGCCGCATGGGGGGCGGCGATAAGGGGTTGCAATTATTAAAACAACAGCCGTTGGTGCAGCACGCCATTAATCGCTTAGCGCCGCAAGTGGCAAAAATCATCATTAACGCCAATCGCCATCCCGATACTTACGCGCAATATGCCGATACCGTTGTTGCCGATATTATTTGCGGTTACGCCGGACCTTTAGCCGGTATTCACGCCGGAATGACACAGGCAACAAGTGAATGGATTTTATCTGTGCCTTGCGATTCGCCTTTTTTCCCCGAGGATTTAGCGCCGCAGTTATTTCAAGCCGCACAGCAAAACGCCGCTGATGTTGCCATTGCCGCTGCCGCTGGCAGAGCGCAGCCCGTTTTTATGCTTGCCAAGCGGCAACTGGCGGCAGACATTGCCGCAACGCTAGCGGGCGGTAACGGTAAAATTGACCACTGGTATGCCCGCCTGCCGCATGTTGTTGTTGAATTTAGCGATGCCGGCGCTTTTGATAACATTAATACCTTAGAAGAACTGACGCAAGCCGAACAACGATTGCCATGACGACGACCCCCTGCCCTGCCGCCAATGACGGCAAACCACGCTGCCGCTGGGTATTAGGCGGCAATGCCTTGTATTATCATTATCACGATAACGAATGGGGCGTGCCCGTGCATGACGACCGCACCCATTTTGAATTTTTACTTTTGGAAGGCGCGCAAGCGGGACTGAGCTGGACAACAGTATTAAATAAACGCGAAAATTATCGCCAAGCATTTGCCTGCTTTGACCCGCAACAAGTGGCACAATTTACCGACAACGACCAAGCCACATTACTGACAAATGCGGGGATTATCCGCAATCGCTTAAAAATCGCCGCGGCAATCGGCAACGCCCGCGCTTTTCAGAACATTGCGGCGCAGTTTGGCACGTTTGACAATTATATTTGGGGCTTTGTTGACGGCAAACCGCAAAATAACTGCCGCCAAAGCACACCGCCGGCAACGACTGAAACTTCCGATAAATTATCCAAAGATATGAAAAAACGCGGCTTTAAGTTTGTCGGCTCCACCATTATGTATTCCTACATGCAAGCAGTGGGGATGGTCAATGATCACGAAATCAGCTGCTATCGCTATAAAAATATATGAGCGCAAAGTGATAAAATCACTCTCCCACACAATACCAATACACGCTGTTTTGACTGACGCAAACGCCACCCGATTATGTCCGATTATTTTCCTGACTTCCCCTCCGAAGCCGACACGCAACAAGAAACGCCGCATGCGGTAGATGCCGAACGCGCGGTACTGGGCGCGCTGTTAATGAATAATGATTTATTTATTGAAATCAACGATGGCGATGCCTTAAGAGAAGAATACTTTTACGATAAACGCCATCGTATTATTTATAACCACATGAAGATTCTGCACAGCACCAACTATGTTGATATGCTGTTGCTTGCCAAACGTCTGCGCGATAGCAACCAACTCGCCGAAGCCGGCGGCGAAGAATATATTGCCGAAATTACCGCCATTGGCGCGGCACCGGCAAACATCAAAGCATACGCCGAGTTAATTTCTGACATGGCATTTTTGCGTAACTTGCTCAACGCGCACAACGAGGGCATCAGCGAAGGGTTTCACCCCGGCGGCAAAACACCGCAACAACTGTTGGACGCTGCCGAAACCCGCCTTTCCTTGGTGAGCGATTTATTTCGCCGCGGCAGTAGCAGCATCAACAAAATTACTGACGTTTCCCGTGCCTACGAAACGAAGATTTTTGAAAATCGCCACGACATGTCGGCATTACGCGGCTTGCACCCGGGCTTTGACTATTTATATAAACAAACGCACGGCTTGCGCGGGGGCGATTTAATCATCCTAGCCGGTAGACCCGGTGCTGGTAAAACCGCCTTTGGTTTAAATTTATTGCGTAACATTGCCAGCCAACCCAACACCGGCGCGATGTGCTTTAGTTTAGAAATGTCGGCAGAACAATTAGTGATGCGTATGCTCTCGCACCACGGGTTAGACATGCACAAAATGTACAACGCCGATAGTATTTCTGCCCCCACTCTCTCGCAGTTGGCAACGGCATCTTCTAAATTAGAAGAGTTGCCCATTTACATTGACGACAGCGGCACATTGAATATTTTAGAAGCACGTACGCGGGCACGGCGCATTAAACGCGAAATGGCAGCAAAAGGCATTAAATTAGGACTGATTATGGTGGATTATTTACAGCTGATGGAAGCCGGTAGCGGCGGTAACTCGCGCATTGATTCGCGTGCCTTAGAAGTTTCTATTATTTCACGCGGATTGAAAGCATTGGCAAAAGAACTCGACACTCCGATTGTCGCGCTATCGCAATTAAATCGCGGTATGGAAAAACGCGCCGACCCGCGCCCGATGATGTCGGATTTGCGTGAGTCCGGTGCGATTGAACAAGATGCCGATTTGATTTTATTTTTATACAATAAAAAAGCGGAAGAAAGCAAAGCGCCCGGCGGCGGCGACAGTAAAATTAAAATTGAGTTGATTATCGGCAAACAACGCAACGGACCTACCGGCGTTGTTTATTTACAATTTGATAAATCTTTATCCTTATTTAAAGAAGCCACGAAACACCATGGCGATGGTGACGGCGATGAACATTAACCGTACGGTTATTGCCCCCTACCCTGCCGCTGACATGTATGCACTGGTAGATGACATTGCCGCGTATCCCGATTTTTTACCTTGGTGCGCAGGTGCCGAAGTGACTCGCGATGCGGAAAACGTGCACGCGCGATTGGCAATACAGTATCATGGCTTTCGCACCTTTTTTGCCACCCGCAACACCCACACCCCCAACGACCGTATTTATATGGAATTGGCAGAAGGACCATTATCAGAATTGACGGGAGAATGGCAATTTATCCCCTTAGACGACCAACGTTGCCGCATTGAATTAAAACTACAATATGAATTTAGTAATGCATTGATGGCGGTAGCATTATCAAAAATATTTTCTTATATCTTTGATCATTTTATTGAGCACTTTATCAACCGCGCCCGCAGCCAATGCAAAAAAATTGCAGTAGAAATCGTTCACGCTGCAGATGCCGGCGCACAAGTGCAATCGTTACATTTAGCCCCCGGGGCAACCGTAGCAGACGCCTTAGCCACTGCCAACATCCCGTATTCTGACAACATTAGTGTGTATGGCAAATTGTGCCAACAACAAACCCCGCTTGCCAGCGGTGACCGCATAGAAATCAATCAACCCTTACCCAAACCGCCGCAAGAAGCACGGCGCGAACGGCGATGAAAATATTAACCGACAACCGTAAAGCGCGTCATAAATACGAGATATTAGAACAAGTAGAAGCGGGATTAGTATTACAGGGGTGGGAGATAAAATCCATCCGCGCTGGCAGAGTGCAAATTGGCGATGCCCACGCGGTGCTGACACGTGGCGAATTTTTCCTCATCAACTGCAACATTACGCCGTTGTTATCGGCATCCACGCATATCCGCCCCAACCCAACGCGCAGCCGTAAATTGTTGTTACATGAAAAAGAAATACAACGCTTAATTGGCAAAGCGCGCGAAAAAGGGTTAACGATTGTGCCGCTCAACTTACACATGACACGCGGCAAAGTAAAAGTAGATATTGCTTTAGCGCGCGGCAAAAAAACAATAGATAAGCGCCGGACAATAGAAGAACGCCAATGGAAACGCACGCAGGGAAGAGTTTTGCGCGGGAAGGGGTGAGGGTGAATTTAACTTTTTTTCTTCATAATATCACAAAGGCTTTCTTGAAATACTATAATTTTCTGCTCATTTGATCGTTTCCAATAATTAAATAATCTACATCGAGTTTAATTACTTTCATGGTTTATTTTAAGTCCTCATTATTTCTTGGGCAATGTATTTAGCGAAATTGACTGGCACAGCATTACCAATCATTTTATATCCATCGGCAATATCATTATATTTAAAGATAAAATCATCCGGGAATGTCTGAATTCTCGCACATTCTCGCACAGATAAACGACGATATTTTTCTTCGTACCCCGGCGCAAAAATTCTTTTGTTTTGCTCAATAAATTTCATTTTTGGGGCTTGTGGGTGAATTGGTGCATGACGCCCACCTGCTTGAATAGTAAATGATGGTTCATCCCATGAGCGCACACGGTTGCGAGACATATAAATTGTTGAAAAACCACCATTCATATACTCGTGATTCGACATAATTACACTTTCGCCATTTGTCTTGTTTTTTTCTTTTGCTGCTTTTGCTACAATCAATCGCAAATCAAAAATAGCATCTTTTAGTATAGGTTTATATTTTTGCGGCTCAGGAAATTTAAACTTTTTTCCTAAATTTTTATGATATCCAACAATTATTACACGCAATCTATCTTGTGGGACATCGTAATTATTTGCGTTGAGCAACTTGTAAGAAACCACATATCCTGTGTTTTCAAATTCTTTGATGATATCTGCAAAAGCTTTTGAATGTTTTGGATGAAGAATCCCTGAAACATTTTCAGCAAGGAAAAATTTTGGTTGCTTATCTTTTAGTAGACGAATATAGTCGTAAAAAAGTTGCCCTCGTTTATCATTTATTCCACGACCCGCACCTGCTTCGCTCCAGCTTTGACAAGGTGGGCCGCCAATAAATCCATCAACATCCGGTACTTCGTGAGAGTGAATTTTGGTAATACTTCTTTTATCTAGCTTTGTATGAGGAAAATTATGTTCAAAAGTTTTCCATATCGCTTTATCAAATTCATTAGCCCAAACAACTTGAAACCCAGCCATTTCAAAGCCAAGATCGAGCCCACCTGCTCCTGTAAATAAAGAAACTAACTTCATATTATTTTTCAAAACTCAACAATTTTACATCCAACAATTCTGCTGGATTATTGGGCGATGGTATTTTTATATCTCTTATTGAAAATTGATCACTAATCAAACTTTCAAGTTTTTTTCTGTCTTTTTCGGGGAAAGATAAAAATTTATCTTCTCGCAAAATTACATTAACAAAAAATTCTGAACTTCGCTCTACTGGAAGGACACTATCAAAAACTTTTCGCGGGTTTTTAATTGACCACATGCCACGAACACGCAAATAAGTTATTCCAAGCGGATCAACACGGTTAACTCTACCGAGTTCCTTAGTTTTCGAAAATTCTACATCTTGTAATTCATTAATGCCTTCTGAAATTTTATCTCTTATTCTTTCGTAAATTTCTTTTCTTGCTGAGTAACAATCACCATAAACAAACCATAAAGATTTTAAATTGTCATTTTTTGAAACACCAATAATATATAATAAATCTTTTTCTTGCCAATTCTCACAATTTCTACAATCATTTGTTAGCATTAAATTATCAGAAAAAAGCTTATCTTTGGGATGAGAACTATTAAGCGCAATGTCCGAGTTTATGCCTTCAATTTTTTTGACCTCTATTGCATCACCATTCTTAATAATAATATCTGGTGGATTATTTTGATTGCCTAGATAAGAAAAATATTTACTATAAATTTCATTTTTCTTACCTAGGTCATTTTCATTAAAGGAATTACAAAACAAATCTTTAATGTAGAGTTCTAATGCGTTACCCATGCTATTTGCACGGTTGAGAGTACGATAATTGTGAACCAGTTCTGTAACTGGATTTTCAACTAAATTTGCGATAGCAACAAGTAAATTTGTTTCCATAATTTTATTTACCTCTAATTAATAATATTACCAAAATATTCCAAACTCGTAAAGAAAAATACAAAATTCAGAAAATCACCCAGTTTCACAAGAATAAAAAATGGCGGAGAGAGTGGGATTCGAACCCACGTGCCGGATTGCTCCGACCATCTGATTTCGAGTCAGCGCCGTTATGACCGCTTCGGTACCTCTCCGGTGCGCCGTTTGGTAAAAACGCTACTATATCAAACAAAGCAGTGATAAAATACAATTTTAACAACTTATTTTTTCTTAGGAGCTTTATGTTCGCCAAATCTTACACTATTGCTAATGTTGATGCCGATTTATCTGCCGCTATTCTTGCCGAACGTCAACGGCAGGATTCGCATATTGAGCTGATTGCTTCGGAAAATTTTACCAGCTCAGCGGTGATGGAGGCGCAAGGATCTGTTTTAACCAATAAATACGCCGAAGGATACCCGGGCAAACGCTATTATGGCGGCTGCAAACATGTGGATGTGGTGGAAGAATTAGCGCGCGAGCGGGCAAAAAAATTGTTTGGTTGCGATTTCGTCAATGTCCAGCCGCATTCGGGGTCGCAGGCAAATCAGGCGGTGTTTAATGCGCTGTTGTCCCCCGGCGATACTATTTTAGGGATGTCCATCGCCCACGGCGGACACTTAACGCACGGCGCCGATGTGAATTTGAGCGGTAAAATTTACAATGCCATCGGCTACGGTTTGCGCGAGGATGACGAAACGATTGATTACGACCAAGTGGAATCCTTAGCAAAAGAACATAAACCAAAATTAATTATCTGCGGTGCTTCGGCGTATTCGCGTCATATTGATTTTGCTCGCTTTCGCGCCATTGCCGATTCGGTGGATGCCTATTTGCTTGCTGATGTCGCCCATTATGCGGGGTTGATTGCTGCCGGTGTTTATCCGAGTCCGGTCGGTCATGCGCATGTGATTACCACGACCACACACAAAACTTTGCGCGGTCCCCGTGGCGGGATGGTAATGGGCGATGCGGCGTTTGAAAAGAAAATTCAATCGACGGTGTTTCCCGGAATGCAAGGCGGCCCTTTAATGCACGCGATTGCCGGCAAAGCGGTGGCGTTTTATGAAGCGATGCAACCCGAGTTTCGCCAATACCAAAAAAATGTATTAGAAAATGCACAAGCACTGGCAAACGCACTGACTGCCGGCGGTTTGCGGATTGTCTCCGGTGGCACCGATTCGCATGTGATGTTGGTAGATTTGCAAAATATTGATGTTACCGGCAAGCTGGCAGAAGAGGCATTAGACATCGCGCATATTACGTTAAATAAAAATGGCATTCCTAACGACCCACGTCCGCCGATGGTTACCAGCGGGATTCGGATTGGTTCGCCGGCAGTAACCACGCGCGGCTTTAACGCCGAAGATTGCCGCGAAACTGCAGAATTAATTTTAACCGCACTCAAAAACCCGACCGATGCGGCAAACTTGCAAGCGGTGGGAGAAAAAGCCCAAGCGCTCTGCGCCCGTCACCCCATTTATGAAGTGTGAAGTGTCCCAACTGCCAAAGCGAAGACAGCAAAGTTTTAGATAGCCGGCAAAAAAAAGACCGCCGCTATCGCAAACGTTGCTGCAATCAATGCGGTCATCGTTATCCGACGACAGAATTAATCGGCACGGTCAGCGGAGATTTACCTTTATTAGCGCCCAGCGTACAGAAAAAAAACGGCAAGGTGGCGCCGTTTGACCGTAATAAATTAATGCAGAGTATCTCGGTAGCGGTGCGTAAGTCGCGGCGCGACCAAGTGCCGATTAATGATATTGTCAGTGCGATTGAACAAGAGGTTAATTCTTCTTCTTTGGGCGATGCGGTCAATACGGTGGATATTGGCGAGCAAGTATTAAAAGCCCTGCGCGAACATGATCGTTTGGCGTATGTGCGTTACTTATCGGTCCATCAACAAATGGAAACATCAGACGAAATTAAATCGCTGATTGGCGAGTTAGAAAATTTGCTCGCCTCCGATTCTTATGGAAAATAAACTAAGCACAGACGAAACAGTTTTACTCACACGTGCTGTTACTTTAGCGGCAAAGGGGTGTTATACAACAACGCCCAACCCGCGGGTTGGCTGTGTGATTTGCCAACACGGCGAAGTGGTAGGCGAAGGATGGCATGCCCGCGCTGGCGAACCTCATGCCGAAGTGTTAGCACTGCAACAAGCAGGCACACGCGCACAAGCGGCGGATGTTTATGTATCGTTAGAGCCGTGCGCGCACCAAGGCAAAACGCCGCCCTGCATAAAGGCATTAATTGCTGCCGGCGTAAAACGTGTCATTGTTGCCATGCCCGACCCCAACCCGCAAGTCGCGGGCAAGGGCGTTGCCGCCTTACGCGAAAATGGTATTGAAGTGATGATTGCCGCGGCAAACAGCGCGGTGCGGCTTGCGGCAGAGCAATTAAATATCGGATTTATTTCGCGCATGGTGCGCGCACGTCCGTGGGTGCGGCTAAAAATTGCTGCCACTATTGACGGCAAAACGGCGTTGAGTAATGGTTTGAGCCGTTGGATTACCGGCGAAGCCGCCCGTAAAGATGCCCACCATTTACGCGCCTGCTCGTGTGCGGTACTCACCGGCATTGGCACGGCATTGCAAGATAACCCGCAATTAACCGTGCGGCATGTAGAAACCAATCGCCAACCGCTACGGATATTAATTGATTCACAATTACGCGCCGACAAAACAATGCAACTGTTTGCCGATGACAATATCCTCGTCGCCAGTGCAACAACGCCGGCGACAACAAACGAGCGCGCGGGCGAAATACTAACGCTCCCCACAGCAGATAAAAAAGTGGACTTAACAGCGTTACTTACCGCGCTTGCCGCCCGCGAAATAAACGAGGTATTAATAGAAGCAGGGCGGCAACTCAACGGCGCATTTTTAAATGCACAACTTGCCGATGAAATTATTTTATACCAAGCGGGGCGGGTGTTTGGTGCCAGTGGCAAAGATATGTTTCAAATCCCACCATTGCCGACACCGCAAGCGGCACCGATTTTTCAACGCACGGCGTTACAAGGGTTTGATGATGGCGATATTAAAATTGTCTACCAACGCCAACACGCGATAGACGAATGCAAACAGTACGGGTTTTAAAAAAAACGATTGACCTTGCCGCGTTGCGCCACAACTGGCAGCAAATTCGCCGCCGCGCCAATAGCCCGCAACTGTTAGCGGTGGTAAAGTCCAATGCGTATGGGCATAGTTTATGTGAAACCGCCACTGCGCTAAACACGCTGGCGGATGGTTTTGCCGTGGTGCGCTTGCAAGATGCATTAACACTACGCGCTGCCGATATTACGAGCCCGATTATTTTATTACAGGGGATTTTTACCCGTGATAATATCGCCCTCCTGAGCGAACACCGCCTCACACCAGTGATTCATAGCAGCTGGCAATTACAAGCGCTCACACTCTTGCCGGCGGATGCACAACTGACGGTGTATTTAAAAATAAATACCGGCATGAATCGTTTGGGGTTTGAATTAGAAGAAATGGCGGCGGCAATTAGCACTTTGCAACAACTGCCGGCGATAAAAAATATTATTTTAATGACACACTTTGCCGATGCCGACCGGCGCGATGGTTTGCGTGACGCGTTAGAAAAATTACCAGCATTGCGCGCGTATGGTTTGCCGTTGTCGTTGGGAAATTCGGCAGCAACCTTGTTACACGGAGATATTGGCGATACCATCGGGCGTGTGGGCATTGCGCTGTACGGCGCCTCTCCCGCACCAGCGTGGCACTCGGCACCCGCGCTTGGCTTGCAACCGGTCATGCACTTAACAACCGAACTCATTGCCCTGCGCACCTTAGCGGCGGGGGCGGATGTTGGCTATGGCAGCGAATTTACCGCCCCCGAAGCGATGCAAATCGGCATTGCTTCTATCGGCTATGGCGATGGCTACCCGCGCGGTAGCGGTTTGCAAGTCGCCATTGGCGATGTGATTGTGCCGATTATCGGCAGGGTTTCTATGGAAATGATTGCACTGGATTTACGCACTTGCCCGACTGCCGCCATTGGTGATACGGTAACGCTATGGGGCAACACGCTAACAGTGGATGCAGTTGCGGCGAATGTTGGCATGATTACTTATGACTTACTCACCAATGCTAAAGGCGAGTACCGTTTAATAGACGATAAAAAAACACGCTAAGGCGTATTATTTTTTCGCTCGCGGGTGCGCTTTGTCGTAAATATTCGCCAAATGTTGAAAATCTAACCGCGTATAAATTTGCGTTGCACTAATATCTCTATGCCCTAATAATTCTTGCGTTGCGCGTAAGTCGCCGCTGGATTGCAAAAAATGAGAAGCACAAGAATGGCGAAACATGTGCGGGCTGACGGTTTGTTTAAATCCTATTTTTTTAACGTGTCGGTCAATGCGTTTTTGCACCGAACGCCCACACAATCTGGTTTTATTGCGCCCGACAAATAGCGCTGGTTCTGCCGCACCGGCTAATAATGCTTGGCGTTGCGGTAGCCACACCGCTAATGCCGCCGCTGCGGTTTTCCCTAACGGGACCACTCGCCCGCGCCCGCCTTTACCGCGCTGCACATAAATAAAACCGCCGGCTTGGTCAATGTCATTAATATTCAACTGCGTTAATTCCGCTAAGCGCAACGCCGACGAATACAATAATTCCATTATCGCGGTATCGCGCACGCTCAATAAATCATTTTTATCCGTTGGCGTTGCTAATAAACTGTTCATTTCATCGGGAGTGAGTGCTTTCGGCAAATGCGCCGGGCGTTTTGGCGCAACCACGGCGAGCACGGGGTTAATACGCATACAATCAGCACTAATTAAAAAATTATAAAACGCCCGCCATGCCGCTAACTGTCGCGCAATAGAAGTTGCTTTTGCTTGCGAACGTTGTGCGAGTAGGCGGTGCAAATCTATTGCGGTAACGGTGGTCGGGTCTTGTTCGCCAATCCCCTGCGTTAATGTGCGTAAGTCGCGGCGATAGGCGGCAACGGTATGCGCGGATAATTGCCGCACCGATTCAATATAGTGAATGAATTTTTCAACTGCCTGCTCTGCCGCCGTTGTTTTCATGGCGATGATTAAAGAGCAGCGCTCAGCAACTCTGCCAAACGTCGCGAAAAGTCGCGCGCCGCGTTATCCGGAAAAGAATCGGCTTTTTTAGAAGCAAATATTAACACGCCGATTGTTTTGCTTGCTTTTTTTAACGGCAGATGAAAATAACGCTTTGCCCCTTGCTGCGCGGTGGTTTCTGTCAACGGCAAATTGCTGGCACTGCCCCCTGCCGGCAGGCGCGTGCTGGCACGGGCGAGTGTTGCCGATTGTTTATCAAAAAGACAAAGCTGACAATGCAGTACAGAAAATTGTTTTTTTAATAATGCGGTGGTTTCTGTTTGCCAATCTTTTGGTTTTTGAATCAACAGCAAAGCAATTTTATGCAAGGTTAACAAAATACGGTCGTTTGTCCGTGCATTGTCTTCTATTTCGGTGAGCGTTGCGGTGAGGGTGCGAATGCTTTCGCGTAATTGGGCAACTTCTTCGGCGCGCGTATCTAATAACATAATCGTAATTGTAACGCATAATTAACCGTCCTGTATCGCTACATGCCTTATGCTAAAATAACTTACCATGACAACAGAAATTAAATTATTTATTAACGGGCAACATGTTGCCGGTAGTGGCAACACTTTTACCAGCATTAATCCGGCAACGGGTGCCACTTTAGCAACAGTGCATACTGCCACGGCTGCCGATGTTGATGCCGCGGTGCGTGCTGCCAGTGCGGCGCAGGTGCAGTGGGCAGCGCTGTCTGGCTTAGAACGCGGGCGTATTTTGCAACAAGTGGCGCGTTTATTGCGTGAAAAAAATGATGAACTAGCGCATTGGGAAACCTTAGATTGCGGCAAACCCATACAAGAGTCGCAAAGTGTAGATATTTGCTGGGCGGCGGATTGCTTTGAATATTACGCCGGCATTGCCCCGACGATTAGCGGTGAACATCTTTACCACGAAAATGGTTTTGCTTATACGCGGCGCGAACCGCTGGGCGTTTGTGCCGGCATTGGCGCGTGGAATTATCCCTTGCAAGTTGCCAGTTGGAAAATCGCCCCCGCACTTGCCTGCGGCAATGCGATGATTTTTAAACCTGCCGAACTGACTCCCATTACGGCGACCTTGCTTGCCGACATTATGCTGGAAGCAGGTGTCCCCGCGGGGGTTTATAATGTTGTCCATGGCGATGGCAACACTGGGGCATTGCTTAGTCGTCATGCCGGGATTGCAAAAATATCACTCACCGGCGAAACCGGCACTGGACGCATGGTCATGGCAGATGCTGCCGCTACACTCAAAAAAGTAACGATGGAATTGGGCGGTAAATCGCCGCTCTTGGTGTTTGCCGATGCCGATATTAACAACGCGGTATCGGCGGCAATGTTAGGTAATTTTTATACGCAAGGCGAAGTGTGCACCAACTGCACACGTGTTTTTGTCCATCACAGTATTCGTGCCGAATTTACCGAACAATTATTAGCGCGGACAAAAAAATTAATTGTTGGCGAACCCACCGACCCCAACACTCAAATTGGCGCACTCATTAGTATGGAACACCGCGCGCGCGTTTTAGATTACATTCAACAAGGAAGCGCTGCCGGAGCAAATTTACTCATCGGCGGCACCGTACCGACCGACCCGCAACTCGCCGCCGGGGCTTATGTATTGCCGACAATTTTTGACAACTGCAATGACGAGATGAGCATTGTGCGCGAAGAAATTTTTGGACCGGTAATGACTTTATTGACCTTTGACGAGGAAGAAGAAGTGATTGCCCGTGCTAACGATACCACTTATGGTTTAGCGGCAGGATTATTTAGCCGCGATATTAACCGTGCCCATCGGGTTGCCGCCCGTTTGCAAGCGGGGATGTGTTGGATTAATAGTTATGGTGTTTATAACATGCACATGCCTGCCGGCGGTTTTAAACAATCGGGCATTGGCAGTGAAAACGGTTTGGAAACACTGCACCAATATACGCAAACAAAAACGGTGTATGTAGAAATGGGCGATGTCGACTCGCC
>JAHZKE010000037.1 GCA_022600535.1 Pseudomonadota bacterium
CCCCTCTTGCTGTAAGCGCGCTAATACCGCTTGCAACGCCTGTTGCGGGTCTAACTCAAATGGCTCACCCGACGGGCGAAACATGCGATAAATCGCCTGCCGTCCCCCACCGCCCGCACCTGCGACATGCCAAGGCACGGGGGCATCGCTACCGGCAACTGCACGTAGAGGAAAATCAGGGTCGCCTACCGACAGCCCGTAGCCGCTTTCTTCCACCACTGCACCGTCAAAACGGCTCGCAAACAGCGAAGAAGACCACGGCACCTCGCGGGTTAATAACCCTTCAGCATCGTCAATCGGTGCCGATAAACCGCGCAATAATCCGTTAATATCGGGGATTAATAGATCAAAGCGCGGTTGCATCGTGTTTGCAGTGATTAGAGTTTGTACGGCGTATGTTTGATTTTCAACGAACGCGCCGAATCCGCACAAGTTAACGCGCCTTCCACCACACTCAACCCTTGCAATAAATGCGGGTCATTTTTAACAGCACGCTGCCAACCTTCGCCGGCAATTTTCAAAGCAAACGGCAAGGTTACATTATTGAGCGCATAAGTAGAAGTATGCGGCACCGCACCGGGCATATTGGCGACACAATAATGCACGACGCCGTGTTTCATATACACCGGTTTGTCATGTGTTGTCGCTTTGGCAGTGGCAATACAACCGCCTTGGTCAATTGCGACATCCACAATCACACTGCCGGGGCGCATGGTTTTAATCATCGCTTCGGTAATGAGTTTCGGCGCGGCAGCACCGGGCAACAAAATACCACCCACGACAGCATCCGATTCCGCAACTAAACGCGCAATATTGGCAGAAGAAGAATACAAAGTACGAACATTGCCGTTAAACTCAACCGTAATATCATCCATGACCGTCGCACTGCGCTCTAAAATGGTAACATCCGCTCCCATGCCAAAGGCAATCCGTGCGGCATTGCGTCCGACGACACCGCCGCCTAACACCAACACCTTTGCCGGCAACACCCCGGGGACACCACCAATCAATTTACCCGCACCGCCGGCAGAGCGTTGCAAATAATGGGCAATGGCTTGTGCGGCTAAACGTCCGGCAACTTTTGACATCGGCGCTAACAACGGCAAGCGTCCGGCGGAATCGGTGATGGTTTCATAAGCAATACAAATCGCTTTGCTTTTCAGCAATTCTTGTGTCAGCACTTTATCTGCCGCTAAATGTAAGTAGGTGAATAAAATCTGTCCGGGGCGCAACATACGGCGCTCAGGTGCCAGCGGTTCCTTGACCTTGACAATCATATCAGCAAAATTAAAAACTGTTTTGGCATCTTTGCCAATTTTTGCCCCTGCTCTTTTATAATCCGCATCCGATGCTCCAATACCGATACCGGCATTGCTTTGCACCATAACCGTATGCTTTTGCGCCACTGCCTGTGCCACCGATTCCGGTGTCATGCCGACACGATATTCATGATTTTTAATTTCTTTGGGGATTCCGATTTTCATATTTTCTCCTGTAAAAAAAGGTAAGGGAAGGGAAGTAAAATTTCAATTATAAATTCGCCGCAGCAAACGCATCCAATGCAGTGCGCGCTTTAGCAATCAACTCATCAATCTGTGTTTTGTTAATCACTAACGGCGGAGCAATAATTAACGTATCGCCAACAGCACGCATAACCAAGCCATTTGCAACACTTAAATCGCGACATTGTACACCTGCCGACGGGGTAGAAGCAAAACGGCTACCGTCTTTTTGCCCTAATTCTATTGCCGCCACCATACCGCACCCGCGCACCGCCGCCACCGCGGCGTGGTCGGCAAGCGTTGCCCATTGCTGTTGCAGATAAGGTGCAATTTCATCGTGCACACGTTCTACAATTTTTTCATCGTGCATAATTTGCAAATTCGCCAACCCCACCGCCGCACAGACAGGGTGTCCGCCGTAGGTAAAGCCATGCACAAATTCGCCGCCTTTTTCTTGCAACACATTGGCAATATCGTCATGCACCAATACACCGCCCATCGGTAAGTAGCCGGAAGTCATCCCTTTGGCAATCGGCATTAATTTCGCTTGAATATCAAAATGCTCACTACCAAACCAATGCCCCAAACGCCCAAAACCGCAGATCACCTCATCGGCAATAATCGGAATATCGTGTTGCGCGCAAATGGCTTGCACTTCGCGCCAATAATTTGACGGCGGCACCACAACCCCGCCCGCTCCCTGCACAGGTTCGCCAATAAAGGCGGCAATATTTTCGCTCCCTAATTCGTGAATTTTTTCTGCCAACGCTTGCGCACACAAAGTGCCAAACGCTTCCTCGCCCATGCCATTGCCTTCGGCAAAATAATGCGGCTGACGAATGTGGACAATATCAGGAATCGGCAAACCGCCCTGTGCGTGCATGGCAGCCATACCGCCCAACGATGCCCCCGCCATTGTGCTACCGTGATAGCCATTCGTGCGGGAAATAATAATCCGCCGTTTCGGTTGCCCTGATGCTACCCAATAATGCCGAATCAGGCGCACAATCGTATCGTTGGCTTCCGACCCCGACCCTGTAAAAAATACATGATTAAATCCGGGCGGTGCAACTTGCGTCAGTGCTTCGGCGTAAGCAATGGTCGCCGGCGTTGTACATTGAAAAAAACTATTGTAATACGGCAACTCACGCATTTGCGCGGCGGCGGCGGTCACTAACTCTTCCCGTCCATAGCCAATATTCACGCACCACAAACCGCTCATACCGTCCAATAGTTGCTTACCGTCGTGATCCCAGATATAGACCCCTTCGGCGCGGCTGATGATACGGGCGTTACCCGCTAATTCGCTGCTATCGGTGAACGGATGAATATAATGGGCGGCATCGGCACGTTGCCATTCGGAAGTCGAACGTTTCATAATTTTTATACCAAGGAGGAAGAATGTTTAGAATGCTGAGTTAGCGGAGTATATAAATCAGGACGGCGGTCACGAAAAAGCCCCCAAGCCGCTCGCCGCGTATTAATTGCCGCACAATCAAATTCGCTGTAAAGAATCACGCCGTCTTCGTTGCCGCCATCGGCAACAACATTGCCGTATTCGTCAGCGATAAAAGAACGCCCGTAAAAAGAGGTTTGCACTTTGTTACCTAAGGCATCGTTTTGTTGTTCGTCGCCAACACGATTGGCGGCAATCACCGGCACGAGGTTTGCCGCAGCATGACCGCGCATGACCAACTGCCAATGCGCTGAAGAATCATACAATGGATTTTGCGGCTCGCTACCAATCGCCGTCGGATACAGCAACAACTCCGCCCCCGCCAGCGCCATTGCCCGCGCCGCTTCGGGGAACCATTGGTCCCAACAAATACCAACGCCAATGCAACCATACCGCGTTTGCCAGACACGAAAGCCGCTATCCCCCGGGGTAAAATAAAATTTTTCCTGATACCCCAAGCCATCGGGAATATGCGATTTACGATACACGCCGAGCACACTGCCATCGGCATCAATCATCGCTAAGGAATTAAAACGCACCTGCCCGCTGCGCTCGTAAAAACTCACCGGCAACACGCACGACAATTCTGCCGCCAATTTTTGCAGGTGCAATACCGCGGGGTTTTCGTCCACCGGTAAAGCATAGTGTAAAAATTCCTCACGCTGCGTTTTGCAAAAATAAGGACGCTCAAATAATTCGGGCAGTAAAATCACTTGCGCCCCCGCTGCTGCCGCTTGCCGTACCAGTGAATCGGCGTGCGCCAAATTATCAGAGGGCTGTCTTAGAAAAGAAGATTGAATCGCTGCAATACAAACCATTGTATAAATAAATTCCACGCCTCAATAAGAGGATATAAAGCATAATTATAGCGTATCACAACAACGCTATTGAAAAGATTGTGGCTATTCGCAAAAGGGCGAAATTTCGCGTTTTGTGAATGTAAAAGCAAGTCATGTCGCATTTCCTTTAATGTACGAGCGAAGCGAGCCATTAAATTCCCCTCCGGCTTTAAAAATTTTTAGTTAAATTCAAATTATATGAATTATTTTCATAAGAAAAATGTGAGTAATTAGAACGCCTTTTAAATAAAGTTAGCGCCAGTTCAGGAGTAATGCCCCAAAAACGCCAATCGCGTTTTAGTAAAGTAAATTTCAGCGATTGATCGGTATATTCTAACGGTTCCCCAATAAAAGAATGATCTTCTTGATAGAGAATACGCGACCTTGATAGTGCCATACCGCTCGTAATCCCCCAAGGAAGATCACGCCGAAGCCCCAACTCCCAACCGGTTGAATTATAATTGTTACCGCTATCTTCAGCCACATTTCTTTGACCGTAAAATTTAAAATTCCCGTTCATTACCGGGGTAATTCCTAAATCAACACGCCCCTGGGCATAATAACCATTCGCATCTTGTCCGTCATTTGCTACCGAATTGTTTTTAGTGTGTTGTATGACCGCACTGGTGCGCAAGCGGCGATTAATAATATACTGTCCATCCAACTGCACCCCATAAGTGTTAGAGGATAAATGCCCGTTAGACCAGTGATGCGAAGTTAACCCCGTCAATCCTATGCTATTGTTCTCATAAAATTGCCGAATACCGCTAGAGTAATAAAAACTTGTCGCCGCATCCAACGCACCGGGAAGCACACTTTGACTCAGTGAAAAATTATTACTCCATTGTCTATCTGTCGAAATTTGGCGTTGATGCACCGCGGATACATTAATATCTCCTCCGATAGAATCACGCTTTTCTCTCCTGTCCGTGAACGGCAAACCGACAAGATAAACCACTCTATTACTGCCGCTAGGGGCTTTCGTGCTATTACTATCACGTTTTAAGTTGAAGTAACCTGAAAAATTCCAACCATTGCGCTTTTCAATTGCCGCCAAATGTTCTAATGCCGTATTATGTAACTGTGCAGGTACTTTTTGATCTGCCAATACGAGATCCAAATGCCGTTTTGCCGCACCGTCATTACCTTCTAAAAACAATAACCGCCCGAGGATCAACCTTACCTTTGTTGCCTGCGGGTGTTGGTCTAATATGCTGCGAAAAACCTCTATCGCTTGTTTATATTTTTTTTGTCCGGATAAGGATAAACCAAGAAAATAGTACAAATTTTCACGTAATGCTTCCGGCGCTTGTGGGTCTTTCAATATCCAAAGAATAAATTTCTCTGCATCTTCAAATTGACCTTCTATTATTAATAAATTTGCCGCCTCTAACGGATTTTTATTATCACGCAAAATATCCTCAGTACTTGCTGTAGAAGATATAAACAGCAAGCACGACAATACTAATATTAAAATGTTTTTTTTCAAGTGACCTCTTTTTTAGCAATTAAATTATAAAGGCACGCTTAAAAAGCGTGCCTTTATAATAAATAATGTAGAGATTATTATCGTTTGCCGATAAAAACTATTGACACATCATGATCAGTATCCGGAGGAGTCTGACGAATTCCACCAGCAATTTCTTCTCCATTCGGTCCGTAAAACGATGCCCCTATTTTAAGCTCTTGATTAACAGTGATGGGGTCAGTAGTACTAAGATCTGTAAAACTGAACGTATCCAAAGGATTTACAGTAGTACCATCAGGAAGATTGGCAGGATACACTAAACTACCACCTGAAGAACAGAAAACTCCAGTACCACAATCCAAAAGAATTTGGTTCCTATCAAGAGATAAACTAAGCTGCACATTAGTAATATCCAAAAAATTATCACCATTATGGTCATCTACATTCAAGTTTAGCGTAAAGTTTCCATTATTAAAATCTGCCGATACAGAACCCGTCCCCCACAATATTTTATCTTTACTGTGATCAGTATTATTGGTATATGAACCAAGCGAATGAATATCATAAGTCACATCACCTGTTAGTGAAATATTTTCAGATTCAGTAAGAACTCCATAATGTCTTCCAGCTTTCAAAGCACCTTCTGTTGCATCTCCTGTAACAGTTGAAGCATGATGGGAAAAATAAATTGCCGCATAATCTGCTTTAATAAAATAAGAATGACTGGCAATATTTGATACTTGAGTGACACAATTTCCAGTGCTACATACATCAGAATGCTTCCATACTTCGTAACTATAATCATCTAATGTAAATTCTCGGCTGCCAAACATAATTGTATTAGCATTAACTAAATCTATTTCGATATTGGTCGCGTCATCCACTGCCACTGTTATTTTAGTCCCCGAAGCCAATTTTTCATCACCGAGATAAGACACCGCACGCACTGTTGCTTTTGCGCCATCCGGTGCAAGGTAATATTCATAAAATATGGGCGATTCATTGGCATTACTGCCATTAACGATTTCCCAATAATAAGAGGGTCTGCCAGAATCATCACTAACTCCATCATCAGCATCTATAAATTGCAGAAAATTTTCATTCGCGTCATTCATTTTTGAGCTATCATCGTAGCTTTGCGAATAATAACGATTAACCGCACCGGCATTAATAGCAGTTAGTGTTGCACCGAAAGTATCGACATAATCGATATAGGTTGTAATACTACCACCCAATGGATATGCTACTGTCGGCGGTAATGGTGAATCATCCCCCACTTCAGGCAATGAAAAACTGCCACCGCCACCGCCACCTAAGCAAGCAGATAATAATGCTGTAGAAAATAATATAAAAAATACTTTAAGGTATTTTAATACAAGGGGGGGTATAAACATTTTTGGCTTCTCTCTCTTTTTTATGGAAAATTGTTAATCTTTTTATTATAGCATAAAGAAAAAACAAAAATCAATCCCACTCAAAATGGCACGATAACCCAGGGTGTTCGGGGGTATTACAAAACTCTGCCGCCAGTGCCACCCCTGCTACTGCCGCTAATTTTCCTGCGGACACGCCAGACGCACCGGCAAATAAAAACGGCAGTTGTTGCCGCCGCCAAGGGAAAATCGCCGCTTCCTGCAACAAATTTGCCACGCTGCGCGTGTGCCGCCCGGGAGGGGTCAGCCGCTCGCCGCCCTGCCGCAACCGCAGCTGCAACACCGCGCCTATTTTATCCGGTGCTAAACCGCCGCGCAGAGTGGGCGCCAACACCAAACGCCCGCCCAATGCGGGCAATTCTGTTGTCCCTGCCGCCACCGTAATCGGACAGGAAAAATCCGCCGGCAGAGGCGGTAATTCTTGCTGCCAATACAACGCGCCGCGCCAACAACGCAGGGAAAATTCTTTAAAATAAAAACACGTATGTTTCGCTTGTTGGTGATTCATAATTTGTCGCGCTGCTTCGCTAATCAGCCGTTCGCTAAAGCGTTGCCGCCGCAACACTAAACTACGATACAACCAATTACGAATCCGCGCTTCGCCCAACGAACAAAAATAAGCCGCTTGTAAGCCACCATCTGTTTGCCGTGCCGCTTGTTCATCCTGCTCCGCCAGTTGTAACAACAATTCCGACCCTTCGCGCATTCGCCGCCCTGCAGCCGCCAACATGGCATTGCAATCTTCAAACCCCTGCGTCAGCATTGGTAAGCCGCGCCAACGTAAAAAATTACGCCGCCGCGATAAATTACTGTTATCCTCATCCTCTACCCAATGCAAACGTTGCTCCATTGCATACGCGGCAATTAAACAGCGTTCAATATTGAGCCACGGGCGCAAAATATCCACCCCTGCCGGCGTTGCGCGGGTATCCATTGCCGCAATACCGTGCACACCACTGCCGCGCAACAAACGAAACAACACCGTTTCAGCTTGATCATTTGCATGATGGGCGGCAATCACCGCATCTGCCGATAATTGTGCAAACGCCTGCAAGCGCATCGCCCGCGCCCACTCTTCGCTACCGCCGTTGGCACTCGGCGGGGTGGCACACTTCACCGTTAGCGGCACCTCTGCTTCGGCGCATAAATGGCGGCAAAATTCTTCCCACTGCGGGGCGCGGCGGCTAATGCCGTGATTGACATGACACGCCGTAACCCGCCACTGTTGCCGCCGTTGCAGGGCGACATGCAACAATACGCTGGAATCCATCCCGCCCGATAGCGCAATACAAACAGTCGCCCCCGGCGGCAAATGGGCAGCGAGGGTGTTTTCGTATGCAGTAACTAACCGCGCCATAGCAGTTTGAGTAGATTTTTCAGTCATAAAAAGAGAATTGTAAAGTATTTAATCCACCAATATAAAACAAGCTTACTGAGTGGCGCCGATTAAATTCCCCGCGCTATTCGGCGCTCCACTCCGTCGGAGGGAAATTTAACGTTGATAAGTCGCTCACTGAGCTTGTCGAAGTGCCCCAGAGCGAGCTTCGGCGGACGCAGTGAGCGACTTGTTTTTAGTTTAGTACACTGGACTTGATTTAATTTTACGACCGAGGCAAGCTATCAATCGTTGTCAATCTCTCCCGCACCAGCACCTTGACTGCGCGATTCTGCTGTGGCGGCAACATAAGTTTGCGCCGCTAACATTTGAATCGTTTGCCAATCTTGCGCTGCGACTTCTACACCCCCTGCGGTAGTGCGTAGCGGGGTTGTGGCGGAGGTTGCCGATATTTTCAATAATACATTACTGCCTGCTGACAATTCTGCAATTTCTACAAGCGAACAACATTCGGGGATTTCAATACAGGAATCAGCAACGTTAAATTGATACGACACCCCGTAGCGCCCCGCCGCCAAAGCAACAAACCCCGCCAACAACAACGGCGAATCAACACAATGGCAATGTACTGTTTTTGTTGTCGCCAACGCCAACTCTGCCGCTACCGTTCCCAGTGCGGCGGCACGGCAATCGTGCAAATGAATTTTATCGGCAGTATCTTTTACTTCGCGTCCAACGCCTCCCGCGTCCCCTGCACTATCAGGCAACGAAAAATCCGCAGCGACAATCGCATCTAACGCCCCCCGCACGCCATCAACGCCATACGCCGACAACAGCACCGCAGCAGCGGCAATATCGGTTGCAAGCCCATAAGGATAGCACTTCGCAACCGCGGCTTTTGTTAATGCCGCTTCTACTTCGTTAGCAGAATAACGCATTATTCCGCTTGCTGATACACCGGCAACCACCAATCATCAGCATCGCCCGCTTGCAATGTTTCTGCTGTCGGTGCGCCTTGAAAAAGAGTAATCCGTGTCCATAAATCTGACTTGGGGTCAAACTTACTCGCGCCGAAAAAAGATAATTTAAAACGTAACAAATCAATCGGACGACAAGCCGCCGCAATTAAATTATCCTGCACTTCACTATAAGGATAATGCGCTTGCGTTTGCACACGGCGCACCGCATAACGTAATTGCGGCTGTTGCAGTAAAAATTCTGCAACTGTTTGTTGTTTATCTGCTCCTTCCAAGCGCGACAACAGCCGCGACAATTCTTTAACTTGACGGGCGATATCTAAAGGTTGCTCTTTTTCGCTGCCGGCAATTTGATAGCGGTCCCCCAAACGCGGTTCTAATTTTTCTGCCGATACATACCAAAACCAATGCGATTGTTCCTTGTCGTTATAATCAAGCATCAACGCCCAAGAAAAATTATCCCGCACCAGTTGCTGTAATTGCGCGACCGTCATTGTCGGTTGCATGACAAACAACCGTTCGCTACTCATCTCAGTCGTCAATGCATTGAGTGCTTCCTCTGTTTCTAACAATAAGGCAATCATTAATTCCTGACATTCTAAAGAACACTGCGCGACCTGTTGATATAAACGCTGCCGTGCCGACGGGCGCATTAACCAATCCGTTGTTACCTGCGCAATAATCGCATTCCACTCCGCACGCAAAACAACAATCCGCTCCTGTTGTATGGCATCTGCCACCGACCACTGTTGCAAATGCAGCTGGGCGCGTAATAACAACTGTTGCACCCGCTGACAAAATTCGGGCGTGCTTACTGTTTGCTGCAACACCTGTTGCAAGGCACGGTTGCGCGTATCTACCCACTGGTGCAATAACAGCGGATGGGTAATTAAAAACGGCGCCATCCCTAACCCCGTTGCATTACCAATGCCGATAAAGCGACGGTTACGCGCCGTCAGTGTTACTGCTGTTTGCGGCGCGCGGGTGCAGGCGATGTGTTCCACCAAATCGCAAGTAAAAATACGAATCAACCAAACCGCTAATAACTCCGCTTGAAACGGCGGCTGAAAGATACGTCGATTGGCAATCGCCGCACGGTCGGCAATGCCGAATTTTCCATTGCCATACACCGCCGTCGTGCGCATTAAATAACCGATAGAAATCATTAATGCATGATCGGGCTGTTTGCCGGCGGCTAATTGTTCTACCGTGTGATTAAAAAAGCGTACCGATTTATTGGCACGGCTCAACACCAACTCGCTGGCGTTATATCTACCGCCTTCCTGTAGCGGCACATTCGCTGCCAAACGTTCAATTTCGGCGGCATCGGGAATGCCGTCATATAACGCATAAGTGCTGTCCCAAGATTCGGCAACCACGCGATCGCTGCGTTGTTCATCCGCCAAGGTATTACTAAACGCCACTAAACTATAATCCTGTTCATCAACGCGCACGGTATAGACCGCATGCCCGTAACCTTCGGCGTTAATATTCCACACCTGTCTTGTCACTTGCGCCTGATGATTGGAGAGATAGCGCAACAAAGTACGCATAAAACTCAAACGTGTCGGAAAAAAAGAACCAATCCGCGCTAAGCGCATTTGTTCTGCTGCTGCAATCACCGTGCTCGTGTTATTAGTGCTGGCGTTTGCAACAGACATTATTTTATACTTGCGGCGCAAATGAATCGCGATAAAAACGCAACCAGTTACCGCCCATAATGGCGGCAATTTCTGTTTCGTTTAACCCAACCTTTTTTAGCCCCGCGGCGATATTATCAAAACCAAGATTATCTTCAAACCACGACGGCTGCTGAGGAAACACCGCCGGGGCATCGTCTTCCTCTTCTACCCGCCACCTGCCATTACGCATCCATTTGACAATTTCATCGGGTTGGTCTTGACACAAATCCGAGCCAATACCCAACTGCTCGCAACCGTAGCGGCTGACGGCATCTGCCACCATTTGACAAAAATCATCCACGCCGCAATGACTACCGCCGTTTAAGTGGTGCGCATACAGCGAAAACCCTAACATCCCGCCCGACTCAGTCAATGCGCGAATCACCGTATCGGTTTGGTTGCGCGCGCAATCGTGCCACCACTTCGGGTTGGCATGGGTAATTGCAATCGGGCGTTCGGAACATTCAATTGCCTGCAAAGTAGAGCGTTCTCCCGAGTGGCTCATATCCACCACCATCCCGACGCGATTCATCTCGGCAATCACATCGCGCCCGAAACGGCTCACACCGCTATCGTCCGGCTCATAACAACCGCCGGCGAGGAGGGATTGATTATTATAAGTCAGCTGCATAAAGCGCACCCCTAAGCGATGGCAAATTTCCACTAACCCAATATCGTCCTCTATCGGTGCCGGCGTTTGCAAGCCATAAAAAATTGCCGTGCGTTTTTGCTGCTGTGCCGCTTCTACATCGGCAGCGCTAAACCCCTGCACAATTAAATCGCGGTAACGGCGAAAGTGGCGATTCCACGCCGCAATATTGTGCGTCATCTCACGAAAATTTTCGTGATAGGCAATCGTAACATGCACAGCATCCACCGCACCGGCATTCATCTGGCGGAAAATTTTTTCCGACCAGTTGGCATATTGCAAACAATCAATACGCGGTGCCCGCATTACTGGGGTGTCCCCGCAGAGATATAAGCCGTTTTCATTTGCGTATAAAACTCCACTGCGACCGTGCCCTGTTCGCGCGCGCCAAAGCTGGAATTTTTACGCCCGCCAAACGGCACATGGTAATCAGTCCCCGCAGTCGGTAAATTGACCGTAACACAACCGCTCTCTACCGAACGGCGAAAATGCGTTGCCCGCGCTAACGAACGGGTGAAAATCCCCGCCACCAAACCGTAATCGGTATCATTGGCAATCGCTAACCCTTCTTCATAAGAATTTATTTTTTGCACCGCGGCAATCGGCGCAAACATTTCAGCACGGTTGAAGTCCATTTCATTGATGCTATTGACCACCAACGCCGGCGACATATAGTAGCCCTCCTCTGCCAACGCCAACCGCTCACCACCGCAAACAATTTCGGCATCACTGCTTTTAATCCGTTCTATCCATTTTAGATTTTCCTGCAACTGCGTATTACTGACCACGGGACCCATTTTAGTATCTGCCGCCAGTGCATTCCCCACTTTAAACCCTGCCAATGCTGCCGTAAGTTTCTCAATAAATTCATCATGCACTTTGCTATGCACCAATAAACGCGAAGACGCCGTGCATTTTTGCCCGCTACCGGAATAACCGCCGCCCAATGCCGCCGCTACCGCCGCATCCACATCGGCATCGTCCATTACCACCAGCGCATTTTTAGAACCTAACTCTAATTGAAACTTCGTTAAATTCGCCGCTGCCGCTTTGGCAATCTCCACCCCCGTAGTGTATGACCCCGTGAAAGAAATCGCATCTATTTTCGGGTGTGCCGCCAGCGCATTGCCCAAGGTGCCGCCACCGCCAGCGAGCAGTTGAAAAACACCCGCCGGCAACGCCGTGCGTGAAAAAATCTCCGCCACCGCCCAAGCAGAAGCCGGCGTATTACTCGCCGGTTTCCAAATCACCGCATTACCAAACGCCAATGCGGGAGCAATCTTCCAACTCGCCGTAGCAGTAGGAAAATTCCACGGCGACACCACCGCCACCACGCCCATCGGTTCACGGCGCACATCAATTTCAATATTCGGGCGGGTGGAATCGGCATTCATTCCTAACTCGCGCAACGCTTCGGCAGCATAATAAGTAAAAAATTGTCCGGCGCGGTAGACCTCGCCCTTACCCTCTGCCAACGGTTTCCCTTCTTCGCGGCTCAGTAATTTTCCTAATTCTTCCGCCCGCGCCATCAGTTCATTACCCACCTGTTGCAACACCGCTTGCCGCGCCTCAATCCCGCACTGTCGCCAGCCCTGTTGCGCTTGACGGGCAACATTAACCGCATCCTCCAACTGCGTCAAAGTCGCACAAGAATAATCCCCAATAACATCACTGGTATCAGAAGGATTAATATTTTTAATTTCATCGTCACCGGCAAGCCACTCGCCGTTAATTAGGTTTTTGTTAAGCATTGATAATTTCCTATTTCAATTTGAGGTGGAATTTAAGTTAATTATAATCTAAATTACTCTCAGTGAAAGATATTTTTAACAGTCGCTCACTGATCCTGCCTGTGCTGAGCCTGCCGAAGTATCGAAGTGCCATAGAGCGTGGTTTCAAACTTCCCTCATATTAGTTGACGGCACTTCGACAAGCTCAGTGAGCGAGAGACGAGGGTTAAATTATTTCCCCGTTTTCAAAAGATGTAATACAATTATTTCTAATTTAATATATCAAATTAGGAAATAAAAATGATTGATAAAAAAAATTTTAGAAATTGGTTAAGAGATAATACAAATTTTAAAGAATCTACTATTGCGACTTACTCTAATGACCTACAATTAAACAGAAAAATATATCCAAATTTAAAAAATAGAATTCAAAAAAAATCAATTTACGATATACAAACTGTTGAAGAATATGAAAAGTTGAAAAACGTAATACTTGATGAAGCAGAAATCATAAAAAATACAAGAACACAGAAATTAAAAACACACGGTTTCTTAAGGATAATTATCAATAACAATTATTATTTAAATTTCTTAGAAGATGAGACATCTACTACCTTAGCAGAAGAATCAGGTGTATCTGAAACAAGCGTTGAAGGAGCAGTAAGACAAATTACGGTAAATGCCTATGAAAGAGATTCAAAAGCAAGAAAAAAATGTATTGACCGTTATGGTTATAAGTGCGCTGTTTGCGATTTTGATTTTCAAAAGACATACGGTGCAAGAGGTGAAAAATATATCCATGTACACCACCTTGTAGCACTATCAACTATTGGGCAAGAGTACGAAGTAGACCCTATTAAAGATTTAAGACCCGTTTGCCCTAATTGTCATGCAATGATTCATCGGAGGCAGCCAGATTTAAGTATTGAAGAATTGGAGCAGATTATAGAAGATAATAAGTAATAGGTGTAGGATAATCTAATCGCGTTAGTTGCACACTCTGGGGAGGCTTCGACAAGCTCAGCCAGCGGCTTCTTTTTATCTGGGGGGCACTTCTACAAGCTCAGTGAGCGATTGGTTTTGAGTTTAGCGCACTGGACTTGTCTTTAACTCTACGAGCCAAGCGAGCTGTTATCTTACTCTGCTAACATTTGTTGGATTTTCTTTAAATTATCTGATTTGCTTTTTCCTGATAATTTGTGATGCAACTGCTCTAATTCTGTGACGACTACTTTTAATTCTGCTTCTATATCTAACGCGCGCGAATGGCGTCCGGTTACGCTGTCGCGTAATTGTTGGGCTAATTGCGGGTAGCCGTTTTCTTCTACTGTTGCTATTACGTCTAATTTGCTTTCTTCCTCATTATCTTCATCCGGCATGTGCCAACGCAAGCGCGATAGCACTATATTGACGACTTCTACATCCTGCATTGCGCCCGGTAAGGGGAGCGTTAGCGGTAGGGTCTCGGCTAAGGAGGGTTTGGCGGTTAAACAACAGAGCAAGTTATAAAGCAAACTTTGCGGCTGCATGCGGAATACGGTTTTGGGTTGCACCCGCGGGGCGCGCTTTAACTTTGCACTTTGCGCTTTTTTTATCTGTTCCATAGAAACACCGCCCGCGCGTTGTTCTATTCTTTTCTCTAAAACACTGCGCCAAGCAGGAGCATCGCTATTATCAATCAATCGCAACAACTGCTCCCCTTCTTTCAAAACACTGGTTGCCCGCCCCTCGCTGCTGGTCGCATCCGCTTGTTGCCATAATGTTTCTGCCAGATAATCCCCCAAGGATTGGGCGTTGGTTAATAACTGTTCAAAGGCATCGCTGCCATTAGCACGTAAATAACTGTCGGGGTCGTGCCCTTGTGGTAAAAATAAAAAATGGACACTAATCCCGTCTTTCAATGCCGGCAGCACGCCTTGCATGGCACGAAATGCACCTTTTTGCCCCGCGACATCGCCGTCGTAAGCAAAATAAATATTCGGCGCAAAGCGAATCGCTTTTTTCATTTGTTCAGCAGTTGCCGCTGTGCCCATTGTGGCAACGGCTTCGCTAAAGCCCGCTTGCGCCAACATCAGCACATCCATATATCCTTCGCAAATAATCAAACGCTTTTTTTGTTGCGCGGCTTTCATGGCTTGCGGTAAGCCAAACAATAAACGCCGTTTAGAAAAATAATCATTTTCTGACGAATTAAGATATTTCGGCGGATTTTCGTCATCCATCGCCCGCCCGCCAAAGCCGCAGACGCGCTCATTGGTATCAATAATCGGGAAGATAATCCTATCTCTAAAATAATCGTAACTATCCTTGTCCTTTATGCGAACAAGCCCCGCATCTGCCAGCAATGCTTCTTTATCGCTCAATGCTTTTTTTAGTCCGTCCCACTCTTTCGGGGCATAACCCACTTTGTAAAGTGAGGCGGTTTTTCCCGTCAATGTGCGGCTTTTTAAATATTCTTTCGCGCCCTCATGCAAACGTAGTTGCTGTTCAAAATACTGCATCGCCTTCGCTAATAATGACGTGATTTGTTGGCGTTTTGTGTTGTTTTCGCTACTGCCCGCTTGTTGGGGGACTTCCATCCCCTGCATCATCGCCAATTTTTCTACTGCGGTCAGAAAATCTGCCGCATAATGCTGTTGAATAAAACCAAGGGCGTTGCCGTTTGCCCCGCAACCAAAACAATGATAAAACCCTTTTTCGGGCGATACGGTAAAAGATGGCGTTTTTTCAGTATGAAACGGACACAACCCGACAAAATTACTACCGCGCCGCTCCAATTTAACCTGCCCGCCCACCAACTCCACCAAATCGGCGCGTTCGTTAAGTTCGTTGATAAATTCCTGAGGGATAGACATAATCGGGTAATAAATAGAATGCAGTTTATTATACCGATTTTAATCCTGCTCTATTTTTCTGCCTTGTTGTTTGCCCATGCTGCACTGCAAAAAAATAACCTGCCTAACTATAATACTTTATGGTAATATAGCCCCCTGACTGCATACCTCTTTAGGATGATAAGGAACCTGATATGAAATTTTCCATTTATCGTTATAACCCGGAAGTTGACGCCAAGCCCTACATGCAGGACTTTGACCTGACACTACCGCCAACTGCAAAAATGTTGCTGGATGCGTTGGTTTATATCAAGTCCGACCATGACGATTCTATAGCGTTACGCCGCTCCTGTCGCGAAGGGGTTTGCGGCTCCGATGGTGTTAATGTCAATGGTAAAAACGCCCTTGCCTGTATTACCCCGCTTGCCGAATTAAAAGAGCCGATTAAAGTCAA
>JAHZKE010000038.1 GCA_022600535.1 Pseudomonadota bacterium
GCGATTGCCGCGGCTGAAAAAAACCAATCGGCAGTTGCGGTTTCTTCTAATACGGCTTGTTGCATGGCTTTATTGCTGATGGCTCGCCGTAGCGGAATGTTTGCCGGCGGCGGGCAACTGGTTTGTGCGGCAACACAGCGCACCGTTGCGCCCATTTCTTTGGCGGCTTGCGCCAGACAAAACCCCATTTGCCCGCTACTGTGGTTGCTAATCGTGCGCATGGTGTCTAAATTTTCTACGGTTGCCCCCGTGCTAACGACAATTTGTCTACCGGCAAGCGGTTGCGGGGCGAGTGCCGCGCTGATGATCTCTTCTACTTCCAACATGCGTCCGGTGCCGTTTTCACCGCATGCCTGCTCGCCACTGGCGGGCCCTAAAATCGTTACGCCATCCGCTTGTAACTGAGCTAAATTGCGCTGTGTTGCCGCGGCTGCCCACATTTGTCGGTTCATTGCCGGTGCCAGATAAATTGGGCATTCGGCGGCTAAAAAACTCGCCAGTAATAAGTTATCGGCAATGCCGTTGGCGGCTTTGGCAATAAAATCGGCACTGGCAGGGGCAATTAACAATAAATCCGCCCGCCGCACCGCCGCGATATGATCCATCCCGTCCTTACTTTGCGGTTGTTGCCATTCTTCCTGTAATACGGGTTCGCCCGAGAGGGCGCGAAAAGTGGGGGCGCCGACTAACCGCGCCGCTGCCGGAGTCAACATCACTTGCACCGTGCACTGATGGGCGCGTAATTGGCGCACTAACAGCGCGGTTTTATAGCAGGCAATACTGCCGCTGGCACCGACTAAAATATGTTTCATAAGATTATTTTATCATTGTCTATTAGCGATTGTTTCATGTGAAACCAAAAGCGGCAAAAGTGAGCTGCCGGCGTGTTTTGTATTCTTTATCCTCGTTGTTGTTCAAACAGTCGCATATATTCTACCAATGCCGCTACGCCGGCAAGCGGCATACTGTTATACAGCGAAGCGCGAACACCGCCGACAACTTTGTGCCCCGCCAACCCCAACAAGCCCGACTCTGCGCAACCGGCAAGAAAATCAGCAGTGAGTGATTCTTCGGCAAGGAGAAAAGGAATATTAATGCGCGAGCGGCAATGGCGGGAATTGACGGGCGTGAGATAAAAATCCGTGCTATCTAAATAATCGTACAGCAAACGCGATTTTTGCGAATTGATTTTTTCCATCGCCGCGACGCCGCCTTGTTGTTTAATCCAATCCAGCATTAACCCCATCAGATAAATTTGAAAAGTGGGCGGGGTGTTATACATAGAGGTGGATTTTTCTTGTTTTTGATAATCCCAGACCGATGGCGTTTGCGCTTGCGGGTGGATGAGTTCCCGCCGCACAATAACAAGGGTAACACCGGCAATGCCGAGGTTTTTTTGTGCGCCGGCGTAAATCAGCCCGTAATCATTCACATTAATGACCCGTGTGGCAATATTAGAAGATAAATCGGCAACTAATGGCAGCGTTGTTGTCGGTAGGTTGGCGTATTCCACGCCGTGCACGGTTTCGTTTTCGGCAATATGTAAATAGGCAGTATCCGCGGGAATCGTCAATTCCGTTGGTAAAGTGGTGTACTGTTGTGCCGCACTATCACCGGCAATCGTAACTTGACAATAACGGCGCGCTTCTTCTGCCGCACGGCGCGACCAATGCCCGCTGATAATATAAGCGGCGTGCTGATTGTGCGCGGTTAAGTTGAGTGGCACCGCCGCCGCTTGTCCAGTTGCCCCGCCGGCTAAAAAGAGGACGGCATAATCATCGCTGATATTCATTACTTCGCGCAAGCGCGCATCGGTTTGTTGGTAGATGTTGAGAAATGCCGCACTCCGATGTGAAATTTCCATAACCGACGCACGACAATCGCCCAATTCGGGCAGTTCAGCTTGTGCCTGATAAATAACCGCATCAGGCAGAGCAGCGGGACCAGGGCAAAAATTATAAGTGCGCGACATAAGGGCGATTCTACAAGAAGTCGCAAAATAAATACATTTTTCGTTAGCGCATTTCGCTTTGCTTAGAATTGGCTTAGATTAAAGCAACACCGATTTTACGTGCCAGCAAGGCAACAATAACAAAACAAATCAGCGTGATGAGCATACTGAGGGCAAGGGTAAGCCAAAAGCCGAAGTGTTTCATGAGAAAAGGAAATGCCGCAAACATCGGTAGGGTGGGAAGAACATACCAAAACGTATACCAAGCATGATTAGAAATTTTTTCTGTCGGTTGCCCTTCTATATAAAGCCACACCAGCACTAACAACGTGACCAATGGCAAGGAGGCGATTAAAGCACCGACACGGTCTAACCGCTTGGCAATTTCCGAAACAAAGGTAATAATAGCGGCAGAGATTAAATATTTGAGAATAAGAAATTTCATAATATAAACGATTATAATGATTTTTACCCTTGTTTTAACAAAAAATATAAACAAATGATAGAATTAAGAATGGAAAAGAAAGCCGCCGTCAATAATTATCAGCGTTTGCAAGACAAACTTGCCAACGGCGACATCGTTATTATGGATGGTGCGGTCGGCACCGAATTACAACGGCGAGGCGTTGCCATGCAGGGACGGGCTTGGTGTGCCTTAGCAACAGAAACACACCCGCAGATATTAGAAACGATTCACCGTGATTACATTAGCGCCGGGGCAGAAATTATTATCGCGAATACCTTTGCCAGCACGCGTGAAATACTTAACCCGTTGCAAATGGGCGATAAGTTTGTTGACCTCAACAAGCGAGCCGTAGAAATTGCCATTAACGCCAGCAGTCATACACAACAGCCCGTACTCGTTGCCGGCTCTATTGCCCATACTCGCCCGACACGAGTCGGGGAGTGGTCGCCGGCGCGTTCGCCGGCACAATTTGAAGACGATTGTTACCAAATGGCGTGTTTGCACAAAGCGGGCGGTTGTGATTTTATTATGGCAGAAATGTTGGGGGATATTGAATATTCCCCCGCCATTATGCGCGCCGTGCAGGCGGCAAGGTTGCCGCTGTGGTTGGGGTTTTCTGCATTGGCGGGGGCAGGTGGGGCAGCGGGCGGGCTTGTTACCTACAGCAGCGCGGCGACTGATTTTAGCAAAGCCATTGGTGCGATTGGTTGCGCCGGTGCCGATGTTGCCGGGATGATGCACACCGAGGCGCCATTAACGCAAACCGCTTTAGCGTTATTGAAAGCGCAGTGGGCAGGAGTGACCATGACCTATCCCGATTCCATGCCGAAGCGGCGGCAAGAGAAGGAGGCGTTAGATTTATCGCAGCAGATCAGTGAGCAACAATTTGTGCAATACTGTCAGCAGTGGCGGGCAGCAGGAGTGCAAGTATTCGGGGGTTGTTGCGGCTTATCGGTTACGCACATTGCCGCGTTGGCAGAAGCATTTAAGTAATCTATTGTCCGGGGTTCGCCGTCAAAAGAGTCAGTAACTCGGATAATTTATTGCGTAATTCGCGCCGTTCCCAAATCATATCAACGGCGCCGTGCTTTAATAAAAATTCGCTACGTTGGAACCCTTCGGGTAATTGTTCGCGTACGGTTTCTTGAATCACTCGTGGTCCGGCAAAACCAATCAATGCCTTTGGTTCGGCAATCACCACATCGGCAATCATCGCAAAACTGGCAGCAACCCCTCCCGTTGTGGGGTCGGTTAAAATACTAATATAGGGTAATTTTTTTTCGGCTAAGCGTGATAGTGCCGCCGTAGTTTTTGCCATTTGAAATAACGCGGTAACCCCTTCCTGCATTCGCGCCCCGCCGGAAGCAGTGAACGAAACAAAGGGCACATTGCGTGTAATCGCTTCCTCTACCCCGCGGACAAAACGTTCGCCGACAACGCTTCCCATAGAACCGCCCATAAAGGTAAAATCAAAAATAGCGGCGACTAACGGCACTTCGTTGACCGTGCCGTAATAGGTGCGGATGGCTTCGCGACGGGAATCGCCCGCTTGCGATTTTTCTAAACGCTCCTGATAAGTTTTACCATCGTTGAACTTTAAAAAATCGTACGAGCGGACTTCACTTGCGAACTCTTGCACGGTCGGCGTTTCATCAAATAAAATAGCGGCGCGGCGCGGTGCATTAATGCGTTCGTGATAGTTGCAATGCGGGCAAATCCAGAGATTTTTTTCTTTCTCGGGGGTATAGACCGTCGTCGCGCATTGTTTGCATTGTTCCCACACGCCCTCGGGGACACTGCCGCGGTCGGGCTTTTTTTTCTTAATGCCGGGGAGAATGCTGGAGAGCCAATTCATCGCAGTGCTTGGGTAACGGTGGACATAAATTCGGCAACGGCGGCAGGGGCGTCGGCGGGGTTGGCTTCGGCAATTTCAATCAGACGGCTACCAATCACCACTGCATCGGCAATGCCGGCAACTTCTTGTGCTTGTTCGGCAGTGCGAATACCAAACCCGACTGCCACGGGGACGGGCGTCAGGCGTTGAATATTTTGCACTTGCGTGCGAATATCATTTGTTTGTAAGTGTGCCGCCCCCGTTACTCCGCGCAGAGAAATAAAATATAAAAACCCCTGCGCCGTTGTTGCGATTGTTTTCATCCGTTCAGGCGCCGTTGTCGGCGCAATCAGGGAAATTAAGTCAATATCAACAGCAGAGAGTTGTTGCCGCCACTGCACGCGGTCGCGATCGGCTAAATCAACAATAATCACCCCGTTAACCCCGGCGGTGTGGGCATCGGCAGCAAAATCGCCGTGATAATTAATAAAAGAATTTGCATACCCCATCAGCACCAACGGCGTGTGAGTATTGCTTTGGCGAAACTCGCGGATTTGCGCCAAAGTGGTGGGTAAAGAAACCTGATTCGCCAAAGCAACCTCATTGGCGCGTTGAATCGCACTTCCATCTGCCATTGGGTCAGAAAATGCAACCCCTAATTCAATCACATCCGCACCCGCATCGGCAAGTGCCGTCAACATGGCGACAGTAGAATCGTGAAAGGGAAAGCCGGCAGTAATAAAAGGGATGAGGGCGGCTTGCTTATCGCTATTTTGGATGCCGTCAGAAATTTTAGACATGCAGAATTATAGCAGTTACCCGATAACAGCCGATAGAGGGGGCGGTGATTTCTATTGCATGCACCGTCTATTAAAGGGCAATTTGCTATAATGATTTAATGAGCAGTTGTAACAATCTTCCTTACTATCCTTTATACCTCGGCGGCGAATGGAGCGACGGTTGCGGCAAAATGGACAGCCACAACCCCGCCACCGCGCAACCGTGGGCGCAATTTGCGCTTGCGGGTAACAAGGAAGTAGAGCAAGCCATTGCCGCGGCAAAACAAGCGCAAAATACTGCCGCTTGGCGCGACATGACGGCGACCGCCCGCGGAAAATTATTGTATAAACTCGCCGATTTAATAGAACAACATGCAGATGAATTAGGCAGAATAGAAACCGCCGACAGCGGTAAATTGGCGACCGAAACCCGACAGCAAACCCGCTACGTTGCCGATTATTATCGTTACTATGCCGGGCTTGCCGATAAAATAGAAGGCGCAACCTTGCCGATTGATAAACCGCAAATGCAGGTTTACACCGTGCGGGAGCCAATCGGAGTCGTGTTGGCAGTGGTGCCGTGGAATGCACAAATGTTTTTAGCGGCAACCAAGCTGGCACCGGCATTGGCGGCAGGGTGTTCGGTAATCTTAAAAGCATCAGAAATTGCTCCCTGTGCCATGTTGTACTTTGCCCGTTTGCTCGCAGAAGTCGGTTTCCCCGCCGGTGTTGTTTCGGTTTTGTGCGGTGATGTTGAAAATTGCGCCGCCCCGTTGGCAGCACACCCCGACATTGACCGTTTGGCATTTACGGGCGGGACCGAAGCAGCGCAACACATTGTGCGCCATACCGCAAATAATTTTGCGGTAACCAGTTTAGAATTGGGAGGGAAATCACCGCTGTTAATTTTTGCCGATGCCGATTTAGAAAGTGCAGCAAACGGACTGATTGCCGGTAACTTTGGTGCCAGTGGTCAATCGTGTGTGGCGGCATCGCGCGCATTAGTACAGCGCAGTGTCTTACCCGCCCTCATTGAAAACATTCGGCAAAAATCCGCAAACATTATTGTCGGCGATCCGCAACAGGCAGAAACACAGATGGGCCCGCTTTGCACACCGGCGCAAATAGAGCGCATAGAACAAACACTCGCCGCTGCCAAGCAACAACAAGCGACCATTCACTTTGGCGGGGCGCGGGTAACCTTACCGCCGCCGTTGGCTGCGGGGAACTTTTTTCAACCCACATTAGTAGAGTGTCATTCTGCCGACACCGCCACCCTACAGGTAGAAATGTTTGGTCCCGTTATGTCATTATTGGCATTTGACAGCGAAGAAGAAGCCATCGCACTGGCAAATAATACGCAGTACGGATTGGGGTCGGGGATTTTTACCAAAGATGTCGCGCGTGCCCATCGCGTCAGTCGTTTAATTCGGGCAGGAATTTGTTGGATTAATACCTATCGCGCCATTTCTCCGATTGCCCCGTTTGGCGGTTATAATCAATCGGGTTATGGGCGCGAAGCGGGAGCAGAAGCCGTGTTAGAGTACACACGGACAAAAACAATTTGGTTAAATTTATCGGATACACCAATGGCAAATCCTTTTGTCATGCGTTAACGCATGCACAAAGGCAACGATTATTAAAATCGTTAGCGTATTTTACGCAACTTTTGAATGGCTTGAATTTGCGCTACGGCGCGGGCGAGTTCTGCCTGTGCTTGTGCATAGTCCAAATCACTGTCGCTGCTGTTTTGCAATTTTTCTTCTGCCGCCTTCCGTGCTTCTTCGGCACGGGATTCGTCTAAATCTTCACTGCGTTCGGCGAAATCCGCCAATATGGTAACTTTATCTGGTTGTACTTCTAATATCCCGCCGGCAACATACAATAACTCGGTGCTGCCATCGGATAAATTGATTTTTAATACCCCGGGTTTAATTTGCGTCAGCAACGGAGCGTGTTGCGGCATAATGCCCAATTCGCCCATCAATCCCGGTGCGACTACCATCGTGGCTTCGCCCGAATATAATGATTTCTCGGAACTGACAACTTCTACTTGTATGGTTGACATTTAGTGGCTCCTATCGGGATGCAAATATTAGCAAATTTAGGCGGAAGTTTCCGTTTTCATTTTTTCGGCGCGTTCTATCGCTTCTTCTATGGTGCCGACCATGTAAAAAGCTTGCTCGGGTAAGTCGTCGTAATCGCCGGCGACAATCCCTTTGAAACCGCGAATGGTATCTTTGAGCGACACATATTTACCGGGGGAACCGGTGAATACTTCGGCAACGAAGAACGGCTGAGATAAGAAGCGCTGCACTTTACGGGCGCGGGTTACTGCTAACTTATCTTCGGGCGATAATTCATCCATGCCTAAGATGGCAATAATATCGCGCAATTCTTTATAGCGTTGCAAAATATTTTGCACATCGCGGGCGATGTTGTAGTGCTCTTCGCCGACAATCAGCGGGTCTAACTGGCGCGAAGTTGAGTCAAGCGGATCCACTGCGGGATAAATGCCGAGCTCAGCAACCTGCCGCGATAAAACAACGGTTGAATCTAAGTGCGCGAAGGTTGTTGCCGGTGACGGATCGGTTAAGTCATCCGCCGGCACGTAAACGGCTTGCACCGAAGTAATAGACCCTTTTTTGGTCGAAGAAATGCGCTCTTGTAATCTGCCCATTTCATCTGCCAATGTCGGTTGGTAACCCACCGCAGAAGGCATACGTCCTAACAATGCCGAACACTCGGTACCGGCTAAGGTGTAGCGATAAATGTTATCAACGAAAAGCAACACATCACGTCCGGCATCGCGAAAATCTTCGGCGATACTCAAACCCGTTAATGCGACACGCAAGCGGTTTCCCGGCGGCTCGTTCATTTGTCCGTAGACCAGTGAAACTTTATCCAATACTTTGGAATCTTTCATTTCGTGATAGAAATCGTTTCCTTCACGAGTGCGCTCACCCACCCCGGTGAACACTGAATATCCCGAGTGCTCAATGGCGATGTTGCGGATTAATTCCATCATGTTGACGGTTTTGCCGACACCGGCACCACCGAAAAGACCAACCTTACCGCCTTTAGCGAACGGGCAGATTAAGTCAATGACTTTAATGCCGGTTTCTAATAATTCTTGGTTGGGTGATAATTCTTCGTACGAAGGGGCGGGTTGGTGAATGGCGCGACGTTTTTCTTCGCCAATCGGTCCCGCTTCATCAATGGGGTTGCCTAAGACATCCATAATTCTGCCAAGTGTTTTTTCGCCAACGGGGACGGTAATCGGCCCGCCGGTGTTGACTACCGTTAGCCCGCGGCGCATCCCTTCGGAAGCCCCGAGTGCAATGGTGCGCACAATACCGTCGCCCAACTGCTGTTGTACTTCTAGTACTAACCCTTTACCTTCCGGTACGGTCAGTGCGTCATAGACGTTCGGCATTTGATCAACGGGAAACTCCGCGTCAATAACGGCACCGATGATTTGGATAATTTTTCCTTCTGCTTGTTCGCTCATTTTTGTTTTCCTTATAAATATGGCAGATAAAAACGATATTTTACGCGATTTTATTCTTTAATCGCCTGATGACGGCGATAAAAATCGGCAAATTGATATTTGGCGCTGACGATTAGGTCATTTTCGCCGAGTTTGGGGACAACAGAGAGATTAACCTGTAATCCGCCGCGGTTGGTAACAATATTAATAAAGCCATTTTTTGCTTTAACCAATGCGGCAAGTGTGTTGGGGGAAATCGTGAATGCCGCGGAGGATAGCTTTTTATCAAATGCGCGTTCGGCGGGAGCAAAGTTGAAATTTTTAGCGAGCTTTAGTGTGGCACTACTGCGGTCGGCTTTAATGTGCACCTTTCGTATGGTGACGGGTGGGCCGGTAATCACAATGGGGAGAATAATCTTTTCTTGCGACGAATGCCAAAACAACCCTAAACGCACCCATGCTTGTTCAAATGTATCGGTTTCGCGCAGGCGAAAATATAAAGAATGGTCATTGATGCTAATTTCTTCTGCCGGCTTCGCGCCTTTATCGTTCCACACATCAATTGGTTCTAACAGTAACTCTATCTTGCCTGTCTCGGGGTCTTCAAAACGTTCAACGCTGGCTTCTGCCGACAGTGTTGTAACCGAGCGCGGCAGAGTTGTGCAACCCGCCAACAACAGCGGCACTGCCAATAATAGACATGTCGTTTTGAACGCGCGCGCAAACAGCATCGTTAGACGGCGGCTGCCCCGCCGACAATTTCGGCGATTTCTTGGGTAATTGCGGCTTGCCGTGATTTGTTATAAACCAGTTGCAATTCGTCAATCAGATTGCCGGCATTATCGGAAGCGGCTTTCATTGCCACCATGCGGGCGGCTTGTTCGCTGGCGATATTTTCGGCAACGGCTTGATAGATAACCGCCTCTACATAGCGGGTGAGCAATAGATCAACGACTGGTGCGGCTTCGGGTTCGTAGAGGTAATCCCACGAGTGCGCGCGTTTATCTTCTTGTAGCCATTCTTCCGGCACGGGCAACAACTGCCACGAAACGGGTTCTTGTTTCACCGTATTGATAAAATCGGTATAGACCAGTTGCACGTAATCTACTTCGCCATTGCGATAGGCGTTGAGCATGACACCAATGGCGCCGACAATTTTTTCAATTTCGGGCTTATCGCCGTAACCCGTGTAGCTGGAGATGATATTGGTTTTCAACCGCCCGAGAAAAGCCGCCCCCTTGCCGCCCAAAGTCGTGGCGCAAACGCCGATGCCGTCTTTTTCCCACTCGCGCAGTTGCGTTAATGTGGTGCGTAAAACGTTTGTATTTAAACCGCCACAAAGCCCTTTATCGCTGCTAACAACAATAATACCGGCGTTGCGAATGACCTCGCGCTTAATTAAAAACGGATGACGATATTCGGAATTGGCACGCGATAAGTGCGCGCAGACATCGCGTATTTTGCCGCCGTATGGGCGGGCATGACGCATACGCTCTTGCGCACGGCGCATTTTAGAAGCGGCGACCATTTCCATGGCTTTGGTAATTTTTTGCGTATTTTTTACGCTTTTAATTTTGTTACGTATTTCTTTAGCAGCAGACATAATTAGATACGGGGGGGAAGAAAAACAATCATTTTACCACTACGGCGGTGCCAGAGATAGAAACCATGAGCATACTGCCATTGGTGCCGATTACTTCGTAGTCAAGATCAACGCCGACAATGGCTTCGGCGCCTAATTCGCGCGCTTTCGCGGCAATGTCTTCAAATGCAGTGGTGCGGGCTTTTTCAAGCTCGGCTTCGTAGGCAGAAGACCTGCCGCCGACAATATCGCGGACGCTGGCAAAAAGATCTTTAAAAATATTAGCTCCCATAATGGCTTCGCCAGCAACCACACCGAGATATTCGGTGATACTTTTGCCTTCAATGTTGGGGGTGGTGGTAATAATCATGCTAAATATTAAAGATGCTTATTATACCGTTATTTTTCTTGAAAATAGCGACAGCGGCGATTTACGGCAGCAGGCA